>CAGP01000127.1 GCA_000263275.1 Helicobacter bizzozeronii CCUG 35545 | reverse complement strand
GGGGCTGGGGCTGGGGGGCTGTTCTTGGGGGGGGGCTCTTGGGGGGGGGTTTTTGGGCTTGCCAAGTTTTTAAGGGGCTGGGCTTGGGCTCAAAGAAGTTTTTTTAGCGCATTGTTTAGGAGTTTGAGACCTTTTTGTAGCCTTGCGGGGGCTTGCAAGCCAAACTGATAAAGCCATGTTTTAAAGGCTTGGTAGGTGTTAGGCATCAACACCGCCCACGCCCATACCCCCATACCCAACACACACACCCACACCCCCAAAGACCCGATATAGACTTTTAAGGTCCCGACCAAGATCACGCCCACCATACCCTTTTGGAAGATCAAAGCTTGGATACATAAGAGAGTCAAAAAGGCGATTAGGCTGGCTAACAAGTGTTCTAGGGCTTTAAGCGTGGGATCGCGCACAAGAGTTGCCACATAATAAAGATAAAAGACATTGAGATAGCCCACATAGCCAAAGTAATGGGCGTTAAAGCGCGCGACCTCTTGACCTATAGCCCCTACCAGCCCGCCGCCCCCAAACCAAGTGGTTAAGAATAGAATAAATAAGAGGGCGTAAAAGAGCCCAAACCCTATTTTAATGCCCCCTCCTCATTGCCACACATATCCACATAGGGGCAAAATTGGCAATTCTGCCTAAAGGGGGTTTTTGCAAAATCCACCTCACGATCCAAATCCCCTAATAAGGCTTCCAAGCGTTCTTGCTTGCCCTGCAATATCTCAAGGTCTTCTGGCACAAGCGCGCCTGTTTTGAGATCGTAAAATGCGGTTTTAATCTGACCTGCTAATCCCAAAGAGGGGGCAGCAAGTTGGTAAATCAGCAACTGATAATCTAAGCCCTTGGGGCTATCTAGGTCCTTATCCACGCTCACTTTGGATTTAAACTTATAATCCAAGATGGCATACGACCCATCTACGCCTTGATCGATGCGATCGATGCGCCCATTGATCAAAACCCCATGCCAAGAGAAGGAAAAAGTTTTTTCACACGCCAAGACCTTGCCACTGGCTAACCTTTTTTGTTCCTCCACAAAAAACGCCCCCATTTTCTCCAAACTCAGCTTGACATTTAAATGTTCTAATGGGCTTAGATTTTCGAGGCGTTGCTGGAGGTAGTTTTGCATGTGCGCTTGGGTGATGGGGGTTGTGGGGTGGGTGCTGTAGTGCTGGTATAAAATCTCATGGAAGAATGTCCCCATGTTGAAACCCTCTGTGGGCGTGGGCGCATAATTTTTGATGTATTTGAGGTAGAAACGGCGTTTGCACGCGCTCAAGTCGTTGAACTTGGTCGCACTCCATGTAAAACCAGCAGGGATGGTGGTGGTGATTTTTTCCTCTTGGTAATGGCGTGTGCGGGGGTTGGGGAAGAGTTTGAAGGGGGGCGGGCTGTTTTTGTTTTGGCAACGATTAAGTAATTGGAGCTCTAAGATCATCTTAGAATAAGTGCCGTTATTGGCTTGGCTATAGGCAATATCCACTTGGGCGCTATTTTGCAAAAGCTGGTAGTAATAGTGCTTTTTGAGGTTCAATTTATCTTGCAAGGTGGGGATTTTGAGGCGTTGGCGGGTGGGGGTGTTTAAAAAGAGATCGTGATCCTTGATATGGGGCACGAGGTGATCGTTAAAATCCAACAACACCACATGTTCAAAGTGCAAGCCCCTAGTTTCTAGCACATCTAACACCTTGATCTTCCCCCCGCCCACATCATCAATGCGTAAATCCTTGAGAGCACGCATATAAAGTTCTAGCAAGTCTTTAAACCCATAGCCCTTTAGGCTGGCTTGGATGGGGGCATAGGTGCGTATAAACTCCTCATTAAAACTTTGGAGCTTATGTGGGGGGGTGCTATAAGCCTCGTGCAAACATTGTTGGCATGCTTGTTGGAGTTGCTCTAGGGGGGGCTTGGAGCTATGCGGGTCTGGTGCCAAATTTTCAAGGGCTTTTAAATAGGGCTCAAAAATCACGCGCGCTTCTTTCCCGCGGGCAAAATTCAAATTGCCCTTAATGTCTAGGAGTTTGAGCCATGTATTCATCTCCGGGCTGGGCGTGATGATGGCTAGTTTGCTAGGCTCTAAGCCCTCTTTAAGCCACTCTTGCACGCGCGCTAAAGCCAAGCCAATTTGTTCCATGCGTTCATTAAAGCCCCAAATGCGGATTTTGTCTTTATTAAAGGGGGTGTGTGTGCTGTGTAAAATGGGGTTTTGCCCGCTAACAAGGGCGCGTAAATCCAGTGCGTAGGTGTGGTTAATTTGCAATTCTAGGCGCAGAAAATCTAAAAAATCCTTGTTGTAGCGATCGCAAGCGGTGTGTAAGATCACGGGCACAATCTCATTGATTTTAAACAACATGTCCTTTTCGCGCGCATTTAAAAAGCCCTCCATGTAAAACTCGATGTGGCTAAATTTTTGCAACACGCTGGGGAGCAAGATAGGTTTAATGGCTAATAGCGGATCGTAAAAACCCCATGCTTGCAGGGCTTGGGTGTAGCGATCATAAATGCGTTGCAAAATCTCCAAATGGTAGGCATAATCCCCGTAAGTGTCTTGGCTAGGGATTTGGGCGATGTTAAGATCAAATTGGGCTAATTCGCTAAAAAAATGGGCTACAAAGGCACTCCCATCTAAATACCCCAAAAAGGTCTTTTCAAATACGATCAAGTTTTCTGAATCTTTTAAAACGCCCTCTTCTTGCACCTCCTGGATCGCACGCATTAAGAGCACTTGGCGCACGCCCTCTGGGATTTTTTTGCAAATGGGGCACATAGCTCACTTGGCTATAAAACTCTGACACGCTCCAAATGGTGGGCAAAAACCCGTCCTCTTGTTGGGCGCAAAAGGCATTGCACGCACGGCGGCTACTAAAGACATACAAAATATTCCCAGCAGACATAGCTAACCCTCCAGCAAACTTTGCGCTTTTTGAGCGATAGCCTTGGGGCTAAAACCAAAATGTTTGAAGAGCACCAAGCCCGGGGCGGACTTGCCAAAACTCTCCATATTCACAAGTGCATGGGCAAATCTAAACCACTCTAAACCACGGCTAGCCTCAATGGCTAACACCTTGCCCACAAATAGCCCATCTAAATATGCACGATCCTGCTCTAAGAGTAAATCAAAGCAAGGCACGCCCACCACTTGCACCCCAATTTGTTGTGCCTCTAGCAAAGAGACCGCTTGCAAGCACACTTGCACCTCGCTCCCACTACTGGCTAAGGTGATCTGCACGGGCTGGGGGCTTTGATAGAGCACATACCCCCCCCTTTGCACTTTGGCTAGATCGCCTATGGGCAAGACCTCAAGGTTTTGGCGACTCAGCACAAAAGCACAACTTTTTTTTAAGATTCAAAGCCACTTGCCAACACAGGACATTTTCATTTGCATCCATGGGTCTAAAGACATAGAAATTAGGCAGGGCTCTTAGGTGGCTAAGCTGTTCGATGGGCTGGTGAGTGGGACCATCCTCGCCCACCCCGATACTATCATGGGTGAAAATATAAAAAACTTGGTTACCCATCAGCGCACTCAAGCGCAAACTGGCACATAAATAATCGCTAAAGACAAAAAAGGTCGCACAATAGGGCACAAACAAGCCATAATTAGCGATTCCATTGCAAATTGCCCCCATGGCATGTTCTCTGATCCCAAAATGCAGATTACGCCCTGCGTGGGTGGGTGAAAAGTCCTGCTGGTGGCTTAAAGTCGTGTTGTTAGAGGGGGCTAAATCCGCACTCCCGCCTAAAAAGCCTTTGTAAGCCTGACTGATCGCATTTAATATTTTGCCATTACTTGCCCGTGTGGCGATTTGTTGCCCGACCTCAAAAGTGGGGTAAGCCACTTGGCTAAAATCTTTGGCTTGCAAGTGAGCGATCTGCTCTTGGATATTTGGGGTGAGCTTTTGCTCCCACAAACGCTCCCACACCTCGTTTTTTTCCATGTGGAAATGCATGGCGACACTCTTAGGGACATAAAAAGGGGGGTGCTCCCAGTTTAAAGCCTGCTTAGAGTTTTGCAACACCTCCAAGCCCAAAGGCGCGCCATGCACCTTAGAGCTCCCCTCCAAGCCAAAAGCCCCCTTGCCGATGGTGGTTTTAGCGATGATGAGCGTGGGTTTAGTGCTCCCTTGTGCCTCTCTTAAAGCCCGATCGATGTCTAAAAAATCATGCCCATCACAGCTTAACACCTCCCAGCCCTGTGCTTTAAAGCGCAACCCCACATCTTCGCTAAAGGCTAGATTAGTATCCCCCTCAATGGTGATGGCGTTGCTATCATAGATCACAATGAGATTTTTAAGCCCCAAATGCCCGGCTAAAGATGCGCTCTCATAGCTCAAGCCCTCTTGCAAATCCCCATCCCCACACAGACAATAGACCTTGTGATTGATGATCTCTGCACCCAGCATCTCTTGGGCTAACTTGCTTGCCATGCTAAAGCCCACAGCATTAGCAAACCCCTGTCCTAGAGGTCCAGTGGTGATCTCAATGCCCTCTGTGTGCTTGTATTCTAAATGCCCGGGGGTTTTGGAATTGAGTTGTCTAAAGGCTTTTAAATCCTCCAAACTGATATTAAACCCCCACAGATGTAAGAGCGCATAAGCTAGGGCACTGGCATGCCCGCCACTAAATATAAGGCGATCCCGATTAAGCCATGCCGGGTTTTTAGGGTTGATTTTTAGGTGCAAACCTAGCACCACCCCCACATCGGCTAACCCCATCGCCACGCCCGGATGCCCGCTATTGGCTTGTTGCACCATATCGGCACACAAAAAACGCAAAGTGGTTGCCATGTTTTGGAGTGTGGGCAGGTCTTGGGAGCTTAAGGCTAAAGATTGCATGCAATACCTTTTGATAGATTGGGCACATTGTAACATACTTCCCACAGCTCCAAGCTAAAGAGTAAAAGTGGTATTTGGAACAAATCCAGAGGCTCAGAGTAGCAAAAATACCCTCCAGCGCACCATTTGGAGTATTGAGAGAAAAGCTCTTGTATGGGGAGATTTAAGCCTTAGGGGAGCAGAATAAAACGCCCCCAAATGGGGGTAACACCTTTTGCAATTAGAACAAGAGGCTAGATTGGTGCTTGTTGGAGCCGTGCAACTAAAACTAGGCATTTATGAAACAATTAGTCTAAAAGATTACTAAAAAGAATAGGAAGACATGATACATTATCTTAAGGTTTATTTTATTAAATGGCATATATAGTTTCATTTGTAATTCCATTTTTAAGGCGTGTGATGAAAGGTTTTAAAGTATTAAAAAGAGTGTTGCCATGTAGCGTGGTTCTCTGTGGGCTTTTGAGCACGGGTTTGCAGGCGGCTAGCTTTGCTTACGATCTCAAGTTTATGAGCTTCACCTATAACCTAGCGGGCAAGGATAACCCTTATTGGAATAGTCTTGTTAATATGAAAAACCGAATCATGCCTGAGATTGGGATTCAATTTGACAAGCACCAATCCATCATGTTTGGGGGGTGGTTTATCCAAAATTTGCACACCCATTATAGCTACTTCCCCTATTCTTGGGGGGTTACGATGTATTATAGTGCGGTCGGCAAGGACTTTAGGGCGTATGTAGGCATCATCCCTAGAACCTACACAATGGCATCCTACCCTTTAGCCGCCTTTAAAAAGCTCTTTTGGTTTAAAGACCCCACCGTTAGAGGGGCGATGTTCCAATATAAACCTGCTTACAACCCTAATCGCTGGTGGAATGGCTGGGCGGAGTTCATCATTGACTGGTATGGGGGGCGTAACTGGAACAACATTGGTGGCAAGAAATACGCCGCCAACCATTACAACATGAATCAAATGCTCTACTTTGGGGCTTCTGAGTGGTCGTTTTTAAAGGGCTATTTGGGCTTTGGGGGGCGCATTGTGGCTTTCCACAACACCAGTTCTTATAGCATGGGCGATCCTTATCCCTTTGGGGGCAACCCCGATCCAGCCATGCGCGGACAAGACCCACTATGGCCCAATGGTTACCCCTATGCCGCCGGGCAACCCGAGGCTGGCAAACCCGGTGTTTATTCTAACCCCACGGTGCTCGATCGCATTTATTACTATGGCTATATCAAAAGCGATTTAAAACGGCTTGCCCCCTTTTTGGATAAGCTCTCGGTGGCTTTTGGCACAATGAGCGAACAGGAACATTATTGCGTGCGCTCAGGCAATCGTTGCGGTCCTAGCCAGTGGTATAATAGCTTTGGGGGGCAATTTGACTTCGAGATACAATATAAGGGCTTTGGATTTTATAACAAATACTACTTCTCTGATAAGCCCCAAATGAAGTTTTATGCCACCTATGGGCGTGCGCTCTATACGGGCTTGCCATGGTACCATGCCCCCAACTTTGAACGCATTGCCCTTTATTATGTCTATAAAAACAAATTCTTAAGTGTGCGTGCGGACGCTTTCTTTAACTTCATGGGCGGGGGCGATGGGCATAGCTTGAATGGGCATGGGGGCAAGTGGTACACCACTTTCCAACAATTTGTTACCATTGGCATTGACACCCGCCAATTAGTGGATTTTGTCCGCGCCCACCACAACTAAAAGGGCTTCTAATCGTTTTTGACTCTCTTGATCCCCTAGGACAAAGAGAGCATCTTTTAGCCCAATGCCCCCAGCCTTGCCTAGCAAGGCTAATCTCAAGGGCAACATCAAAGCCGCACTTTTAAGCCCATGTTCTTGCATAAAAGCATGTAAAAAATCCTCCAAACTCTCTGGGCTACTAAAACAATTGAGATCAAATCTCAAGGGTTTTAGGGCTTTGTATGCGCTCTCTAAGTTTTTAAGCTTATCAAGCTCATAGGTGCTAGGGGGGGTTAAAATCTCTTGTATGCTGAGTGCCATTTGTTTGAGGGTGGCACACCTAGCCTTTAGGGCTTGCAACAACACTTCTTGCTTGAAGGGGGGTAATTTTTCTAAAGGCTTGCAATCAAAATCTTTTAAAAGAGCTTTGAGCTGGTCTGTGGGGCTTTGCTTGATATAATGGGCGTTGAGCCAATCGAGTTTATGCAAACTAAAGCAACTAGGCGCACTATTGAGATCATCGGGGTTAAACAAGTTAATCATTTCAGCCAAGCTAAAAATCTCTTGATCCTTGTAACTCCAGCCCAAACGCACTAAGAAGTTGAGCAACCCCTCTTTAAGATAGCCCAAAGCCTGATAATCCATCACCCCCATTGCCCCATCGCGTTTGCTGAGTTTATGCCCGTGTTCGTTAAAAATCATGGGCACATGGTAGAATTTGGGGGGTGTAAAGCCTAGTGCCTCGTATAAAATTAATTGTTTGGGCGTGTTGCTCAAGTGATCATCGCCCCGAATAACAACATTGATCCCCATTAAGGCATCATCTACACTCACCACAAAATTATAAGTGGGTGTGCCATCTGCCCGTGCAATGATAAAATCATCTAATTCTTGAGCCTGCACCACCACCTCCCCCTTGATCCCATCATCAAAACAAATAGCACCGCTTAAAGGGGCTTTAATGCGCACCACGGGTTGGTTATGCGGGGGTATGCCCTTAAAATCGCGGTAACGCCGATCATATCTGGGAGTCTCCCCCCTAGCCCTTTGTGCCTCTCTTAGAGCCTCTAATTCTTGCTTGTCCATGTAGCAATAATACGCCTTGCCCGTGTCTAGCAAGTGTTGGATATGCTCTTGATACACTTTTAAGCGTTGGGATTGATAGACAATCTCCCCATCAAAATCCAGCCCCACCCACGCAAAGGCTTTTAAAATCGCCTCACTCGCCTCTTGGCAGTTGCGTTTGAAGTCGGTATCCTCAATGCGTAAATAAAATTTCCCGCCATTTTTTCTAGCCCAAAGGTAGTTAAAAAGTGCCGTTCTTAGCCCGCCGATGTGTAAATGCCCTGTGGGTGAGGGCGCAAAACGCGTTACAACCATAGATGTCCTTTTTAAGCCCAAAAATCTTAAAATAGGCATTTTAATACAGCTAACTTAAGGGGCGGTTATGATCTGCGTGTTGGATATTGAAAGTGTGCCCGATGTTGCCTTAATTGAGGAGCATTACCCGCAAATGTGTATGGGGGCTACCAATGACTTAGAGATTTGCCAAAAGGCTTTTGAGTGGCAAAAGGAGCAAAGTGGGACAGCCTTTTTACCTTTGTATCTGCATAAAGTGATTTCCATTGCCAGCGTGATCGCCGATGACTACGGGCATTTTAAAAAGGTGGGTAATTTTGGCAAACAGCTTGCCCAAAAGAGCGAAAAGGGCTTAATTGCCGATTTTTTGGCATTTTTCAACAAGCACCAGCCCAAGTTAGTAACTTTCAATGGGCGGCACTTTGATCTGCCCTTGATCATGCTCAAAGCCCTAGCCCATAATTTGGACGCGCATGCATTTTACGAGCAAGAAAACCAAGCCCGTAATAAAAACAAATGGGAGAACTACCGCCAACGCTATAGCGAGGCGTTTCATACGGATTTGCTAGATAGTTTGACGCAATTTAGCGGGCTGAAAAACCTGAATTTAAATGGGGTTTGTGCGTTGTGTGGCTTGCCGGGTAAATACGATGTGAGCGGGGATCAAGTCCATGTGCTCTACCATGCAGGGCAATTAGAGCAAATTGATAGTTATTGCCAAAGCGATGTGCTCAACACCTATTGGCTTTATTTGAAATACGAACTGAGTAAGGGGCATTTGCTCAAAGAGGATTATCTTAATACTTTATTGCACTTCCAAGAGAATTTACCCCCCAATCAACCCTACACCCCCTTTTTCACCAAAGCCTTACAAGTTGAGTTTGACAAAGAACTACAAGCTTGAGTTTGTCTAGGTTTGTTATGATCGCCAATCTACATTAGAAACAAAGGATCAACATGTTAAAAAATATCGCATTTTGGCTTTTAGGGGCGGGCTTATTGGTGGCTGAACCCAACCACGATTTGAAATTTGATGTTTTTTACCGCCCTGTGGGGGGGAAGATGATGGAGGGCATGATCAAACGCACCTACATGCGTATCACTTCCTTAAATAATGAGCCGGTGTTGGTTGAGGATATTATCATCAATCGTGGCAATTCTTGCAACATCACCAAAAAAATAGGCGACAACTTCAAGGACAAGTTCAAAAAACAGCCCTTGTTTAACTACCGCCTCAAATATTCCCAAGAAAGTGCCTACGAACTCAAATGCGCCCCCTCCCAATTCCTAGAGATCAAGATTGTGACTGATAAGGGCGACTTTGAGCGCAAGGTGCAATAGGGGCTAGCGTGCAACCAATCTTTTTGGATAAAAGGGAGCTAGACAACCGCGCACAGGTGCTCTATGGTCTAAGCGATCAGTTGCTCATGGAAAATGCCGCTAATGCCTTAAAGCAGGTGATTCTAGCACGGGTTAAAGCCCCCCAAGAGGTGTTGATCGTGTGTGGGGGTGGGGATAATGGGGGCGATGGGTATGCCTTAGCACGCCAGCTTAAGGGGAGTGCTTATAGCGTGCGTGTCTATGCCCCCAAAGCCCCTAAAAGCACCCTATGCCAAATCCAATACCAACGCGCCCTAGCCGCCCAAGTGGAGATGGTTTTGGGCTTGCAACCTTGTAGCGTGTTGGTGGATTGTCTTTTTTGGATCGGGCTTTAAGGGGGATTTGAGCAAAGAAGATCAAGAACTCATCGCACAAATGAACGCCTTAGAGGGCTTTAAGCTGGCTTGCGATGTGCCTAGCGGGATAGACTCTAGGGGGTGTGTGGGTTCTGTGGCTTTTAAAGCGCATGTGAGTGTGAGTATGGGGGCTTTGGGGTGGGCTCTTTTTAGCGATGTGGCTAAGGATTTTGTGGGCGAGGTGCTCGTGGGGGATTTGGGCGTGGGGCGGGGGCTTTATGAGAGTGAAAGCCCGCTTTTTTTGCTGGAAAAAAGCGATCTCAACCTGCCCTTGCGAGTCAAACAGAACACGCATAAGGGGTATTTTGGGCATGTGGGCGTGTTTGTGGGCGAACAAAGCGGAGCGGGCTTGCTGAGTGCTTTAAGTGCGTTGGCTTTTGGGGCGGGGATGGTGAGCGTTTTAGGCGAGGGGTTTTTAAAGCATAGCAAGCCCTTAGAGATTATGTATGCCCCAGATGTGCCACCCCAAGCAAATGCCTTTGCCATTGGCATGGGTTTGGGGCAGAGTGTGCCTAGTTGCTTGGAGCAAATGCTCCAACAAGGCCCATGCGTGATCGATGCGGACATGTTTTTATTGCCCCTTGCTTAAGGATTTATTAGAATTGCCCTATGATTTGGTGCTCACCCCCCACCCCAAAGAGTTTTTATCCCTCTTGCACATGGTGGGCTTTGAGGTGGGCATGCCAGAGTTATTGCAAGCCAAACTAGATTATGCCCTAGCCTTTAGCCAAGCCTACCCGCATGTGGTCTTGCTCTTAAAGGGGGCAAATGTGCTCATTGCCTATAATGGGCATATTTACATCAACACGCTAGGCAGTAGCGTGCTGGCTAAGGCGGGGAGTGGGGATGTGCTGAGTGGCATGATCGCTGCGCTCTTGGCACAGGGTTATAGCTTATTAGATGCCAGTATCCATGCTAGCCTAGCCCACGCCCTAGCTGGCAGTCAATTTTGCTCCTTTGCCCTCACGCCCTTAGAACTCATCAAGTGCTTAAGAGAGTTAGCCCCATGACCTACACAAACACTTCCCAAGAAAATTTGATCATGATGGAAAGAGCGGTATTTTCGACTCTTTTGGAGGGCAATAAATACGAGGATTTTGCCTCGATGCTCAAGCCCGATGACTTTTTTTATCCTAGCCACCGCTTGCTTTTTAGCCTCTGTGGCACGCTTTATAATGCCAAAAAACCCGTTGATGCGTCTTTCTTAGACAGAGAGTTACTCAAACACAGCGACCACAAAACGCATCGGGAGGCACTAGCCCAAATCATGGCGACCTCTTCTATTGCCAACCTAGAGGCTTATATCCGCGCCATTCAAGAGGCGGCAATCCACAGACGCTTATTGCAACTCAGCATTGAGATCAGAGAGCAATGTTCCCAAGACAAGCCCAGCTCCATGATCTTAGATGAGGTGGAACGCACCTTATATCAAATCTCCATCCAAGATGCCAAGAAGAGTTTTAGACCCGTTGCACAGATTGTCTATAACACCATGAAGATGATTGAAGAGGCTAAACTCAGGGGCAATAATAAAGTTACGGGTTTGGATACGGGTTTTTGCCAACTCAACGAATACACAGGGGGGTTTCAAAAGGGGGATTTGGTGGTGATTGGGGCTAGACCCTCGATGGGCAAAACCAGCTTTGTGCTCAATATCGCCCAAACCACCCTAACCCACAATCAGGGCGTGGCGATCTTTAGCATGGAGATGAGCGGGGAGCAGTTGATGATGCGCTTGCTCTCCTCATTGTCTATCTTGCACCTGCATGACCTCAAAATGGGGAATTTGACAGACCCCGCTTGGGAGAGTCTCTCTAGGAGCGCGCAAAACATCGCCCAAAAGCCCTTGTTCATTGATGATAGCAGTGTTTTAACCATCCAGCATGTGCGTTCCAAATTACGCCAGCTCAAAAACCAGCACCCTGAGATCACCATTGCCATTGTGGATTATTTGCAACTGATGAGCGGGGATCGAGGCGATCTCAAACGCCACGAGCAAGTTGCCGAAATTTCTAGGGGGCTTAAGACTTTGGCTAGAGAGTTAGATATTCCCATTCTAGCCCTCTCCCAGCTTAATCGCTCCCTAGAAAGCCGTGAGGATAAACGCCCCATCCTCTCCGATCTCAAAGAGAGCGGGGCGATCGAACAAGATGCCGATCAGGTCTTGTTTTTATACCGCGATGCGATCTATAAAAAACGCGCCCAAAACGAACTGCTAGCCAAAATGCGCAAAGAAGGCAAGACTGAGGAGCTTAAAAAAGCTAGAGAAGCAATTTCGCGATGAGTGTAAGTTGGAGTTTGGGCAAAATAATGGGGTGGAGGATGCTGAGATCATTTTGGCTAAAAATCGGAATGGGAGCATTGGGACGATTAAAGTGGGTTTTAACAAGGCTTATACCCGTTTTGAAGATCGCATCGAGCAAGAGGGCGATCAAAAACCCACCAACATGAACATGCCTGAAACGACCATGTCAGGACCACAGCCCTCTTATGAACCTGAAACAACGATGCCAAACATGTCAGAGTTTGTTTCCAGTGCGCCTGAACCTGCCCCTAACGAGTCCATGACCCTTGTGCCCATCCAACACTGAAAACGCATTCTTTAGCCCAGCCCCTCTTACAAAATAAACGCGATTGGTTGGGGGCATGCCTTCTCTTGCTTGCCCTTTTTTCCCTCTCACTGGGCTATAAATACACCCAATACCAAGCATTTTTAGGCAAAAAACCCCTAAGAATACACGCCCAAGTGATCTTGCAATATGCTAAGGGTCCCCAGCCCTATTATGTCCTCAAGCTCAAAGACCCGCATGGCAATCTCTTTTACACCACCAGCAAAGAGGATATCAAGGACTTGACCTACGCTTTTGTGCAAGCCTATGGCAAGATGGCAAAATGTTCCTTTTGGGAGTTTTTAAAAAGCTGTTATTTCCACATCTTTTATCTGACCCTAAGCCCCTCTAAGGATTATAAAAACCCCCTACGCACCTTGATTAACGCCCAACACCAAAATCCACTGATGGGCAATTTCTACAATACTTTATTTTTAGCCGACTCTTTGGATACACGCACCCGCCAAGTGAGCGTGGGGCTAGGCATTAGCCACATCATCGCCATTAGCGGGTTTCATTTAGGGATTCTGAGTGCCTTTTTTTTATGCCCTCTTTAAAATCCCCTACACTTTTTTACAACAACGCTATTTCCCCTACCGCAACCGCACCTATGATTTGGGCGTGCTGGTCTTGCTTGTTATGGGGGTTTATTTGGTGCTTTTAGACTTCCAGCCCTCATTTTTGCGTGCCTTTGTGATGGCTGTGGGGGCGTTTGCGCTCTTTTTTAGCGGGGTGGAATTATTGAGCTTTGCGTTTTTTGTTATTAGTGGTGCTGGTGGGTTTAGCCCTCTTCCCAAACCTGATCCGCCATGTGGGCTTCATTTTGTCGGTGTGCGGGGTGTTCTATATTTTTTTGTTTATCAAATACACCCCCAAAATGCCCGCTTGGCTTTATGCCCTCTTGTTTAATAGCGTGATTTTCCTCCACATGCTCCCCATCGTGCATGCCTTCTTTAGCCCCTTTAGCCTCTACCAACTCAGTGCGATCCTATTAGCCTTTGTCTTTGTGATCTTTTTTCCCCTAACGCTTATTTTGCATGCTCTAGGCTTGGGGGGTGTATTTGATCCTTACTTGCTAAAAGCCCTAGAGTGGCACATCCCCACTTTGGACTATCTGACCCCTAAGTGGCTCTTGGGGCTGTATGTGAGTCTCTCTTTGTTAGCCATGCGTTATAAGTGGGCTTATATCGGGCTTTATGTGGTGGGTTTGGGACTCTTTGCTCTCTTAGCCCTGCGTGTTGTTTATTGATTTTTATTGCTAGAATAGGGATTTTTAGAAAGGCTAGCATGTGGGGCAAACTCAAGCTCTTTGGTGCGTTAGTCGCCATCGAGCACACCATTTTTTCTGGCATGTTCATTTTGATAGCCATCGTGGTGGCATGGGCACAAGCGCATGTGGGTTTTGTAAAGGGGCTTTGGCTCTTGCTTTTGTGTGGCTTGGCTCTGCTAAGCGCGCGCAACTTTGCGATGGGCTTTAACCGCCTTGCAGATCGCAAATTTGATCGCAAAAACGCCCGCACCAAAGATCGCCCCAGCGTAAATGGGAGCTTGGGGGTTTTCTCCCAGCTGATCTTTTGTGTGGCTAATGCCCTGCTCTTTGTGGGGGTGAGCTATATGATCAATGCCCTAGCCTTCAAACTCTCCTTTTTCTTTTTGTTGATCTTGGGGGGGTATTCTTACATGAAGCGTTTTAGCTATTATGCGCATTGGGTGCTGGGCGTGTGCTTGGGGCTAGCCCCCATTGCGGGCGTGGTGGCGATTTTGGGGTCTGTGCCCTTGTGGAGTGTGTGGCTGGCTTTGGGGGTGGTCTTTTGGGTAGCCGGTTTTGATCTGCTCTATTCCTTGCAAGATATGGAGTTTGACAAGCAAGAGGGGCTATACTCCGTGCCTGCCATCTTTGGGGCACAAAAAACCCTTTGGCTCTCACGTCTAAGCCATCTTTTGGCGGTGCTGTGCTGGGTGGGGTTTGTTTATAGCGCGCATTTGGGGGTGGTGGCGTATGTGGGGGTGTTGGTGAATTTGGGGATTTTGCTTTACGAACAATGGTTGGTTTTTAAGGATTTTGAAAATATCCCCAAAGCCTTTTTTGTGTTTAATGGGTATTTGGGGGTGGTGTTTTTGATCTTTATCCTCATCGATCGGGGTGTGCGGCTTGGATTTGGGGCACTTTAAGCAACTTTGCAACCAACATGGGCATTTTACCCGCTTGGTGGCTTGTTCTTTGGTTGTAGAATACGCGCCCTACCAAGAGGTGCATGCAAGCGAATATGAAAATTTGGGCTCTTTAGGCGCAATCCAAGCCCCTAATTGGGAGGTTTTCTATGGCAAGGATCGCGAGGATGTGATCTTAAGGGCTCTTTCTGAGATTTATGCCAAACTCAACCACCTAGAGCAAATGATGAACGAGCAACAGATAAACTATTTACCCCTAGAATCCCAAAGCACCTTAGAAGTTTTAGGGCATGGCATTTTGGGTACAAATCAGGCTAATTTTGAGCCCTCCCAAACTTACTACATGCGTTTTAAACTCCCCCACATGCCCTATAAGCGTATCCCCATCATAGCAAGGGCTTTTGATTCGCACTTGCTCCACATCACACGCATGCACCCTAGAGATGTAAAAGATTTTGATGGTTTCATTGCCAAGAGAGAATTAGAAAGTTTAAAAAAAGCGGATTAAGGGGCGTGCATGCAATTGAGTTTTGATGTGTTAATGTGGATTATCGGCGGGGTGGTGGTGTTGGTCTTTGCTTGCTTGATAGCTTATAGCTATATCAAGGATAAAGAATTTGCCAACAAGACCAAGCAACTTGAAAAAGCCCTCGATGCGATCAACCAAGAAATTTATAAAATCCGCAAATGGATTCAAGAGAGCGAGTTACAAGCCGAGTTTAACGCCTCTAGCATGAGTGCCAGCGTGAAAGATGCGGTCAATGATAATCTCAATGCGAGTTTGTCTAATCTTTATAACCATCTCCAAGAAATCCAAGATAGTATCCACAAAGAGCGGGATTATTTGGAAGAAAAGATCATCGTCTTAGAAAACAAGTTTAAAGAGCTGGGGCACTTCACGCCCAGCAACGATGATATTGATGAAAAAAAGGTCATTAAAATGTATAAAGAAGGCTGGAGCGTGGATTCCATTGCTAAAGAGTTGCGGAGCAGCAAGGGGCAGATCGAATTTATCCTAAAGCTGGCAGATATTTGACATGGCAAATAGCAATACCCTCTCAAGGCTCTTTGGCAAGTTTGCCCGCCATGCCTTCCCCACGCCCGTGCAAAAGGTGATTAATCTAGTTTATGTGCGTTTATTTAACATCGATCTAACTGGCTTTGCACCCCTAGAGTCCTACCCCACTCTAAACGCCCTTTTCACCCGTGCTTTGCAAACCCCAAGACCCTTAAATAGCGATCCTAAGATCTTAAATGCGCCCAGTGATAGCGTGATCACCGCTTGTGGGCAAGTAGAGCACCAACAAGCCTTGCAAATTAAGGGCATGGCTTATAGCGTCTATGAACTCTTAGGGTTAGAACAGCCCTTAGAGGATCATTACCACTTTTTTAACTTCTATCTCTCCCCCAAAGATTACCACCGCTTCCATGCTCCATGTAATCTCAAAATCCTAGAGACACGCCACTTTTGCGGGGAACTTTTGAGTGTGGGGCAACGCGCTTTAAACAAACATGCTAATGTTTTTGTGCGTAACGAACGGGTGGTGGTGATCGCCCAAGATGATCGGGGCTTTTTGCTCTATTTTGTGGCTATAGGCGCGCTCAATGTGGGGCAGATTGTGCTTAATTTTGATCCCAATATCCAAACCAATGCCAAAATCCACCCCAAACCCCAAATTTACCGCTACGATCCGCCCATTGTGCTAGAGAAGGGGGCAGAGTTGGGGCGTTTTGAGATGGGTTCTAGCATTGTCCTGTTTGTGGCACACAGCACGCCCTTACCTTTAGTGGGTCAAAAAGTGCTCTATGGCACTAATATTGCGACTTTGGATTGAGGTTAGACCATGCAAGATTTAGCCCAAAGCGTGCAAAAGTTGCTTGGCGATCTAGATGCCCTCCTAGTGGCGCATTTTTACCAAAAAGATGAGATTGTAGAACTAGCCCAGATCACGGGCGATAGCCTCGAGTTGGCCAGACGGGCGAGCACTAGCCCGCAAAATTTGATCGTCTTTTGTGGGGTGGGGTTTATGGGCGAGAGTGTGAAAATCTTAGCCCCCCAAAAAGAGGTTATTATGCCTAAGTTGGCTTGTTGTTCGATGGCTAGGATGATTGATAGTAGCTACTTTGATCAAAGCATGCACATGCTCCAAAAACTAGGTATTAACGATGTCTTACCCATCACCTACATTAATTCCAGTGCGGGGGTAAAAGCCAAAGTCGGGGCTTTAGGGGGGCTGGTTTGCACCAGCGCAAACGCCTCTAAAATCTTTGATTATGCCCAAAAAAAGGGGCAAAAAATCTTCTTTCTACCCGATCGTTGCTTGGGGATGAATTTAGCGCGCGCCCATAACCTTAAAAGTGCCCTCTTGGGGCTAGATAGCCCCGAGCAAATTTTACAAGCCGATGTGATTTGTTATAATGGCTTTTGTGCCGTGCACCAGCTTTTTAAGCCTAGCGATGTGGCTTTTTTTAGAGAAAAATACCCCGATATTTTAATCGTGGTGCATCCCGAGTGCGATCCTAGCGTGGTGGAGTTAGCCGACTTTGTGGGCTCAACCAGCCAAATTATCCAATTTGTGCGCTCCTTGCCCTTAGAACAAAAGGTCGCTGTGGGCACAGAATTTAATCTAGTCAAACGCCTACGCGCGCAAAATACCTATGTGCTCTCTAGCACTTTGCCAGAATGCCCGACCATGAATGAAACCACTTTGGGCGATCTCTTTGAGGTGTTGAAAGCCTATAAAAACCACCGCGCCTATAACCGCATCGAAGTAGATGCTGAGGTCGCCAAGTGGGCAAAAGTGGCATTAGATCGCATGCTGGAGCTCTCATGAAAGACACACAGATTTTAGACTTTTTAAAGGCGTGTTTGCAAGAGGATTTGGGATCGGGGGATTTGTTTGAACGCCTAGCCCCGTCCTTAGAGGTGCCAGCATGCGTGCTGGCTAAGGGGGCTGGGGTGTTATCCGGGCAACTTTATATCCAAGAGCTCTTGGAGTGGATGGGGATTCAAGGCACTTGGCATGTCCATGATAGCCAGAGCTTTAGCCCCCAACAAGTGATCTTAGAGTTGCAAGGCGATTTTGCCCTGCTTTTGAAATTAGAACGGGTGATCTTAAATATCTTGCAACACTCCAGCGGAATCGCCACCCAAACCGCACGCTATGTGAAGTTGATCCAAGATTTGCCCATACAACTTTTAGACACCCGCAAGACCCGCCCGCTTTTACGGGTGTTTGAAAAGTATTCGGTGCGCAATGGGGGGGCTAGAAACCACCGCTTAGGGCTAGATGATGCTTTAATGCTCAAAGACACGCATTTAGCCCACATTGGCGATCTCAAAAGTTTTATGCAACAAGCACGCGCCAGCATTCCATGGACAGCCAAGATTGAAATTGAATGCACCAGCGTAAAGATGGCTCAAGAGATCATGGCATTGGGGGCGGATATTATCATGTGTGATAACATGGGTGTTGGCGAGATAAAAGAGGTGGTCGCCTTTAGAAATGCGCATTACCCCTTAGTGCTCTTGGAGGCTAGCGGGAATATCACCCAAGAGAGCGTGCGTGCCTACGCCCAAAGCGGGGTGGATGCGATCAGTAGTGGGGCGTTGATCCACCAAGCGGTGTGGGTGGATATGAGCATGAAATTAGCCTAACTTGGACATTGAGCGTTATTTTTTTGGAGACTCTGCAAAAAAAGACGCGATCACGCAGGGGATCGGGGATGATGGCGTGGTGTTGGCTAACCTGCCTAAAAAATGTGGTTTTGGTGTTGGATCTCTTTAGCGAGGGCGTGCATTTTAAAAGAGAATGGTTTAGTTGCGAACAGATTGGCTATAAAGCCTTGATCGTGAATATCTCCGATGCGATCAGCATGGGGGCTGTGCCTAAATATGCACTCTTGGGTGTAACCTTGCCCAAAAATATAACACCTACTGAAATGAGAGCGCTCATCAAGGGGATTAAGCGGGCTTGTTTGGAATTTGGCGTGCGTGTGATCGGGGGGGATACCATTGTGGGGCAAGCTTTGAGCCTAAGCGTGAGTTTGCTAGCCTGCTGTGCCAAGCCCTTGTATCGGGTTGGGGCGCGCAAGGGGGATTTGATCATGCACACTGGCACGCTAGGGGGTAGTTATCAAGCCTTGCACACGCTCTTAAGGGGGGGCAAAGTGTCTGGGCATTCTAAATTTTATGCCCCCCAATTAAAAGCCTGTGCGCACTTTATGCACGAGGCGCGATCCATTTTGCATGTGGGCATGGATATTTCTGATGGACTCTTTGCGGAATGTAACCGCTTATCCAAAGCCAACCGCCTAGCCTTCAAAATCCACAACCCCCTATACCCACCCCACAAACGCGCCTTTTTGAGTGGCGAAGAATATGAAATGCTCTTGTGCCTAGCCCCTAGACACAGACTCAAAGCCTACCGACTCGCCCAAAAACACCGCTTAAAACTGCGTATCATCGGGCGCGTCCAACAAGGGCAATCCCATTACCGCCCCAAAATTTGGCATGCCTAAAACCCCCTAAGCTGCGCCCTAATCGCCCTTGACAAATTAGACAAAGTCTATTAAAATTGCGTTATTGTTATTTTTAATAATTTTTTATTATTTTTGCTTTTTTAAGGAGCTTTTTTTGGATTACAATAAACTAAAAAACCTAGAAGCATTCTCTATTGGGTTTCAGTATTCTGGCATGCCTGAACCCTTTGGGTGCGGAACGCAATAGCGGGTATTTTGCTCTAGGTTTCCAATATTCTTACATGAGCTCAGAGGGGAAGACTCAAGTTTTTGCCAGCCCCGTCCCCTCTGCCCAAACCGCAACCACCGATGCGATCTCGGGTAGCCTTTTTGGGGGCGATCTGCAGCTGGGCTACAGACAATTTTTGGGCAAGAAAAAACGCTTTGGTCTGCGTTATTATGTGATGTTCAGCGCGCAAGGGGGGCGTTATAGTTACCCATATGGTTACAAAAATAATGCCGATGGCACGACCACGAGCTACACGATCCGCAATGGGGGGATGGCAGATTTATTCTATGGTGCGGGTATGGATGCGCTCTTTAACTTTTTTGATAGCCCAAAACGCTCTTTTGGGGTCTTTGGGGGCGTGGCGTTGGGGGGGACTTCGTGGCTTTTGGGGGATAATAAGGCATGCCCGGTGATGGATTATGTGGTTAGTGATAGTGGCGGGACAATCACATGCAACACGATGGATTCTTATGCGCAAGTGGCTAAAAAATTGGGGAATAAGGCGCATTACTCGCCTAGTTTCGTGCAATTTGCCTTTAATTTTGGGGTGCGTGGCAATTTTAGCAAGCATAATGGGTTTGAAGTGGGGGTGCGTGTGCCTGTCATCAACACGCCCTATTTTACCAATAAAGATAACCCCACCATGAATTTAAATTTTAGGCGGGTGATCGCCCTCTTTGCTAATTATGTGGTGAATTTTTAGATTTGTGGCTTGGTTGGGGGTCGCTCCTTGATTTTACCAAAACATGCTATGATGGGATTTTGCAGAAAGGATCATGATGAAGCGACCATTTAGAAAAATTGCAGATTATGCGATCGTGGGGGGATTGAGTGCGGTCGTGGTGGTAACTTTAGCGGGTTGTAAGGGCTCAGATAGCCACGAGCAAAAACCCACCGAGCAGAGCAACACCAGCAATGCCTTAAAAAAGGGGGCGTTTGTGATTTTACAAGAGCAGGCGGATAAAAGTTACAAGGTCGCAGAGGAGTATCCTAGCGATAAGACACGGGTTGTGGTGCGGGATTTGCAGGGCAAGGAACGCATGCTAAGCGATGAGGAAATCCAAAAACTCATTAAAGATGAGGAAGCCAAGATCGACCATGGCACCAGCCAGCTCACCAAGCCCCCCGCTGAAGGTGGCGGATCGGGGCTTGGCATTGGGGCAGCCATTTTGGGCAGTGCGGCGGGGGCGATTTTGGGGAGCTATATTGGCAACAAGCTGTTTAACAACCCCAATTACAACCAAAATGCCCAAAGAAACTACACCTCCCCACAAGCCTACCAAAGAAGCCAAAACACTTTTAAAAGCCCTTCAAGCCCAGCAAGCGCGCCTGCATCTAATGCGGGCAAAAGCGGATTTTTTAAACCTTCAACAAGCACGCCCTCTGGGGGTGCTTCTACCCCAAGTGCTAGTTCTTAAGGAGAATGCATGCAAGTTAAAACTTTAGACCCTTTAAGCCAGCAAGCCCTAGAGGAAATCGGGCTAGATTGGCACACAGACACGGATAACAGCCCTTATATCAGCCAAGATTTGGTGGTGGTGAGCCAAAAAGAAGCCGATGCCTACTATGAGGCGTGCAATGAGCTTTATGAGATGTTTGTAGAAAGCGCACAAGCGATCATCGATGAAAATCGCTTTTTTGAGCTGGATATCCCTAATAGCATTGTGCCCTTGATCAAGCAGAGTTGGGAAAATGAGGTGCATTGGCATATTTATGGGCGTTTTGATTTGGCGGGGGGCTTAGATGGCAAGCCTATTAAATTGTTGGAGTTTAATGCGGACACACCGACCATGCTCTATGAAAGCGCGGTGGTGCAATGGGCGTTACTCAAATACAATGGCTATGATGCGGATTTGCAATTCAACAATATCCATGAGGCGTTGGTGGAGAATTTTAAACGGCTGGTAACTTTAGATGGGGATACCAGCGCCTTTGAAAACATGTATGAGGGCTGGAAGATTCTCTTTGCTTGCATTAAGGGGAGTAGCGAGGAGGAACGCACCACGAAATTTTTAGAGGATGCGGCTAGGAGTGCGGGTTTTGAAAGTAACTTTGCCTACATCGATGAGGTGCAGTTTGACAAAGATCAGGGCGTGTTTTTTGGGGGGGTGAATTACGAATATTTGTTTAAGCTCGTGCCTTGGGAGAATATCGCCATTGATGAGCCCGAGCTAGCTGCCATCATGCAAACCATGATGGAGAATCAAAACACGATCTTTTTAAACCCAGCTTATACTCTGCTTTTCCAAAGCAAACGCTTTTTAAAAGTGCTTTGGGATCGCTACCCTAACCACCCCTTATTGTTAGAAACCCGCTATGAGCCCCTCAGCAATAAAAAAACAGGTTAAAAAGGTCGCCTTTGGCAGAGAGGGGGCGAATGTGGCGATCTTGGATGCTAACGGGCAGGTTGTAGCGCAAAGTGAGGGGATTTATGGCAACCACAAGCCCATTTACCAAGAATATTACGAGCTCAATAAGGCTGGGGAGTTTTACTACCAACCTAATGTCTTTTTTGCCTATGAGGCATGCGGGTTGGGCTTTCGCAAGGGCGGGTTGATTTTGGATAATTTTTCTAAATTTGCTAGCCACATCATCAGATGAAACGCAAATCCTCTATGGGTCTAGCCTATGTCTTCCATGCCTATGTGAGTGTCTTTTTTTCTGCCCATGGTGTTGCTCTTTGTGGTGAGCGGGGGGGCGTATTATTTGGGCTTTAACTCTAACACGGGAGCCCAGATCAGCAAATGGAGCGTGCCAGCAGTTACAGCCCAACAAGAATTAGATTTTCTGATCGCCTTTTTAAAAGACAAACAAGTCCTGCCCCCTAAGATTGAGCCTAGAAAGCTCAAGGGGGCTTTGATCATTGGCACACCCGCTTATGAAGCCAGTTTGGTAACCAAAGGAGAGAAGAGCGAGATCACACTCACCAAGCGTAGCTTTTTGGGGGTGATCATGCAGGTGCATAAGGGTCGGGCTAATCAGGCTTTACTCATCTTTGCGGGTATCTTTGCAGTGTTCTTATGCTTGCTCTATGTGAGCGGGTTGGCTATGGGGATTAAGCGTAAGACTAAGGGGCTAATGGGTGCATTTTTGCTAGGCACTGGGGTTTTGGGGGTGTTGTTGTGGAGCGCGCTTTAAAGCCAGCCCTTCTTTTTAAAGTAGAGAATGGGCAAGATGGTGGAGATGATCATCGTGAGCACGGCTAGGGGGTAGCCAAATTCCCAACGCAACTCAGGCATGACCTCAAAGTTCATGCCATAGATCGTGCCTATGAGGGTGGGGGGCATCATCGCCATAGTCGCCACCGTGAAAAGCTTGATGATTTTATTTTGTTCCACATTGACTTGAGAGGTGAAAAGGTTTTGGATATTATCTAGGGCGTTGAGATTAGCCGTGCTGAAATCCACCAGCGAGCTAAAATCCTTTAAGATAATATTAAAATCCTTTTTGGTCTCATTATCAACTTTATTGCTTTTGAGTAAGGTGGTGATGATACGCCGTTTGTCAAAGAGCGAGTCGCGCAACTCCATGTTAAATTCTTGCAAAAAAGAGAGGGTGATGAGGGTATCCTCATGGGTGCAGATATTAGGTTCAAGCACAATTTGTTTTCTTAAAGCGCTGGTTTCGCGATTGACCTCCTCTAAATAATCCGCACCCTTTTCAAAATAAAGCTCTAAGATTTTAGACAAAATATCAAAGCCATCTTGGAATTTTTTAGGGCTGGCTAGGATTCGTTTTTGCACATCCTCAAAGATGGGCAGATTGCCATTATAAAGGGTGAATAAAATATTATCTGAAATAAAATAGGTCATCGGCTCTGCATGGAAGGCTAGGGGCGTGTCTTTATAAACAGAATAGGTGTTGATGGTAATAGAAGTGCTATTCTCCCAATACTTGGCGATCGCGCTTTTTTCGGGCTCTTCTTGGCTGGTGTTGATGTGGTAGTTTTGGACAATGCATTGCAATTCGGTTTCGGTGGGGTTGATGAGCTCAAACCACAAGATATTTTGCTCATCTAAAGGGAAAGATTCAAAGCCATGGAAATCCACGATCTCAACTAAGTGGTTGTTTTTGGCAAACACATTAATCATGATCTGCCCAATTTTGTTTTTTGATCCAAAACCTCAAAGGCGACTAAAATTTTGCCCTCTAAAAGTTCCAAACTCGCCCCCCCACCTGTGGAGATAAAGCTGACACTATCTTTATCGCCCGCACGGGTCAAAACATCGATGGTATCGCCCCCGCCAATTAGCGAATAGGCGTAGGTATTAGAAATGCTGTGGGCGATTTGGAAAGACCCACGGCTAAATAAGGGCACTTCATACACGCCCAAAGGTCCGTTCCAAATAATGGTTTGGCTGCCTTGAATCACCAACGAAAAGAGCTTAGAGGTGGCAGGACCAATATCCACGGCGATATGGTTTAGCGGGATGTCTTGGGCGGGGGTGATTTGGACTTGATCGGTGTGATCCATGTGCGGGGTGCTCACCACATCCACGGGCAAATACACATGCACGCCCTTTTGTTTGGCTTTTTGTAAAATCTCCAACGCCTCTTGGATCAAATCCTCTTCTACTAAGGAGGCTTGCATGTGATAACCCAGTGCCTTTAAAAAAAGTGTTGCTCATCGCCCCGCCGATGATGACCTTATCGACACGATCTAAAATATTGCGTAAAAGCGTGAGTTTGGAGCTCACCTTAGCCCCACCCACAATTAAGAGCACCGGGCGTAAGGGGTTGGCAAGAGCCTTAGCAAATGAATTGATCTCTTTTTTGAGCAAAAAGCCGGCAACTTTGACCGGCACAAATTGGGCAATCCCGTAGGTGCTGGCGTGTTTGCGGTGGCTCGTCCCAAAGGCATCATTGACATAAACATCGCACAAGCTGGCTAGCTTTTGGGAAAACAAAGGGTCATTGCTTTTTTCGCCCTTATAAAAACGCAGATTTTCCACTAAAATAACGGGGTGATCTTGTTCTTGCAAACCCTGCGCCATCTCAAGCGAATGGGCAAACAACACCTCTTTATTTAAAAGCCTCTCTAGGCGTTTAACCAAGTGGCTAAAGGAAAATTGAATCTGCTTTTCGCCATCTATCTTGGGCTCGGGTCGCCCCAAATGCCCGACTAAAACCACCGACTTAGCCCCGTTGTCGATACAATAATTGATCGTGGGGATACTCTCACGCATGCGGGTATCCTCAGTGATGTTAAAATCCTTATCTAAGGGCACATTAAAATCCACGCGGATCAACACCCGTTTATCCTTGAGTGCCACATCTTGAATCCCCAAGACCTCTTGCATTTTCTTAATGCCCGCTAGCATGCTTGTCCTTTTTGGTAGATGTAGTGCGCCATATCCACTAAGCGGTGGCTATAACCCACCTCATTATCATACCATGCTAGGATTTTGGCGTGGTGCTTGCCTAGCACAAGGCTTTGATCGGGAATATAAATGGAGCTTAGGGGCGATCCTAAAAAATCGCTAGAAACGCATTTTTGGGTGTCAATTCCCAAAATCTCCCTAAGCTCTTTTTGGCTCGCTTGTTCCATGCAAGCATGCAAGGCTTCTAAACTCAAGGATTTTTGCGTGCCAAAGCTCAAATCAATCAAACTCACATCGGGGGTGGGCACTCTTAGGGCTAGCCCGCTGATCTTATTAGCCAAATGGGGCAAGACTAGGGCAATGGCTTTATTCACCCCCGTGCTGGTGGGGATGATATTAAGGGCAGCAGCGCGCGCCCGGCGTAAGTCTTTGTGCTTGGAGTCTAATAGGTTTTGATCGTTGGTGTAGCTATGAATTGTGGTCATTAAAGCATGTTGGATGCCAAAGTTATCATCTAGCACCTTTAAAAGCGGGGCTAGGGCGTTGGTGGTGCAAGAGGCGTTAGAGATCACTGGCTCACCCTTGTAGTCGGTGTGATTGACCCCATAGACAAAGGTTGGGGTGTTTTTAGCCGGAGCAGAGATCACCACTTGTTGGACTTGGTTTTTTAAGTGGGCTTGGGCTAGGTTGATGTCATTAAACTTGCCCGTGCATTCTAACACCACTTGGGCGGGGCTAAAATCCAGCTTGGAGGGGTCGCGATCGCTTAAAATCCGGACATGCCGGCTATGCCCGATGGCGATGTGTTGCGAATCGATTTGCTCAATTTCTAGCGTGTGTTTGTGCAAGGAATCAAAGCGCAAAAGGTGGATTAAAGTTTCTAGTGGGCAGGTGGAATTGATCGCCACTAATTCGATGTCTTTTCTAGCCCCAATGATCCGGCTTGCACACAAGCCGATCCGCCCTGTCCCGTTGATCGCTACGCGCACCCTTAAAATCCCTTAAAGCTTAGTATGAGGGCTTATCATACAAATAGCTAGCTTGAATCGCTCTTAAAGGGGGGGTATCTGCCCTAGATTTAAGGCTCTAAAGGGGAATTAGGGCGGGTTTGTTCCCTAAAATTTACATTTTGTAGTATAATGCTTGCCGTATTTTAAGCATGTCAGAAAGGTTTGAGATGAAAAAAGCGGAGTTTGTCGATTTACTCAAAGAAGAGGGTGAATTTGAGAGCAAAAAAGACGCTGAAAAGGCGTTAGATGGTTTTGTCAAAGCCATTGAAAAGGTGTTGGGCACGCATGAGAGTGTGGAGCTGGTGGGTTTTGGCAAATTTGAAGTGGCGTTGCAAAAAGGCAAGAGCGGGAAAGTGCCCGGGAGCGATAAAACCTATAGCACACCAGATAAAATGGTCCCCAAGTTCAAGCCGGGTAAATTGCTCAAAGATGTAGTGGCAGCGCACAAAAAGCCCAAAGTGAGTAAGAAAAAGTAGCTTAGCTTTAAGCTTGATTTTTGATGAGTGTGGATCACACTCAGAATCCGATGCCGTTGCTTTCTGTTAGATGGATTAGTCCTTGTAGCTCAGTTGGATAGAGCGTACGATTCCTAATCGTAAGGTCGTGGGTTCAAATCCCGCCAAGGACACCACCCGTTTTTGTGTGCTACTTAATTGGAGTTAGTTATGGGGTTTTTGCGTTTTTTACCAATCCAAAGCAAAAGGTTCTCATGGATTAGGGGTGCTTTGGCATTGTCTTTTTGCTGGAATTTGCAAGCTTTAGAATTAGAGACTTATTCTCCCCCCGGAGATGATCTAGCACTCAATATGAAACAATTAGAAAATATGGAGGATCGCAAATTTGCCGATACACAAGGGCATGCGCTGGGTTTGGCAGATTTAATCAAAAATGCAGACAATAACTATTCCCTCCAAGCAGCCCGCCTACAGGTGCGCCAAGCCCTCAAAAACCACGCCATTGCTAAGGCTAAGTTTTTGCCCACTTTAAGCAGTAATTACACTTATAACCACCGCAACAGAAACACGCCTTTTTACCCCGAATACGACATGCAATTGCTCAACACCAATTTAAAACTCAATGTCTTCAATGGTTTTAGCGATATTAATAATGTCAAAGAAAAATCCGCTAGTTATCGCTCCAGCAGTGCTAATATGGAATACACCAAGCAAAGTATTTATTTGCAAGTGGTCCAGCAGTATTACCAATATTTCAACAACATGGCACAGCTGGTTGCCTCCAAAAAGAAAATTGGCTGAGTTGCGTTCTGATATTGATCGCACCAGACAACTCTTTGAGCAAGGATTAACCACGGCGGATAATTTAGAGAGTGCAAAGGCACAGGGTGCGCTCAGTGAGAATGACATCACCCAGATGGAATTTGATATTGAGCAAAACCGCTTGACCTTAGAGTACCTGACCAATAGTAAGATTCCCTCTTTAAAGAGGACCACTCTGCTTTCCCCCACTCTCTCCTTAAAAGAGCGGGCTGACTTGCGCGCTTTAAGAGAACAAATCACTGCGATCCACTACCAAAATAAACAACTCAACTACTACCCAACAATTGATGTTAATGACGATTGGCAATACTATATCCAAAAACCCGCCTTCGCACGGGGGAATGACAATCGCTTTGGAAACTTATTCCCTAACCAGCAAAACACCGTGGGAGTCGTGGTAACCTTGAATATTTTGAATGATATTGGCTTGAATTTGCAAAAACAATACCTGCGCTTAAACCAAATGGCGCAAGAAAAGAACCTAATGTATAAAAAAATGGAACAAGTCAAGGATGTGGAACTTTACCGCAAGTCTTTAGACATGGCGCGATCGCGTATCCGCAGCTCAGAGGCGAGCTTAAAATCTGCCAATATCGCCTATGAGAGCATTAAGAAAAAATACAATGCCAATTTGGTTGATTTTACCACTTATTTAAGGGCGTTAAGAACCCGCTTTGATGCGGAGGTGATCTACAACCAATCTCTTAACAACTACGAAATGCAAAAAGCCAATTACATTTTTTATAGTGGGCATCATATCCAAGATTATGTGCGCTAAGGAATCAGCATGCGATTAATATTCATCGCCCTATTCTTGGCAGTAGGGCTCCAAGCAAAAGAGGTTTATGCGGTTTTTAATGTGGTCGCACTCAAAGATGCCAATCTCAAATTAGATTCGGCGGGTATTGTGGATGCCATTTATGTCGATGTGGGTTCTTATGTTAAAAAGGGCGATGTGCTCTTAACCCTTTATAACAGGGACAAGAAAGCCCAAGCCGATTCCATCACCCAGCAATATGACTTCACACAAAAGCAATATGCGCGTTACCAAAAAATCGGGCGGGCGATTGATAAAAACACGCTGGATCGCTACTATGCGGATTAACAAAAAACTAGAGTATGATCGCGATTACGCCCAAGCAGTCGTGGATAAAACGATCTTGAAAGCCCCCTTTGATGGGATCATTGCCAGTAAAAACATTGAGCTAGGCGATGGCACGAGTGCGAATAACACGGTGCTATTTAGGCTCGTGAGCAAGCGGGTAAAAATGGTGTTAGAGTTTGACTCAAAATACTTGCCCGTTGTCAAAGTGGGGGATAAATTCATCTATAGTGTCGATGGTAAATCGGAGAAAAAAGAAGTCAAAATCACCAAAATTTACCCCACGATCGATGTCAGCACCCGCAAGGTGAATGCAGAAGCCCTACTGCCTGCCAATAACCCCCTAGTCCCCGGTATCTTTGGGGATGGCTTTATCCAATAGGGGGCTTTTGTGTATAAGTTTGCGATCCAAAGACCCATCACAACCTTAATGTTTGCGTGCATGGTGGTCTTCTTTGGCACGATGGCACTCAAAAAAATCAGTGTTGCGCTTTTCCCCAATATTGACTTCCCCATCATCGTGGTGAAAACCAGCTACCCGGGGGCGAGTGCGGATATTGTGGAGAGCAAAGTAACCGACAAGATTGAAGAAGCCGTGATGGGGGTGGATGGGATCAAGAAGGTTACTTCCAATAGCGCGCGCAATATTAGCATTGTGGTTGTGGAATTTGTGCTTGAAAAGCCCATAACAACCGCTTTAAACGACATCATCAACAAAGTTTCCTCTGTGAGCTTTGGCGATCCCAATATCCGCCGCCCCGCCATCGATAAGGTCGATACCAGCGGGCAGGCAATTCTCTCAATCTTTTTAACCAGCAAGACCAAGACTCCAGCCGAGCTCAACGATCACGCCAAAAATATCATCAAACCCATGTTGCAAAAGATCGAGGGCGTGGGCGGGGTGCAATTACAAGGCTTTGAAGAAAAGCAAGTGCGGATTTATGCCGACCCCAGTTTGATGAATAAATATGGCTTGACCTACACCGACCTTTACAATGCCCTAAAAAGCCAAAACTTAGAAATGGACGGGGGTAAGATCACCGGTCCTAAGAAAAACTACGCCATTTTGGTCGATGGCAATAGCTACACCCTTGAAGAATTAGCCAATATCCAAATTGGCAACCATGTCCGCCTAGCTGACATCGCCACGATTGAAAAGGGCATTGACCCAGACATCACTTATGCCAGCTACAAACACGATCAAGGCATTGTTTTAGAGGTGCAAAAGATCGCCGGGGCTAATGAAATCCAAATTGTGGATGCAGTCTATAAAGAGATGGATGCCATGCGTGCGGTCAGCCCGGGTTATGAGTTGCGCCCCTTTTTAGACACCACAGATTATACCCGCCACTCCATTAAAGATGTCAAGTTTGACTTGATCTTGGGGGGGATTTTGGCGATCTCTGTGGTCTTTTTCTTTTTGCGTAGTCTGTCCATCACCTTTGTTTCCGCAATGAGTATCCCCATCTCTATTATGGGGACTTTTGCGCTCATCCAGTGGATGGGCTTTTCTTTGAACATGCTGACCATGGTCGCGCTCACGCTCTCCATTGGGATCATCATTGATGATGCGATTGTGGTGATTGAGAACATCCACAAAAAGCTAGAGGCGGGCATGGACAAAAGAACCGCCAGCTATGAGGGCGTGCATGAAATTGCCTTTGCGATTGTGGCGATCTCTGCGATGCTCTTGTCTGTCTTTATCCCTGTGGGTAATATGAGCGGGATTGTGGGGCGTTTTTTCCAAAGCTTTGGGATCACGGTTGCCCTAGCCATTGTGATTTCTTATTTTGTGGTGGTTACGGTGATCCCCATGTTAAGCTCCATCATCGTATCCACCGAGCAATCTAAATTTTACAAATACACCGAACCCTTTTTCCAAAAAATGGAGCAATCTTATGCCAAGTTGTTAGGCTGGCTTTTAAACCATAAATTGATCGTGGGGTTAGTCGTGGCGGGGATTTTTGCTAGCTCGTTGCATGTGGCTGGCAAGCTGGGCATGGAGTTTATGTTAAAAGAAGATCGGGGCATGTTTTATGTCTATGTCAAGGCGCAAACTGATATTAGCCTAAAAGCGATGTTGGCTAAAATGAAAGCCTTGCAAGCCGTGATTGAAAAAGACCCCGATGTGGAGTTTGACTCCATGCAAGTGGGTTATGGGAATATCCAAAGCACCTTTAAGGGTAAATTCTATGTCAAACTCAAAAAAGAGCATAAAAGAAGCCAATTTGTGATCATGGAGGAGATGCGCCACAAATTAAGGGCCATCCCAGAGGCTAAAGACATTGCCTCCATTAACCTAGCCGAAGTGCCCTTAATTGGTGGGGGGGATAACTCGGCGTTCCAAGCCTATGTCTATGCCCCCACGCAAAAGCTCGTGGATGAGAGCGTAGCAAAACTTAAAAAAATTCTTGCTAGAAAGTCCTGAGATGAAGGGCAAGGTAGTGGGTTACCACACTAACACCTCCGATTACCAAACCCAATACCAACTACGCGTTTTAAGGGCAGCCACGACCAAATACGGCGTGAGCGCCCAAGACATTGCAAGCGTGGTGAGCAACGCCTTTTCTGGGGAAAATCGGGTGAGCTACTTTAAGGAGCATGGTAAAGAGTATGACATTGTGATCCGCGTCCCCTCCAATAAAAAAAATCAATGTGGATGACATCAAACGACTGCAGATCAAAAACAAAGATGGCAAGTTGATGTTTTTAGATGGGCTTATGGAAGTGATTGAGCGTAAAGTGCCCTCCAATATCACCCGCTATAACCGCCAAAGAAGCGTTACGGTCCTAGCACGCCCGGCTGCTGGGGTGGATTTGGGCGAACTCTTAAGCCAAGTGCAAAAACACCAAAATCAATGGCTGGCTAAAGGAGCGGCTTTCCGCTTCACAGGCGACTCAGACAAGCTTAAAGAAACTAATGAAGCCTTTGGCGTGGCGATCGCTACCGCCTTTATCCTCATTTACATGATCTTAGCCGCCCTTTATGAGTCGATCTTAGAGCCCTTGATCATCATGGTTACCATGCCTCTAAGTTTTTCTGGGGCATTCTTTGCGCTAGGAATCGTGCATCAGCCCATGAGCATGTTTTCTTTAATGGGGTTGATTTTGCTTATTGGCATGGTGGGCAAGAACGCCACGCTCATCATTGACATTGCCAACGATCGGCGTAAAGAAGGGCATAGCATTGAAAAAGCCATTATTTTGGCCGGCGAATCCCGCCTACGCCCGATCTTAATGACCACGATTGCGATGGTGTGTGGCATGTTGCCTTTGGCTTTGGCTGTAGGGCAGGGCTCGGCGATGAAATCACCCATTGGCATTGCCATGAGTGGGGGGCTATTGGTGTCTATGGCGTTAAGTTTGTTGGTCGTGCCGATCTTTTATCGCTTATTAGCTCCTTTAGATGACAAGTTAAAGCGATTCTATCAGGGTCGCAAATGATCAAATGGATATGCGGACTCTCGCTGGGTGTGGGGTTATTGGGTGCTACCAGCGAGAAAATCCAGCATAAAAGCCATATTTTTGTGGGTGTGATGAGCGGGTTTGAAACCTACAGGCTTTCCATTGCGTCCAAACACCCTTGGACCAATTCTTTTTTATGGGGGATCAAAGCGGGCTACCAATACGATTTGGTGAAATACGCCGCCTTGCGTGTGGATTTGAGCTACATCATGGGTTTAAAGCCCACAGCGTTTCACACCCTCGTGCATTCTTTTTTGAGCCTCAATATGGATGTGGTGAGCGATTTTTACAAGATAGGCAAATACGATCTTGGGGCTTATGCGGGTTTGGGGTTTGGGTATTTTCAAGGCGCGCCCACTTTGGTCAGCACGGATAGCAACCGCTCTTTTATGGGCTATAACGGGGTTTTTAATTTGGGCGTGGGGAGCACCATCGAGCAAAGACACCGCGTAGAGTTGGGGGTTAAAATCCCCTTTGGCAAGACAAAAGCGGTTATAGGCAAAGGGTTCTACTCAGAACGATTCTACTGGGTGGCTAGTTACGCTTATTTGTTTTAAATGGTCTTAGGGGGCTGAAATCTCTAAAAAGCGTTGGGCGGCTTTGAGTTGGCGCATTTGTGCCCCTAAAGCTTGCTGTTCCTCTTGGAGTCGTTCAATGGTGGTGGCGATGAGGGCTTTAGCACATTCTAAGGTCTCTAGGTCGTTACAACCCTGTTCCATGAGCGGGCAACTTTCGATTAGTTTAAAGGCTTTTCGCGTGTTATTTTCTAAAAGCGCGATTTTGAGCTCATCGACCCAATTCATGCGCATGGATCTCCCGCCAAGCCTCTAACAAGCCCCTAGCAACCCCCATCACCAAATCGATTTTGGTGCTGTCATTCTCCACATTGGCTTGCGTGAGGGTTTTGATCTGGTGGGTGTAAAGTCCGGTTAGATAAACAGCCACCTCGCCCCCCCGTTCATAATCCAAGACATTTAAAAGTTCGGTAAAAATATCGGCGACCTTATTGATATAGAGAATCTTTTTTTCAATATCATCGGCTTCCATGTGCCGTTTGGCTTGGGCGGCGAATTTCAAAATGCCCTCATAAAGCATCTCAATCAATTTAGCCGGAGACTCCACACTCACAGAGTTTTGCTGGTATAGATTATACGCATTTGCCTTAAACATCTTCATCCTCACTAATTCTTTTTGGCTGCTGCTTGATCGATCATCATTTGCACCGCATCAAACGACTTATTGGCTTTGGAGATCTGCCCGTCATAGGCAGCAAATCGTTCTGCCATGATGTCATAACGGGTTTTCAACAAATCCATCGCGCTTTGTTTGTCGCGGCGCAAATCCTTAGCATCTTGTTCTAAGGAGTCTCCATATATTTTCAAGCTAGCACCACTACCATCGACTAAATGCGATAAAACTTTACCGAGTCGCTCAAAAATCCCCTCTTGGTGAATCTCCTTGCCCCCCATGCTTTTCACCTGAGACCCATAGAAAAAGTCTTGCACGCCTTGGGGGTCTGTGCCAAGAGCACTGGATAGCCTGCTCTCATCTAAACTCAACTGCCCATTCTCATTAAACATGATCCCATATTTCATCAAGCTATCCACGCCCTTTTGGGTGGTGCGTGTAAAAGCGATGGCATTGTTAATTGAGGAACGGATTGTGCGGATATCCCCCACACCATTAAAAATCCCGGCAATGCGCGTATCAGGGTCGTAACGGGTGGTCTCCTCTAATTTGGGGATTAAGGCGTTGTAAGTCTTGACAAACTCTTTCACATGGTCAATGATCGCCTTGTTGTCCCGTGTAACGCTCACAATGGCAGGTTTGCCTGGCTCGGTCTTGCCTAGCAAGCTCAAAGACACGCCATTGATCACATCATTGACTTCGTTAGTGGGGCGGGTGATGGTCGCCCCATCGTAGGTGAATTTCGCATCGCCTGCTTTTTTGGAGATTTTTAAGTGCAAAGAGACCTTGCGTGTGGGCGTAGTTTTGGGTGAGCCCTTCTGTGAGTCCAATATTCCTAAGAGCTGTCTTGCCAGTAGGCCCTACCCCAGCGATGCGTAACTCGCCACTATCGCTATTGAGTACCAATTTACCATCTGCCCCCATAGAGGCGTGCAAGCCCTCAATGGCATTGATGGCTTTAACAATCGCCTCCCCATTCTGTGTGCTGGAATTGCCCATCAAGGTAATTGCCCCCAAATCGATGGCATGATCATTGAGGCGGATTGTGCCCTCAATCTTGCCCTGCTTGATCCCTGTGGCGGCTTTAAATAAATCGCCACTCTCAGATTTATCTTGGATAAAGCCCAACTCCCCAGCCTTAGCCCCCCCAACAGCCACCTCTAACCCGCGTTTGTCATTGATAATGAGCGATTTGCCATCATCCACCACTTCCACATTGAGCTGACCCGAATCGACTAAGGATTTTGTATCGGGGTTATCCTCTAGGGCTTTTTGGATGGCTGCACGCAAGGCTTCATTTTTCTTGGGCACAGGCGTAGCACTGCTCAAATCAAGAGTGATGGGGATTTCTACAAGCTTGTTATTGGCATCATAAACTTTGACAAAAAAATCATGCTCGGCTTTGCCTGGAGTCTTGCCATCAGGGCTGGGCGCGCTAGCTAGGCTTAGCGTGATGGGCGCATCGCTACTCAAGTGCGAAACGACACTTGTGCCAAAGAAGAGACGGCTATTAGCTCCGGTGTTTTTGGAGTTAATCATGAGTTGGTAAGGTTTGTCCCCCCCGGTTTTCATCACAATCCCCATCGCATTCCCACCGCTCCCATCGGTGATCGCCTGAGCCACATCGCCCAAACTCATGCCCGCCTTGATGTCAATGGTGTAATTCTTGCCATTGGTGTAAAAGTGCAACTTGGTATTGGCTTGGCTAAAGGCATCATCTCGGGAGCGGAAATGTGTCCCCACCTCGTTAATATCCCCCTGTGCTAAATTTTCAACATCGACCTTGATATTTTGGAGCGGAATCCCCGGGCTCACACTGGCTTTGAGCGCATCCCCGCTCACATGGCTACTCCTAGCCGTGTAGGTGGAGTAGTCGCTCAAGGCTTGCACGGGAGATTCTAAGGCAGAAATGAGGCTTTTGATCTCCACCAAAGCTTTTTGCTTTTGGATATTATTTTCCATTTTTTTGTCAATAGGGGCGATCATGGTCTTTTCATCAGCCGCCTTGAGCTTGTCGATCACATCGTAATTTAAGACCTTGCTCCCAATCCCTAAAGAACTTAGTTTCCCAACACCCATTTTTTACTCCAAAGACACCTAGCCTTTTTTATCAAAAATAATCCCCACAATATCGCGCATCTTTTCCATCAAACGCACCATCCCTTGAGGCGGGATTTCGCGGATAATGTGCTCGCCCTTGCTATCCTTAACCACCACCACCAAACTCCCAATCTCCTCGTTGTATTTGAAGACCAAATTAGAGTGGATGCGCTTCATCTCTCTATTGAGTTCCTTGCTCAGTTTCTGCAAATCCCGTTCCTCTAACAATAAGGCATTCTCAGCTTCTTGATCCGCCTTGTCCGCCTTTTTCAAATCTGCTTTATTGGCAACGGGTTGCAATAAATCGTTCTGCTCCTCTATGTGGAGCGGATTCACCTGTGGAACTGCTTGTAATAAATGGGGTTGTTTTGTAAAATTAATGGTTTCAACTGACATGAACTCTCCTTTCAAAAAGCTCGCCTTGAGATCGGCATGTTTTTGTTGCTTTTAATGTGTTTGGGCGATGATCTCCAAAGGATCGATGTGTTTGTCCTTTATGGTAACCTCAAAGCTCAAGCGTTGGTCAATGCGCCCGATCACATAGCCCTTTTGCACCCGTAAGCCATGCCTGATCGTGGGGGCGATTTTATCTAACTGGGAATAAATGGTGTGCATGCCCCCCTTGTGCTCAATGATGATCACTTTCTTTAAGATCGGCACTTCTTTAGCATAGACCACCCGCCCATCAAAGATACTCCGCACGACCGCATTGGGTTTGGTCGAAACAAGCGTGATGTATTCATTAAAGACCTTGAGTTTATAGACTGGATCAAAATAGGGCCCAAATTTTTGCACGATCTTATAGTTGGCTAAGGGGGCGATGGTTTTAGGGCCATTGTAAGCGATAGTAACAATATCGCGATAAGAATTAGCCACCTGCCGCACCTCTAAAGGGGCTTGGATACCTCCGATTGCACGGGGTGCTTTTTGCTTGTTGTGCTGTTCTCTTTCTAACTCTTTTTCTTTATTGCGTTTGATGATATTTAAAGAGGCTAGGAGCTGATCGAGTTCTTTGCGTTCCTTGTCTAAAGCCGTTAATCTCTTATTATAATCGGCTAACTCAGCGCGCATAGTTGCGATTAACTTCTGTTGTTCTGAAACCATGATTTCTAAATTGCGTTGGCGATCTTTTTGTGCCCCGATGGTTTTATTGATTTGGTTGATGCTTTGGGTGATTTGGGTGATTTTGCTATTGATCTGCTCTTCTTTGAGATTCAAGTCGGCTAATTTGATTTTGGAGTCTTGATTGACATGCTTGAAGATTTCTTGCAAAATCAAATCCTCTGGAGTGGCTAAACTCTCTTGTTCTAAGACCAAAACAAATAACAAATCTTTAAGCAACACGCTTGTAACGGCATCTTGGATTTGGTGGCGATCTTTTTTGAGGCTATTTAGCAAAGAGCGGTGTTGTTCGAGGGATTTTTCTTGGAGCAAGTTTTGGGCTTGGTTTTTTTCAATGCTTTTTTGGAGGGCTTGGATTTGTTGGGACAATTCTTGGCTTTGCTGGTATTTTTGGTTGATCGCATTGCCCAAGCTATTTAGATGGTTACTCAACTTGTTTTTTTCTAGGGTGGTCTCTTCGAGCTTATTTTGATTGAGCATGATATTGCGGTTAATGTCTTCTAAACCCGCCCCCTTATTGCCTAACAAGCCCATACTAAATAAGCCCACCAAACCCATAACCCGTAGGGTTTTCATGCCACTCTCCTTTGGATCACAACCACCCACACACACATCAAAGACACCACAATGGAAGTGCCTAAAAAGATCAACATGTCCTCTTGCCACACAAACAAACCGCCCTTAATTTCTAGGGCTTGCAAGATCGCTTGGAATTTATCTTGCAAGGATAAATACAAACTCCCAACCAGCACCCCTACACTGGCTAAGATAGAATCCACCAAAGCCAATTTGAATAAAAAAGCCGTTTTTGATCCGCATGGGTGCGCCCAAAAGCTCCATGATCTCAATGCGTTTAGAATATTGCAAATTCCACACGCTCACTTGTTTCATCAGGAGCAAGATGGAGAGCACCACCACCAGCACGCCAAGAACCATGATACTTTTTTTTAAGCAACAACAATAAGCGGTATTCTTGGTCGTGGGTTTTGCTAAAGACTTCGATTTTTTCCACCCCCGGGATTTTTAAAAGCTTTTGGTGGATTTGCTGGAGTTGTGCTGAGGTGGGGAAGATGGCTAGTTTGAGCGAATAAAAGTAGGGCAGGTTTTTTTTGTATATTGGCGATATTGGTCTGGGTCAAATTTTGTTGGAGCTTTTCTAAAAGCATGTCT
>CAGP01000126.1 GCA_000263275.1 Helicobacter bizzozeronii CCUG 35545 | reverse complement strand
CCACACCCCCGCACCCACCACCAACCACTCCATCCAAGAGGAGGGGGATTAGTTTTTGGGTATAATAGGGTATTTGAAGTGGAGAATGTGATGTTTGTGCCCTATCCCTTTGAACGGCTACGCGCTTTGCTCAAAGATTTAACCCCCCCACATTGTTTAGACCTCTCCATTGGTGAGCCCCAACTACCCACCCCGCCCAGTATCCAAGAGAGTTTGAAAGCCCACACGCAAGAGTTGCGTTTTTACCCTAAAAATGCGGGCGAGGCGTTTTTAAAGCAAGCCCAAATAGATTTTATCCACAGGCGTTTTGGCGTGGGTTTGCAAGCTAGCCAACTCATCCCCACCTTTGGCTCTAAAGAAGCCTTGTTTAGCTTGCCTATTTTTTATCTCCATGACAAGAAACACCCTAAGATCGCCTTTTGCAACCCATTTTACCAAGTCTATTTGGCTAGCGCGCAAGTGGCTAAGGCGCAAGTCATTGAGATGGAGCTTAACAAAGACAACCACTTTACCCCACACTAGACCCCAAACACAAACCCCACATGGTGATCTTAAATTCCCCTAACAACCCCACGGGGCGCACACTCAGCCTAGAGGAATTAAAAGAATGGGTGCTAAAGGCTTTGGATCAAAATTTCTTGCTAGTCAATGATGAATGTTATAGCAATATTTACAGCACCACACCCCCGCCCTCGATCTTGCAAGCCTGCCTAGAGGTGGGCAACACAGAATTTAAAAATGTCTTGGCGATCAATTCCATTTCTAAGGCTCTGAGTGCCCCCGGGCTTAGAAGTGGTTATGTTGCCGGCGATACGCAAATCTTGCAAGCTTACCAAGTCTTTAGGAGTTATACCGGTTGTGCCATCCCTTTACCCCTCCAGCATGCCAGTGCGATCGGTTGGAGCGACACACACGCCCAAGAGCAAATCCGCCAAATTTATGCCCGCAACCTCAACCTCGCCCAAGAGATTTTACAAGTGCCTATTTTCCCGGCTAGCTTTTATGTGTGGCTAGAGGTGCTCGAGGGGCAAAAATTCACCCGTTATCTTTATGGCAAGGGAATTAAGGTCTTGCCCGGGGACTTCTTGGGGACTTTAAAAAGCCCGCACACCAAAAACTTTGTGCGAGTCGCCCTTGTTTATCCGCCTGAAGTGCTTGAAGGGGCGTTGCACACGCTTAAAAGTGCCCTTAGCACCTACCAGAGTTGCGCATGCTAGATCGCCCCATCCACACCTATAAAATCCATTTGATTGGCATTGGGGGGATTGGTATCTCAGGGCTAGCTAAATACCTCAAAGCGCAGGGCGCACAGGTGAGCGGTTCAGACATCGTAGAAAGCTCCATCACACGCTATTTAAAAGAGCTAGGTGTTCCCATCACCATCCCCCATGACCCCAGTGCGTTAAGCGATCAAGAGGTGGTGATCCACTCTGCCATTATCAAGGTGGATAATGTGGAGATCGTGGCGGCGATGGAGAAAAATTGCATCATTTTATCGCGTAAAAAAGCCCTAGAATACATCTTGGGCGATAAGCGGGTCTTTAGCGTGTGTGGGGCACATGGCAAGAGCAGCACGAGCGCGATGTTAAGCGCGTTGTTGCCCCACTTTGGGGCGATCATTGGAGCAACTTCCAAAGCCTTTGGCTCCAATGTCAAGGAAAGTAGTAGCTCTAGCTTGGTCTTTGAAGCCGATGAATCCGATCAGAGTTTTTTACACTCCAACCCCTATTGTTCCCTTGTTACTAATGCGGAGGTGGAGCACCTAGAGGGCTATAATTACGACTTAAAAGCCTTTTATCAAGCCTATCAAGACTTTTTGCATTTAGCACAAAAACGCGTAATCAATGTCGCCGACCCCTTTTTAAAGGGCTTGGACTTGGAGGCTGTGTGCCTTGATCCTGCCAAAGACATCAGCGATATTTCTTATTTCCTCAAAGAGGGTGAGCCCTATACGCGTTTTAAGTTTAAAGATTATGGCTTTTTTGAAGTGTGGGGCTTAGGGGAGCACACCGCCAGCAATGCGGCACTGGCGATCTTGGCCGCTTTGGGCGAATTGCCCTTAGAAACTTTGCGGGCTAATTTGCTAGATTATAAGGGCATTAAAAAACGCTTTGATATTATCCAAAAAGATCGTTTGGTGGTGATTGATGATTACGCCCACCACCCCACCGAGATTCGCGCCACTTTGCAAGCCCTGCAAACCTATGCCAACTTGACCCAGCAAGATAAAGCCATTGTGATTTGGCAACCCCATAAATTCTCCCGCCTGCTAGACAATTTAGCCGCTTTCCAACGCTGTTTTGAAACCCCCTTAATCCGCCAGCTGTATATTTTGCCTGTCTATCGTGCTGGCGAGCCCCCCCAAGAGGTCAATATGCCCCAGCTTTTCAAGCACCTCCAGCCCACCTTTATTGATCGCGTGTGGCGCACCCAAGAGGGTTTGGGGCTGTATGTGGGCGATCGCCTCATTTGCACCCTCAATCAAGGACTTGTCATTGGTTTTGGGGCAGGGGATATCACCTCCCAGCTAAGAGGAGAATTATAGTGGGTGCTTGGGCTGTTTTGCTGTTGGTTTTGGTCCTGCTTTGGCTTTTATTAAGGGATTTTGGCTTGATTAGTTTGAAGCAAAAAATCAGCGCTATTGTCCTTTTAGGGGCTTTGGGGGCTTTTTTGATGTTTTACACCTACAAGCAAGATCGGGAAAATCAAAACCAAATGGCACTGCAACGCGCCTTTTTGCGTGGCGAGACCCTCATTTGTCGGCATGTCCATGTCAATAATAAAGAATTTAATTTTGTGGCGGGCACACTGAGTTTTTTAGGCAAAAAGAACACCCCCAAACAGGGCATGTTGGTGGATTTGCAAACTTGCATGCTGGCTAAGCCCTAATGTCTTTGATTGCCCAATTAGATTTAACACGCTTTATAGAACACTTTAGCACTTTTCTAGCCCGCCCTAAAGACTTTGCCCCCAGCCACACACCCCCTAACATTTGGGAACATTTGCAAGAATTAGAACACCTAGATTGCACACCCCCCCCTGCGCTCATCTGCCTTAAAGACGCGCTCAAGGCTTTTAAAAAGGGCGGGGTGTGGCGTTTAGACACGCTATTTGCCTTCGTGCAGATCACACGCTATTTTGCCTACCTCAAAGCCCTAGCCAGCCCCAAACAACACCCGCATTTATACGCCTACTTAGATAATATCCACTTCCCCCCAGCCTTGCTCGAACTTAGCACGCACATGCAAGACACCCCCACGCTTAAAAGCGGATTTTATCCCGATTTGGATGCATTATCAGAGAGTCTAGCGCGCTTGCAAGCCCAGCAAAAAAAAACTCTTGAATCAAATTTTAAAACAAATCAGGCTTACAGTCCTATCTTGTGGATCGCCAAGTGCATTTTGTCAATGGCATAGAAAGCTTATTGGTCAAGCCCGGTTTTAGCGTGGCGATCAAGGGGCAGGTGATCTTGCGATCCCACATGGGGTATTTTTACATTGAGCCCTTAGAAGCGCGCGATTTGAGCCGTAAAATCCAAGAGGTGCAAACCAAGATCGAGGAAAACCTAGCGCGCATTTGCACGCATTGGAGCGGGCTTTTACGCCCCCATTTTTTGTTTTTGCGTTTTATCAACCACGAGTTTGACTACATCGATCACATCATTGCACGGGTGCAATTTGCCAAGAGTGCTAATTTGAGTTTTATCAAGCCCAATAATAGAGGGGATTTTACTTTAAGCCACTTTGCCCACCCCAATCTTAACAACCCTAAGCCCATTTCTTTGCGCTTTGATCGATCGCTTTTGCTCATCACGGGAGTTAATACGGGGGGTAAAACGATGTTGCTCAAATCCATTTTAAGCGCGGTATTTTTAGCCAAACATTTTTTGCCCTTTAAAATCCACGCCCCCACCTCAGCCATCCCCTACATTGAAAATATCCAAGCCATTATCAACGACCCCCAAAATAGCCAAAATGACATCTCTACTTTTGCAGGGCGCATGCTAGACTTCCAATGCGCCCTAAGCACGCCCCAACTCTTGCTAGGGGTGGATGAAATCGAGCTGGGCACCGATGCCTCAGAGGCCAGTTGTCTTTACAAGGTGCTCTTAGAAAAACTCATCACTCAAGGGGCTAAGATCGTGGTAACCACCCACCACAAGCATTTAGCCTTGCTCTTAGCCAAAAACCACGCTATCCAGCTCCTAGCCGCCCACTTTGACCCCCAAGCCCAACTCCCCACCTACACCTTTAGCCCCGGGCTCATTGGCAAGAGTTATGCCTTTGAAAGCGCTCTGCGCTATGGTGTGCCCGTAGAGCTCATCAACCAAGCCCGCGCCTTGTATGGCGCAGAACAAGAGAATTTAAACGCCTTGATTGAGCGCACCAGCGCGCTAGAACAAGAGCTAAGAGAACAACGTGCCCAGCTTGAAGAGGCTAAAAAAGCCCATAGCCAACAAATCCAAGCCCAACTAGAACAAATTAAGACCCAAGCCCAAGCCCAGCAAGCCAAACAAAATACCCTAGAAAAAAGCTACCAGCAAGCCCTAAGAGCCTTGCAAGACGCGCTTAAGGAATTTGAGCGCACCCAAAATAAAAGCCATGCCCACCAGCAAATCCAAGCCATCAAGGCGAGCTTAACACAACCCAAGCCCACCCCTAAAACAACAACCAACCCCCCAGCCCTCACTCAGGGCGCATGCGTGCGCTATAAAAACCAGCTAGGCAGCATTATAAGTCTTAATAAGGAGAGCTGTCTAGTGGCTTTGGACAATGGTTTGAAGATCAAGATCAACGCCCAAGAACTCACCTTAGCCACCCCCCCCAAAACTCCCCCCCCAAGTCAAGCTAGAGCGCAAGCCCAGCGCGCAAGCTTCCATGCGCTTAGATGTGCGCGCCCTAGAGGTGCTAGAGGCTCTGCAACAAGCCCAAGACTTCTTAGCCAACGCGCTTTTAGCAGGTTTTGAAGAGGTCTTGATCGTGCATGGCAAGGGCAAGGGGATTTTACGCCAAGCCCTAAGGGAGTGGCTCAAAAAACACCCCAAAGTGATCGCCTTTGAGGACGCGCCCTACAACTTGGGCGGCTCTGGCGCACAGGTGGTGAAAATTTAACACTTTAGATACCCCTCAAACAAACCTAAGACTTCCTATGCTAGAATGCACGACCAAGTAAAACACAAGGGGTAGTTGATGGGGTATTGCGGGCATTAGTTTTACTGACCCTTTTGGTGGGCTATTGTAGGGCCTATGTTGAATTAGACGATGAGGGCAAGGGGTTGGAGTTGAGTTTTTCTAATCTATCGGTTTTGAGTATCGAGTCGCTGATTGCCAGTAAAAAAGAAAGGCGTTTGTTCAATGCCATGGTCGATGCCTTGATTTTAGGGGATCTAAGTGCTGTTACCCAGAGACTGACAGCTTATAAGGGGCTGGGCTTGCGATCTAGCAAATACGATCGCTTTGTGGGCAAGTGCCAAAAGCATGTCAAAATCCACTTACCCGTTCTCACCAACGCCTCAAGCGTGTTGAGCGGTGCTTACCATGTCAGCTTCCATTGGCGTTTTTAAACTCTTGGCGATCACCCCCCCACCCAACACGCAATCTTTTTGGTAGATCACTAGAGCTTGCCCTAGTGCCACGCCATAAACGGGTTCTCCAAAGTGCGCATAGATAATCCCATCTTTCAAGCTGATGTGCGCTTTTGTGGGTGTGCTCCTATAGCGCACCTTAACAAAGTATGTGCCCTCTTGGAAGTTAGGGGGTAGGGATTTATTTTGCGCTTCAATGTAGCTAATGGCTAAATCCTCTTTTTTTGCCCACGATGATTTCATTTTGTGCGGGCACAATCCCCATAACAAAATGCGGTTCATGCGCGCCCTTGATGGTGAAACCCTTGCGTTTGCCAATGGTGTAATGCATGTAGCCCTTATGCGTCCCCACTACCTCCCCGCTGGCATCCCGCACAAGCCCTTCCGTATCGACTTGTAGATGTTTTTTAAGCATTTCGATGTAGGAAGTCTCCACAAAACAAATCTCTTGGGATTCTTTGTAAGTTTGCAAAGTCCCCAAAAAGGGCATAGCTTCTAGGGCTTTGGGTTTGATCTCACTTTTAAGCAAATCACCCAAGGGGAAGATGAGCGCATCAATTGCGCTTTGGGGCAGGGCATAGAGAAAATAACTCTGATCCTTGCTTAAATCCGCTGCCTCTCTTATGCGTAACACCCCCCCCACCTCTTGCAAACGGGCATAGTGCCCGGTCGCCATTTTTGCACACCCCCGACTTAGGGCAAACTCTAAGCCTAGCCCAAATTTCATCAAGGGGTTACACAACGCACAAGGGTTGGGCGTTTGCCCTTGTTGGTAAGAATCAATGAAAGCTTGATAGACTTGTTGTTTAAAGGCTTCTTGCAAATCCAGCACTTCAAAGGGAACATTTAACGATTGCGCCACTTCTTGGCAGTTTTTAATATAAATGGCGTGTTTTTCCTCTTTGTCATGCAATTTGAGATACAGACCCAAGAGATCATGCCCGGCTTGCTTTAGCAGATACGCACTATAGGAGCTATCCACCCCCCCACTCATCAAAACAGCGATTTTCATTTAGATTCTTTTAAGTTTGATGGGTAAGACTATATTTTTTTAGCTAAGAGAAGGCTTAACCCCCAAAGACTCGCGTAAAAATCTTAGCGGTGTTGGCTAAATAGTAGGGCAGATCAAAGCAGGCTTTAATGGCATTTGGATCGACATGTTTTAAGCGCGTATCCTCTAAAAGATAGTGCAAAAATAAATCAGGCTCTTTGCTTTGGCCTTGTTGCAAATGCACCCAAACCTTTTGGGCATTCTCTTGCACAATGGCATAACTCTCCTGTTTGCTAAAGCCCAGTTTAGGCAACTCTAGGGATACGCGTTGGGAAAAGACCAATCCACCGGTTAAATGCAAGTTTTTCAGCATGTTCTCTGGATAAACCACCAAATTTTTTAATAGCGTGGTCAATCTGTCCAACATAAAATCAGTGGTGGTGAAAATATCAGGGAAAACAAAGCGTTCCACTGAGCTATGGCTAATGTCGCGTTCATGCCAAAGGGCGATATTTTCCATCATCGGCACAGCATACCCCCGAATCACACGGCATAACCCCGTGATATTTTCGCTCAAAACCGGGTTGCGTTTGTGGGGCATAGCCGAGCTCCCCTTTTGCCCCTTGCTAAAATATTCCTCCGCCTCATAAACTTCGGTGCGTTGGTAGTGGCGGATATTCAGCGCAATTTTTTCACAACTGCTAGCCAGTAGGGCTAGGGCATTGATCATGCGGGCATGGCGATCGCGCCCAATGACTTGGTTGGTGATGGGGGCGACTTTTAGCCCCAAAATTTGGCAAGTGATCTCCTCAAGCTCCATAGGCACATGGGCTAAGTTCCCCATCGCCCCGCTCACCATGCCAACGCTGATCTCCTCTAGGGCAAGGTGCAGGGCATCTAAATGCCGCAAGATTTCCTCATACCACAACGCCCACACCAGCCCAAAGCTCATCGGCTCGCCATGAATCCCATGGCTTCTGCCCACCATCAAGGTATCTTTAAACTCAAAGGCACGGGTTTTGAGCACGGCTAAAAGTTCTTGTGTGTCCGCAATGATGATCTGCAAACTCTCTTGGAGCAAGAGGGCTAGGGCGGTGTCAATGCAATCACTGGAGGTGATCCCATAGTGGAAAAAACGCCCCTCGGGCCCCAAATTCTCACACACCGCATTAACAAAGGCGATCACATCGTGTTTGGTGGTCTGCTCGATGGCATCGATGCGCTCCAAGCTAAAATGGGCTTTTTGAATCTTGGCACAATCTGCTTCACTCACAAACCCCAAGTTGTGCCAGCTCTGCACGACCGCCTTTTCTACCCGTAAATACGCCTCAAATTTATTCTGCACGCTCCAAATCTGCGCCATTGGCGCGCGCGCATAACGATCGAGCATTAAACTTTGGCTTCTTCGCGGCGTTGCAAATATTCCCAGCGGGCATCGACATCTTTTTGCAAGGCTTCAATGATATGTTCGTTTTCTTTCTTAAACAAGTGGGCAAAGCGTTTTTGCACGCCCAAATAATCGCGCACGGGCAGGACATTGCGGGGGCGGTAGGTGATCTTTAACTCCTTGCCATTAAAAATCTCAAAGAGGGGGAAAATCAAGCAATCCACCGCTAAGTCGGTCATCTCAATCGCCAAGCTGGAATGATACTTCCACTCAGTCGGGCATGGGCTTAAAGCATTGATAAAACAAGGTCCTTCAGTGTCTAGGGCTGTTTTGATTTTTTTTGTGCATGTCCTTCCATTTGTTGGGGGCCAGCTGGGCGGTGTAGGGGATGCCATGGGCTGCCATGATCAAGGGTAGGTCTTTTTTACGCTCCTTTTTGCCAAAGCTGACTTTACCGGCGGGTGTGGTGCTCGTGCTTGCCCCCATGGGCGTGCTCCCGCTTCTTTGCCCACCCGTGTTGGCGTAGTTTTCATTATCTAGGCAAATATAGGTCATGTCATGCCCGCGTTCTAAGCAGCCGCTAATGAATTGGAATCCAATGTCATAGCTCGCACCATCGCCCCCAAAGGCGACAAATTTGGGGCGTTGCCCCTTGTATTTGCCCTTGTTGGCTAGCGCCTTATACATGCTCTCCACCCCGCTAATGGCTGTCGAGCCATTTTCAAAGCCCACATGAATCCACGGCACATCCCAAGAAGTGTGGGGATAGACCGCCGAACACACTTCCAAACAGCCCGTAGAATTGCCCAAAACAATGGGACCCTCAATGGCGTTTAGCACTTCCCTAACAATGATTCCATGCCCACAGCCCGGGCAAAGTAGGTGCGAACCTTCAAATTTTTCAGCCGATTGGCTAAAACTCTTGAGTGTTTTGACTTCTCTAACCATGTTTTACTCCTTAAAAGAAAGACAATTTAGGACCATTGAGTCCGATGAATTGTTGGGTGGGGTGGGTCAGCGTGCCTTTTTGCACATCTTGAACCAATTCCTCAAAAATGCCATCTAAATCCGCTTGGGTCAAGTCGCGCCCACCCAGCCCATAGATGTAATTACTCAGCACGGGGTGCTTACACCCTTTTGCCTGATACAAACTAGCGGCCAGCTCGTTAAACATCGCGCCCATCGCACCAGAGGGGGAGCTTTTATCCATGATGGCTAAGGCTTTGGCGTTTTTAAGCACCTCGCTAATCTGCTCAAAGGGGAAGGGGCGCAGTAAATGCGTGGTCACCACGCCTGCTTTAATGCCCTTTTGTCTGGATTTCTTAGCAGCTACAATGGCAGACTCATAGGTCGTGCCTAGAGCAAAGATCACCACCTCCGCATCTTCAGCCATGAAAGATTCCACAATGTGGTAACGCCGCCCCGTGATCTTGGCAAAATCGCTAAACACGCTCTCTAAAATGGCTTTGGAGTGCATGATGGCATGGTGGAGTTTGGCTTTATGCTCAAAATGCCATTCTTCCTCCGCTTGTGCGCCATAGCTCACTGGGCGATCAAAATCAAGCATGGGATGCACGCCCACATAATCGCCCACAAATTCATAAGCCACTTCATCGCTCAAGGGGCGGACATTTTGCACGGTGTGGGAGGATAAAAACCCGTCTTGATGCACCATGACTGGCACGCGCACTTCTGTATGTTCAGCCAGCTTAAAAGCCATCAAGGTAAAATCATAGACCTCTTGGGGGTTGCAAGTGCATAGATTGATCCACCCACTATCACGCCCCAAATACATATCGGAGTGATCGCAATGGATGTTCAAGGGTGAGGCCAGCGCGCGGTTAGCCACATTCAACACGATGGGCAAGCGCATTCCTGAGGCTTGGTAGAGCACTTCAATCATCAGGGCAAAACCTTGTGAGCTAGTGGCTGTGCTCACCCGCCCCCCAGCAGCAGCTGCCCCCACGCACGCGCTCATGGCGGCATGTTCGGACTCGACTAAGACAAACTCGCCATCAATGTAGCCATTGTCCTTAAAAGAGCCGTAATTTTGGATAATGGGCGTGGAGGGGGTGATGGGGTAGGCAGCCACAACATCTACTTGGGCTTGTCTGAGTGCATGCGCACTAGCGGTGCAACCATCCCATGCTTCTACTTCATTCATCGCATAATTAGAAGCCATTGTAACCCCCCTCAGTGCGATAGCTTTTCTTTTTGATTCCCTCTTGTTTTTGGGGCCACTTGGTGAGTGCCTCCTCTACAGGCTCTAAATTGTCAAACATCAACAAAGATTTGGGGTTAGTGGGGCAAACATCCACGCACACCCCGCAACCTTTGCAATGCTCATAGTCAATCCCGCTCATCTTGCCCTCACGGGACAAAATAGACGCATCGGGACAATAGACCCAGCAATTAAAGCAGTTGATACAAACTTGTTCATTATGCACGGGTTTTTCCACCCGCCAATGCGAAACACTCGCCCTAAAGGAACTCTCCTCTGTGTAACTGCGCTCGTTATTGTGCTTGTTTAGTTCCTCTTGCCCTTGTTTTTCAAAGGGGAAGAGAACCGCTCCAATCTCAAAATCTTGCCAACTTTTCATGTAAATCCTTTATTGAACTTGTTCGTAAGCTTGATCGATGGCTAGCATGTTGGCATCAATCAAAGCTTGGGGCATTTTCTTGCCCAACACTTCCTTAAAAGTGCTTTTGAAAAACTCCAACTCCAACATGCCAGAGACTTTCATCAAAGCCCCTAACATCGGCGTGTTGGGGATGGGGCGTTTGATGGTATCCATCGCAATTTTAATGCAATTAAGCGTATAGAGTTTTTTCTCTGCCAAATTGGGCTTTTTCTCCAGCAACTCCTCACGGCTTAGGTGGGTGGTGATGATATAGGTGGTGTCCTCTTTTTCATTTTCGGTGATGTCGGTGATGAAAGTCAAACCCGGGTCAATCACCAGCACATAATCCGGATTCATAAACTTTTCATGGTTTAAAATGGGCTCGGAGTCAATGCGGTTATACGCTGTCATCGCCGCCCCCCTTTTAGCCGAACCATAGACTGCAAAGCCTTGCACCTCTTTACCTGTCGTGGCGACCACATCAGCCAAACCCTTAGCACCCGTAACCGCGCCCTGCCCAGCTCTAGCATGCCATCTAATTTGCAACATCGCTTCTCCTTTGATTAATCATTTTAGTTGTGTCTTGGGATTATACAGGATTCTAGGTAAAATATGGTTATCTTATTGCAGACTGGAATTTTGTCGTTTCAAAAAGTGCACTTTTTGAAGAACCCAACAGAACTTTTAATCACTAGGGGGACGAGAAGAAGTGAAAACCCACCTAGGGAGCACAATCTTTGAGTCCCAAAAGACCATGGGCGGATATTTGCCCCACGATCAACCTTGACAGAGAGTTACTTTTTACTAGCCGTGCTAGACTCTTCGTATTCATAAATGAAAGGCACGCCCTTAACCAGTTTGGTGTCTAAAACTTGTTTGGTTACCTTTTCGACTTCTTGGAGTTTATCATCAGGCACATCGGAGGGAGAAACTTTATAGGCAGTAGCATAGACCTTATTGAGCAAACTAATTTTGTCCTCTGTGCTGTGTTTATTTTTGATTTTGCTCAAAATATGAGCCGCCTTGAGATTAGATTCCTTGCCCAAGAATCCAACAAGCACCATATGGACATTGGCATTTTTTAAGCCTCTCATGGACACCGCCCAATTCATTACGGCAATGCGGGCAAGAGGGGTCAGAAATGATGTAGAGGTCTTTTTTAACACCCTTAACACTGGATTTGAGTGTGATCACATAATCCTTAGGGATTGCTTGGAATAATTTGTTGAGTGCTACGCTATGTTGTTGCTTAAAATTATGGACTTGGGAATCATGGTAGATGCTATCCACAAAGCCCACATCGTCTTTGCTCTCACTGAAAAACATATTGGTTAAGCCCACTGCCAAAGAACCACTCCGATTCACCAAAAAAGGGATGCGGTATTTGGTATCCGGATCTTGGACCACCACTACTTGGAACTCCTTATTGGATTTTAAGGGGAAAGTTTCTAGCACCTCCACTTTCTTATTGATCTGCTTGTTGATGAGTTGGGCTACACTTGTAGCCAGCTTGTTATCCACACCCGCCTTTGCCCCCACCAAGCCCGCACACACCGCTAACGCACACAAAACTTTTTGCATATATCCTCTTTTCAAAAATTTCTGCACATTCTAACACCAAAAGGCTAACATGCATATTAAAATCTCTACGCTATAATGTGGGCATGTTAGATTGGTTGGCTTATTTGAACGATCAGAGGGTGGAAGCGTTTTTATTATTGTTCTTGCGCCTAAGTAGCGTGGTGGCTCTTTTTCCTTTTTTTTGATAATAATTTGATCCCGCTCTCCATCCGGGGGGCTTTGGGCTTTTTTTTTGACCTTGGTTTTTTACCCCAATTTGCCCCAAACACCCCTACACTTCAGTCCGGAGACCTTTTTTGATTGCTTGTATCTCTGAAGTGTTGTTGGGGCTGTGCGCCTCTTTTTTCTTGCATGTGGTTTTCAATGCGATCGCCTTTGCGACCGATACCATTAGCTTTTCAATGGGCTTGACTATGGCTAGTGCTTATGATCCGCTCTCTGGAGCACAAAAAGCAGTTGTGGGGCAGGTGGTCTTGCTCTTAGCTATTTTGATTATGCTGCAAACCTCCATGCACCATTATATTATCTTATGGGTGCAGCACAGCTTAGAGCAAGTGCCCTTGGGGGGTTTGTGTTGAGTAACCACATGGTGCAAGCGAGTGCAAAAGCCCTAGCCCATCTCTTTATCGTGGGCTTTAGCATGGCGTTCCCGATCTTGGCAATGGTGATGTTGAGCGATGTGATCTTTGGGATGATCATGAAAACCCACCCCCAATTTAACCTTTTGGCTGTGGGCTTCCCCCTGAAAATCGGCATCGCCTTTATTGGGCTGATCTTGATTTTGGCATCCATCATCGATCGCTTCAAAAGCGAGATGTTAGATGCCTTCCAAGCGATCAAGAGCCTTTTTTAGACATATAAATTTTGGATATTGTAGAGTCCGGGTTGTTGGGATACTAGCCATTTGGCTGCTTGCAGAGCACCCTTGGCGAAGATATTGCGATCGGTGGCAATGTGGGTAAGTTCCAAATACTCCCCATCTAAGTAAAAGCCCACAATGTGTTTGCCCACCACATCGCCCCCACGCAAACTCACAAACCCGATTTCATCTGTTTGGCGTTGATTCTCCCGTTTGGTTTGAAAGACTTGATCAGAGATCAAATCCCGAGCTTGTGCGCAGGTTTGCCCCAAAATCAGAGCACTCCCACTGGGCGCGTCCTTTTTGTAGCGGTGGTGCATTTCAGTAATTTCAATGTCGGCTTCTTGTAAATCCCTAGCCACTGATCCCACAATCTTATTTAAAACCGCCATGCCAATGGACATATTGGGCGTGTGCAAGACAGGAACCACTTGGCTTAGCTGTCTAATAGCCTGCCAAGTTTGCTCCTCAAGCCCGGTCGTCCCCGAAACTAAGGGTTTGGGCGTTTGGAGCAAAAACTCAATGAGTTTGCAAGAGGCTTTGGGCAAGGAAAAATCAATCACCAAATCACAATGGGCTAAAAACTGCTCTAGGTCATTAGTAACAAAAGCATCTTCGGGGAGCACTTGGGCTAAATGCATGCTCAGGTTTTGGCGCACAAAGACACTTGTTAAACAAATGTCGCTGTGTTTTTGGATTTCACGCACCAGCAAGCCCCCCACCTTGCCGCTCGCCCCAAATACGCCGATGTTTAACATCAGTGGTGCGAGTCCAAATAGGCAATACAAGAGAGTGCGGCAGCTGCACCATCTCCAGCCGCACACACCACCTGTTTAGGTGCATTTGTGCGGACATCCCCGGCAGCAAAAAAGCCCGGCAAGTTGGTTTTCATGTTCAAATCCACCAATACAGAGCCATAAGAATCGCACGCGCACAGCATGTCCCCATCCTCTTGCTTTAAAACCTCGTTATTGACATCATAGCCCACAAAGACAAAGATAACGGGTACGGCTAACTCTTGAATCGCCCCGGTTTGGGTGTTTTTCAACACCACTGCATTCACCCCGCTAGCATCGCCCTTAATCTCCTCCACCACAGCGGGCGTGATGAACTCAATTTTGGGGTTATTCCTAGCGTGTTCGATGGTAACAGGGGCTGCCCTAAAGCCATCGCGCCGGTGGATGAGATAGACCTTGCTACACATTTTGGTTAAAAAAAGTGCCTCTTCTAGAGCTGTATCCCCACCACCCAAAACCGCCACTTCTTTATTTTTTGTAAAAAAAACCATCACAAGTCGCACAGGTGCTAACCCCCTTGCCAAAAAACTCATTTTCCCCCTTGATACCTGCCCTTTTGGGCCGCCCACCGGTGGCTAAGATCACGCTTTTAGCCGGTGTCACCTTGCCATCATCAGTGTGAATCAAGTAATGTTTGTCTTGGGTGCTGATCTTGCTCACCGCAACCATTTCTTGTTTGAGACCAAAGCGGAAACATTGTTCTTGCCAAGGTTGCATAAAATCAATGCCACTGAGCACTTCTTTAACACCCGGGTAGTTTTCAATCTCGCTACTGGTGGTGATCTGGCCTCCGGGCATGCCTTTTTCAAACAAGACCACATTCTTAACACCACCTCTTGTAGCATACAAGCCCGCACTCAGACCCGCTGGACCTCCGCCCACAATCGCTAAATCAATCATGAGGGATTAGAGCAACTTATCGATGTTGTCTTTGAGGGCTTGTTTGGATTGTGCGCCCACGGTTTGATTCACCACCTGACCATCTTTCATGTAAAGCACGGTGGGGATGCTTCTAATGCCATATTTGGCAGACAATTCGTCTTGTTCGTCTGTATTGACTTTGCAAATCTTTGCCTTGCCTTCGTATTCGTTTGCCAGCTCATCAATGATGGGGGAGAGCATTTTGCAAGGACCACACCAAGGTGCCCAAAAATCCACAACAACCGCTCCGCTACCCGTAACACTTTCAAAATTCTCATGAGTTAATTCAATGTAATGTGCCATTTTTTGTCTCCTAAATTTTTTGTTTGGATTAGAATTTTATTCAAGCTTCCCTTTATATCCGCTAAAACCCGATGTTTTCTAGCCACTCTAGGGTGTGTCTGCCCAAAGCCCCCCTAATGACAAGCGCATCGATACAAAAATCATAGGGCATGGGGTTTTCTTGCAAAAAGACTTGGATACTTTGGTGGATTTTGCCCAGTTTAGCAGGCGTGATCGCATAGAGTGGCTCGGCGCACGTGCGGCTCTTGACCTCCACAAAATGCAACACCCCCTCTTTAAGCGCGATGATGTCAATTTCACCATAACGGCAACAAAAATTACGCTTGATGATGGCACACCCTTGTGCGCTCAAAAAAGCACAGGCGATCTCTTCGGCTAAAAACCCCTTAGCATAGCTCATGGATACAAGCGCATGGCATAGATGTCTTGCAACTCTGGGATTTGTTGGCATAGCAAAAGGGCCTGTTGGATATGGGCTTGGGTGGTAATCTCTGTGATCACAATGCAGGTTTTATCCTCTTGGAAGTAGGCGCAAATTTTAATGTGGCATTTTTCCAACACAGGGGAGATTAAACAGAGCGGATCGCTATGGGGGCTTAACTCCATGCGCAGATAATAAGCACTTTGGATTTCTTGGGGCGTTTGGCAGGTGTGGGGCGTGGGGGCAATGGGGTAAAAAGGCTTGTTGGCAATGCCCATTAAATCGCTCACCACCGCACTGGCTGTCGCTAATCCACCCGCCCCTGCTCCATAATAAAAGCTCTCGCCCAAACAATCCCCCAGCACACAAACGCCATTCATCACCCCTTCCACACGGGCTAAAAGGTGGTTTTGATCCAACAAGACCGGGCACACGCTCAAAGCGATTTTATCCCCTTGTTTGTGGGCTAGGGCTAGGTGCTTGATGGTGCGTTCCAATCTCTTAGCATAGTGCATGTCGATGGGCTTAATGCGCTCAATGCCCTCTATAAAGACCGCATCTAAGCTAGGTTGGATATGAAAAGCCAAAAAACTTAAGATCAACAGCTTGTGCGCGCTGTCCAGCCCGCTAATGTCTAGGTGGGCGTTGGCCTCAGCATACCCTAAGGCTTGGGCTTGTTGCAAGGCACTGGCAAAATCTTGCCCTTGCTCCATTTGGCTTAAAATAAAATTAGTCGTGCCATTTAAAATCCCCTGAATGCCCAGCACTTCATTAGCCCCCAAGCCCTCTTGGAGCGCGTTGAGAATGGGGAGCCCCCCGCACACACTGGCTTCAAAACCCATCGCCCCCAGATTTTGCAAGCTGTAGTAATGTTGGGCGAGCATGGCTTTATTAGCCGTTACAAACCCCTTTTTTTGCTTTAACGCCCTTTGTGCCACTTGGAAGGCTTGTTCCACCCCCCCCATTAACTCCACCACCACATCAATACTAGGATCGTCTAAAATATCCTCAAGGCGATCGCTTAAGGGGAAATCCACCGCCCTTTTTTTGCTTAAATCCTGCACCACGCCCCTTGTGATGAGCAATTCATGCCCGCATCTCTTGGCAATGAGTGCGCGGTTTTTCTTTAAAATCTCCACCACGCCCATGCCCACACAGCCCAACCCAATAATGCCGATATTTAAAACTCCCATTGACCTACCACCACTTTTATACTACCGATTATTCTAACACAATTAACTCTTGGCTTCCTCTTTGCTAGTCGTTTGGGATGGACGCTTATGGGTGAAAAAATCTACCAAAGCATCTAAATACTTCAGCATAAAGGGCGTAACCAACATGGAAAACACGATCATCAAAACTAAGAATTGCTGGATGTCTGTAGAAACCACTTGGATAATGCCCTTTTCGCGTAAAAAAACCAATAAACCTTCATGCTTTTGCAAGGTCAAAAGGTGGTGTTTGCTGGCACTCAAGAACACCACCAACGCAAATTCTCCAATCTGGGCGAGCGAGAGAGCGGCTCTCATGGCACTTTTAGCATCTCTAAAGATACGCAAAATCCCATAGAGCAACCCCACTTTTAAAGACATGGTCAAGCCCAGCAACAGCACCACCGCAAAGAAGTTGGCGATCAAAAAATCTAAGCGGATTTGCATCCCCACAGTAACAAAAAAAAGCCCTAAGAAAATATTTTTCAAGGGTGCAAAATCCTCTTGCACACGGATTCGATAACGCGACTTGGAGATTGCCATGCCCGCCACAAAAGCCCCTAGCGACATGGAAAAGCCAAAAAAATGGCTCAAACTTGCTGCCCCAAAGACGATCAACAAGATCGTCCCCATGAAGAGCTCGGGCAAACGGCTTTCAGCTGCCAAGTTTAAAATCTTGGTGGCGACCTGTCTGCCGGGCAATAAGAGGAGCAGTAAAATAATGGTGGCTGATATGGCGGTTTTGATTAAAAGATTAGCAAAATTAGCGTTCTCATCGCCCATGAGCATTAAAATCAACAACATCGGGATGGCGGCGATGTCTTGGAAGATCAAAATCCCCACGACAATTTTACCCGTAGTGGTGTTAAGCTGTTTGCTCTCCTCAAAGAACTTCAACACAATGGCGGTTGAAGAGAGGGAAAAACCCATGCTCACCACCAAAGAAAAACCCCAAGAAGACCCCATCACAAAATAGCCAAAGAACAGCAAAAGCAAGGAGGTTGCGATCACTTGTAGCCCGCCAAATAAGAGCACCTCTTGTTTCATGCTCTTGAGTCGATCAAAGTTAAATTCAATGCCAATCATGAACATCAAAAACACAATACCAAAGTCAGCGATCTCAGATAGGGACTCAAAATCCTCAATGTGGAATAAAAGGGCGATCACCAATCCGGTTAGGATATAGCCAATAATAACGGGCATCTCGATTTTTTTTGAGGAGTAAGCCACTCACCACACTCAAACCCAACCCCACCACAACCACATACAAAGCATGTGTTTCCATGAAAAGCCCTTAATTTTATTCGATCCCTTGATGGCACTTGTCAAAAATACCGATCTTGCAAAGCAATAATTAAAAGTGCCTATTATATAATAAGTTGAATAAACAATAAGGGGTTTGGTGGCGTGGAAAAGACGATTACGCTGGCAAGTATCTATGAGTTGCAGGGGCTTAAAGAACAGGCATTGGAGATTTATAAAAGCGTGTTAGCCCACAACCCCCAGCATAAGGAAGCCTTGCAAGGGGCTAAACGCCTCGAATCGCTTGTGCCCCATCAAAAAACCAGCACACCACAAACACAGACCCCCAATTTAGAAAAAAAATCCATGCTGACCCAGTATGCTCCCTTGCAACATTTTCAGGTGCAAAACATGCAAGCGCTCTTTGTCCAAGCGACCAGCCAAGCCGAGTTACAAGCCATTGAGGAGTGGTTAGAACGATGGAATTAAAAAACATTATTTCCCAAACTTTGAATGAAATCGATCGGGTGCAAAAAGTCCCTAAACCCAGCACCCCCACCCCGCCCAAAACCCCCAAAGAGGCAAGCCCCCAAAAAAGTTATCTCCCCCATCTCTCAAGAGGAGAGGGACTTTTTAAAGGACTTGGAGCAAAAAAACCTTGCTTTTATTTGAAGGGCTCAAATCCCCCCAAACTAAGAATCTGCCCGCTAAATTGGATTTGGTGGTTAATTACTTGCAATACCAGCTCTACATGGTGCAAGAGAGACTGAAAAACTACCAAGAGTGAATTTATTAGATTTGTGTTAAGATTAATGGCAAGTTAATAAAGAGGTATTGATGATTAAAGTATTGATGATTGAAGATGATGTGGAGTTGGCAGAGATTTTAAGCGAATTTTTGAACCAGCATGGCATTGAGGTGATGAATTACGATGAGCCCTACACGGGGATCAGTGCAGCCACTACGCAACATTACGATCTGTTGCTATTGGATTTGACCCTGCCTAATTTAGATGGCTTAGAGGTGTGTAAGAAAATTTCCAAGCAAAAGGACATCCCCATCATCATCTCTTCGGCTAGGAATGACATTAACGACAAGGTCGAAGCCCTAGAGTGTGGCGCAGATGATTATATCCCCAAGCCCTACGACCCCAAAGAGCTTTTAGCGCGGATTCAATCGCTTTTAAGGCGTTATAATAAAAAACCCCTAGCAGAGGGAGTCGCCCAGCCCAAAAACAACCTCTTTAGAATCGACAAAGATTCGCGTGAGGTCTATATGAAAAATAAAAAAGTTGGAGCTCACGCGCGCGGAATATGAGATTTTAACCTTACTCATCAGTAAAAAGGGGTATGTCTTCTCTAGGGAGTCGATTGCCATTGAATCGGAGTCGATTAACCCCGAGAGTTCCAATAAAAGCATTGATGTGATCATTGGGCGTTTGCGATCCAAGATTGAAAAAGACCCCAAAAAACCCAAACACATCATTTCTGTGCGAGGAGTGGGCTATAAGCTAGAGTTCTAGGTTAAGATGTCCTTTTCTATCTTTAGCAAGATTGTTTTTTTGTTTGTGATCTCTTTAGTGAGCTTTGCCGCCTTTTCTTACTACTTCATCCGCTCCCAAATTGACCATGAAAATTTCCAAACCCAAATCCGCCACCAGCAATTCATCACCACCATTAACCAAGTCTTAGCCGATCGCAGTAACCGCTACTCTGCTGAGGTGTATTTGCATGAGTTGGGTTTTCAAGAGGTCAATCAAAATGAATTAAACGAGGTTTTAGCCCAGCACAAAGACAAGGTGGAGCATAGCGAAAACCCCCTAGCCAAAATCATCAAGGTGGGTAATAAAATTTTTATCTCGCTCAAAAATCAGGGCGATACCGTGCTTTACAAGGAGATTCACAAAACTTCTTACCGCAACTACTACTTTGCCATCTCCGTGGGGGCTTTTTTGATCATTGTCATTTTTATGTTTATGTTACAGGGATTTATCCCCATTAATGAGTTGCGCAAAAAAGGTGCATCTATTTTCCAATGGGGAGATGGATATTGAATGCAAGATCGATCAAAAAGATGAGATTGGCGATCTGGCTCTAGCCTTTGATAATGCCATTAAAAAGATCAAGGGCATGAACGAATCGCGTATCTTATTCTTGCGTGCGATCATGCACGAGCTTAGAACCCCCATCACTAAGGGCATGATTGTGGCTGAAATGGTGGATAATGCCTTGCAAAAAGAGAGACTCCTAGCCACCTTTAAACGGCTCAACTCCTTAATCGAGCAATTTGCCCGCATCGAACAACTCTCCTCTAAGAATTACAAAGTAACCAAAGAGATTTTTTACATGGATAAGCTCTTAGACCATGTCAAAAGCATGCTTTTATTGGAGCGGGGCAATACCTGTATCCGATCTGAGGGTCCCAATGGGGCTTTTGAAACTGATTTCCAGCTCTTTGCTTTGGCGGTTAAAAATCTCTTGGATAACGCACTCAAATACAGCGTTGATAAACGGGCGCATATTGAGGTCGCCGGTGCAGATGTGATTATTTCTAATCGCGCCCCAGCCCTCAAAGAAGACCTCATGCACTACTTCAAACCCTACTTCCACCATGAAAACCCCAACGATGGGCATGGCTTTGGGCTGGGCATGTATATCATTAAAAATGCCCTAGATACCCTAGAATTGCACTTGAGCTACGCCCACAAAGAGGGGATCAATTTTTTCACCATCCATAGCTGTATCTTGCAAAAATTCACCCCGCTTTTCTCCAAGCATGGCTAGTTGGCATTAAAATTGTGTTGGGGGGTGCTGTTATTTGCACTCCATGAATCAAGCCATGTTAGAATAAAAACCTACATTTTGATCGGAGGTTTTATGGCAAGTAAGTTAGAAATGAGCACTTTACAAATGGATATTTTAGACTATCTGTCTAAAAATAGGTTCGTTATCCCTGAATACCAAAGACCCTATGTTTGGGCAGAAGATGAGTGTGCACAATTATGGGAAGACATTACGGCGTTTTTTAAAAGTGTAGGTGAAAACACCGATCAAAACCCCTATTTCTTAGGTTCAGTTGTCTTCTACCCCATTAAGGATAAAAAGCACATCGTGGATGGGCAACAGCGCACCACGACTTTAATGTTACTACTTAAAGCCATGCACGCCAAGCTCATGCGTGAAAACAATAATAAAATGCAACGCTTGCTAGACAATCTCGCCTCTTGTCTGTGGGAAATTAATGGTGTTACGGGCGAGCCAGACTACACGAAGCCCCACTTAGTTAGCCACGCCATCAGCGATGACAAGCACCAAATCTTGCAAAATATCTTAGAAAAGGGGCTAGATCAAGACGAAGAGCAAGATAGCTCAAACTATGAAAAAAACTACCGCTACTTTTGCACACAATTAGATGAATTTTCTGCAACACACCCCACGACTTTTAACGAATTTTGTCTATGCGTGCTGAACTCTTGTGTTGTGCTTTCAGTGGAATGTGGAGGGCAAGATGAAGACAAACGCCTAGAATACGCTTTAAGGGTCTTTAACACGCTCAATAATCGTGGAGTCCCACTAAACGATGCAGATATTTTTAAAAGTGTGATTTATTCTTATAGGGATGAAGAAGAGAGAAAAGCGTTCATTGAACAGTGGCTAGATTTAGAACAAGAGTGTGATGTAGAGTACCTCTTTAGACTTTGTATGCATGTGTTGCGTGCTAAGAATGGGGAGAAATCTAGCGAGATCGGCTTACGCCCCTTCTTTTTAAATAAACACCGCAAGTTACTTGAAAATGGCTTAATTATGCAGGGTATTGAAATAATGCGCAGATACCGCTATGGCGATGAAGAATCTCTCAGCGATAAAGATAGCGTTGAGGCGAAGCAATTTATCCATATTTTAGAGGAATTGGACAATGAATACTGGCGGTATTTGGATGGAGTTTACTATGTCTGTTTAAAAGATAACAAGGATTATTTTAAAAAACATGCGGAGTTTTTAAAACGCATGTGTGCACATTTCTTGGTTTATACCATCAGTAAAAACACGGCACAAATTAAGAATTTAGTCTATAACGCTTACACTTCACTTTATAAAAATAAAACAGGGAGTGCAGACTTTCAAGCAGATAGTCAAAAAATTTTAGAAGGCATTCACGCTAGGGGTAAAAAGAGGGGGCAGACTTTCCGTACATTTTTGTTTGATTCTACAGAATCGAACAAAAAACTTACAAAGGCTCTTTTAGCCCTCAACATGTATTTAAAATACCCCGAGCAACCCACAGGGGTTTGTGAAAAACCCGATATCGAGCACATTTTCCCCAAAAAGTGGCAGACAAATTATGTCAAGCTTAGCCAAAAAGAGGCAAATGCTTTAGTGGAGTCCATTGGCAATAAAATCTTGTTAGAAAAACCGCTCAATATCAAAGCGAGCAATGGCTACTTTGATGCCAAAAAGGCTAAATACGCCAAATCCAAGTTTTTAGAGGCGCAGGACTTAGCCAAATTCCCCAAAAGCGATTGGTTGCTAGAGGACATTAAAGCGCGCACAGAGGAGATTTACCAGCGTCTGTATGCGTTTTTCAAAGAGTATGCGGTGTAAGGAGGCATGAGATGATCGAGCGGGTGGGGTTAGAGTTTGCAGAGCATCAAAGGCTTGAGGGTAACTTTGCAGAGTTTGCAAAGAGTTCTTATAAAGGACACTACCCACGCTCAAAAGACATTACCAAAGATTTAAATCAATGTTTGGAAAAGATCGGGTGGGTGTGTGCGCTTTACAAAACGCCTTTTAAGCTTTTAGGTCCTAAAGGCGTGCAAAGCGTGGAGAGCATGCTCATTTTTGCCCCCCAGTCTATCTTGCAAGAGGATTTGGTCAATACAGCCAAGTTAGAGAGGGCGCATGGGATTTATGTGTGTTTGGCAAATTTAGATGATGACAACGGACATATTTGGTTAATCACTTGTGGGGCGCAAAATCTCAAAGAAGCCCAAAACACCCCCGCCTTTACCAAACTCTTTAAAAACAGCAGGGGCACATGCCATGCCCAATACCACTTTGATACTTACCGCTATGCCCTTGWATTTTTTAAGACTGGTGGCGTTGTTTGATGATTTGCCCGTGCAGGACTTTAAAGTGGGGGGTGAGGGTTCTAACCAAACCTTCCCTAGAAAGGTAGATGTTTATTTTTTAAGAGCCCTCCGAGCAGACAGCCATAGATATTTTCAAAAAGCCATCAGATACTATGAAAAGAGTGCGGAGTTGGGCGATGTGGAGGGTTTTTACCAAATCGGTGAGATCTACCACCATTATAGACCAACAGGGATTACAGAATGCCCTAACTTTGCCAAAGCTCTAGAATATTTTAAAAAAGCGGGAGAAATGGGGGATTTTAGGGCTTATGAAATGTTAGGGCGTTTTTACGCTAGGGGTAATGGGGTGGCTGTGGATATCCAACAAAGCTTAGGATACCTGAATTTAGCGGCGGATATGGGTTCTGAAATCGCTTGTTTTAATTTGGCAGACATATATCTTTATAATGATGGGGTTAAAGACCCTGAAAGAGCCCAAGAGTATTACAATAAAGCCATCAAAATGGGCAAGAGCAAGCTAGAGAGGGCGCGCATCTGCCACAGAGTGGCTAAGAGATACTTAGAGCATAGCCAGGGGGCGGGCTTAGACAAGGAAGACAAAAAGGCGGTGTTTTATTATCAAAAAGCAGCCATATTGGCTACAGAGGTCTTTGGTGCAGAGGCGTATAGCTGGATGGCGTATTGGGGCGAAAAATACTATAGCGATGCACAAACTCTAGAGTGGTGTCTTGAAGCCATTGGGCTAGGCAACACGGAATTTTATACCTATGTGGGGCGGAGCTATTACGAGGGCAGGGGGTGCGTGCAAAACTACCAAAAAGCCCTAGAATACTTCCAAAAGGCAATCGCAATCAAAGAGAACTACGAAGCCTATTTTGCGTTGGCTGAGATGTATTTTGAGGGCGAGGGGGTGCCACAAGACTATTCTAAGGCACTTGCCTATTACACAAAGGCACTTGGAGGAAGGTATAAAAGACAAGAGGTTTTCCGCCGATTAAGCCAAATCTATGAAAAGGGCTTGGGTGTAGAAGCCGATTTAAAAAAGGCGTTTGAATACCTCAAAAAGTCTTGTGAGGTGTGGCATTGGAGGGATTAAATATGCCATTTTACCACTCGCGCCGTAAAGCCCCTAGCTTTAGCTATGGGGATATAAGGCTAGCACAAGCATGTCTGTGCTAATATTTGTGTTGCAATCAAGGGGTAATACC
>CAGP01000125.1 GCA_000263275.1 Helicobacter bizzozeronii CCUG 35545 | reverse complement strand
GGGATATAAGGCGCATGCTCTTTAGAGTATAATAAAAAACAATCATCTTAAAGTATTAGTTAATATAGTTTTGTATAATACACTGCATGCAAACTATCAAATACAAGAGTAACAACAATATTGTCTATTCTTGCAAATACCATATTGTGTGGTGTCCAAAATATAGAAGAAAAGTCCTTGTAGATCAGGTGGAGATAAGGTTAAAACAAATCATTTTGGAAGTGGCACAAGAGCTAGAAGTGGAGATTTTAGAAATGGAAACAGATAAGGATCATATCCACATCTTAGCAGAAGTTGATCCGAGCTTTGGGGTGATGAAGTTTATTAGGACGGCTAAGGGCAGGAGTAGTCGGCTTCTAAGACAAGAGTTTGCACATTTAAGAACTAGATTGCCTACACTATGGACGAACTCTTGTTTTATTTCTTCTGTAGGGGGTGCGCCTTTGGAGGTGATTAAGCAATACATCGCCAACCAACAAAACTCTGAGCGACCCAAGCAAAAAAACAAGTGGAAAGACTATGTTAATCGCCTACAAGCAAAAACTCTACAGCACAAGCAGAAATAAGCATATAAGCAAACTTCTGCGCCTTTATGGCATTTGCTATAACCATTGTATCGCTTTGCATAAGAGATACTATAGGCTCTACAAGAAACACTTAAAGCTCTATACTCTGCAAAAGCACATCACCAAACTAAAGAGAACAACACGCTTTGCTTTTTTGAAAACTCTAGGTTCTCAAACTTTGTAGGAGTTAGTAGAGAGAATAGACAAGGCTTATAAGAAGTTTTTCAAAAAGCAGGGCAGACCTCCTAGATTTAAAAGAGTGGCTCTGTATCCATCTTTCACTTTTAAAGGGAAAACAGGCTACAAAATCCAAGACAACATTATCTCTTTTAATGGCTATGCTTTTAAGTTTGTCAAAACCTACGAGTTCAATGGCAAGCCTAAGACTTTAACCATTAAAAGAGATAAGCTAGGCGATTATTTCTTGTGCTTTGTGTGTGAAAAAGAGGATAACCCTAAGCCTGCAGGTGGTAAAAGCGTGGGGCTTGACTTCGGGTTAAAAACTTTTCTCACCTGCTCTAATGGCACGCAAATCCCATCGCCTTTATTTTTCTCTAAATATTTGCCTTTG
>CAGP01000124.1 GCA_000263275.1 Helicobacter bizzozeronii CCUG 35545 | reverse complement strand
AGGGGTAATACCCTTGGGGTTGGGGCATCAACCTTTGGAATAGGGAATGTAAGACTCCAAACGGAGCTATCCTGCTTGAAGCCGCGATCTCCACTAAAGCTAGAATCCCCTAACTTTAGTTATGGGAGAGTATGTCAATCGGTTAGCTTGGAAGTTGGTGTTTTAGGTGTTTTTTAGATGTTGTAGCAAAAACTCCAAGAAATACTCGATTCTGTCCTGTGCAAGGCTTACAATCTGTTTAGAGTAGCTTGCACCACCACTTAGTGCACAGGCAAAAAGTCTAGGGTAGGCAATGCCGCAAGGAGCGTTGGCACACTTTAAAGATGCGCAAAAAAAAAGGCGTATTTAAAAATGAAAGATTGACCCAATTGGAAGCCAATTATGAGGCAATTGGTTACTTTAAAAAGGCTTTAGGCTTGCACCACAACACCGCTATAGTACCCTTAATGAAACTCCTAGAGGAACAACAAGAGATTTTAAAAGAGGGGCTAAAAGACTTGTACAACCAAGACGCGCTTAGCGGACAATGTACTAATGACTTAAAAGAAGCTAAAGCCTTTGCTAAGGCATTAGAGGATGCTTTGACTAGAAATAAGAAAGGCGCATTAACTCCCATAGACTTTAGCTTCTCCCCTGCCTTTTTTGCAAACACCGCTTTAGACACAGCCAAACCTAAACCTAAGTCAAGCACTACAAAACCCCTATGACAATATGGTAGAAACACCAAACAAGCCTTTGAGGACTATACCAAAGCCCTAGAACAAAATGACCCTATTGCGTGGCTAGAGCTGGGTAAAATGTATTTGCAGGGGGTTTTTGTCGCTCCTAATCCACATAAAGCTTTAGAGCACTTTAAAAAGGCTGCGGAACTAGGCTCAGAACAGGCAAAAGTAGGACAAAACTTGATCAATGAAAATTTTGAGGAAGAAGGGATTAAGATGCCTAGCAAACCTGTGGCGTTTTCTACCGATCTAGTTGCTAATGGTGAGGGTCGAGCCGGGTTAGATTTTGCATTTGAAGAATGCGAAGTAGAATTTTACGAGGAAATTATAGATACCTTAAAGAAACAAGCAGAAAGTGGAGATGCACAGGCGAGTGCATGGCTGGGACTTTATATGATTAATGCGGGCAGTCTAGAAGAAAGTCCCTATTGGTATTTGGAGGAAAGCTATGAGCACGATGACCGCTTACGCCTATACTCTAATCGGGCTTATGATGCGATGCAAAAGGCGATTAAAGGGGGCTACATACAGGCGTATTATTTCTTGGGGGGCGAAGAGTTGCTGTATGAAGATCGCTCTAAGATTTTAAACGAAAACGAGGCGCTCTTGGGCTTATATGGGTTTTATGATTCGATGGATAGCGTGTGCAGCAGTGATCAGGGGAATAGTTGTGAGGATGAGTATGTAGAGGGGTTAGTGCCTGAGGATTGGCGGATTTGGTATGAGGAAGAGGAGCGCACAAAGTTTTATAACAGCAAGATCAAAGAGAGCCTACAAAAGGGCTTAGAGTTTTGAGATTGCTTGTGTGCTGTGGCTTGGGTGAAAATCCAGCAACAAGAGATTGAGCGTCAAAGCAAGGAAGGTAAGGATATAGAGCCAAGCGCACTTCTTGCTAAACGCTGCGAGTGGATCGCACTGTTAAAACCTTTTTGGCAAGAGCAACGACACCACCGTGTTTTAAGCAAACTTTTAGAACTTTTAGAGGCGCAAATTGCTTTTTGTGAGGAGAGCAAGAGTTTTGATTCTAGTCTTAAACAAAAGGACATCGTAAAAGCCGATTTAGAAACTTTTGGGTATTACAAACAATGCCTAAAAGAGCGCAAGGATTACCATAAACTATTGGGTGGACAAGAAAGCGCACGACAACTGAGTCAGTATTACAAAAACTACAACAAATGTCTACTTTTCTAAGGAGAATAAGGAAAACCTATGAAACAAGACTACCTAGAAATTGTTCTAGCTGTGCTCAAAGAAGCCAAAGCTCCCGTGTCGATTTACGATCTTTACACAAGGGCGCAAGAACTCCATAAAGCACACAAGATCGATAAAATGTTTAGCACAGCCGAGCATTTGACTTACTTCCCTGCGTATAAGGCTTTAAAGAACAAGGAGGAAGTGCCTTTTGTGCAAGTGGAGGGCAAACCCATCAGCATTGCCCTTAAAGAATATGCGGACAATGTAGTTGAGAGCACAACCCAAACAAGCTCTTCAACTTCTTGTAAAACAGAAACCCACCACGAACGCACATTGCACCCCCTACTAGCCTACTTTGTCCAACACAAATGGGGCGCACACACCAAGACCATTAAACACGAAAGTGCGCTCAAAGCCAAACAAGGCAAAAACTCTTGGCTTTATCCAGATATGGTAGGAGCAAGTTTTGCGTATAAGAACTTCGATCCTGCTTTGCGTGAGTTTGTAGAGAACTTTGACATTTTGCCCTTAAAACTCTTTTCTTTTGAACTCAAAAAGCAAGTGGATTTAAGCAACTGTCGAGAACATTGCTTCCAAGCCATCAGCAACAGTTCTTGGGCTAATGAGGGCTATTTAGTGGCTGAAAAGCTAAACACCCAAGACAATGATTTAATGGATTTACTCAAACGATTGCACGCAAGCTTTGGCATAGGCGTGATTGTGTTAGACACTGAAGATTTGACAAAAAAGCCAAGTGCTTTTAAATGCAAGGTTTAAAGACAATTTAGACCACACGATGCTAGGCGAGTTGTCTAAAAACTCTCCCGATTTTCAAGAGTTTTTAAAAGCCTTGAGTCTTTACCACGGAGCGATTAAGGCAAATATGAGCGAACAAACAACTTCCAGGCCTTTGACAGTGTCATAAGCCCTAAGAGCTTAGAAGAATACATCAAGGTGGAGATTTTAAAACTAGAGCCACAAGAGAGCTAACCCATAGAAAGGAGAGGTTATGTCTGTGCTGCCTTAATAGGGCTAGCTCTTAAGAGCTAAGGGTTTTGGTTGGTGTGAGAAATGAAGTTTTAAAAAATGATTTAAGGAGAAAATGATGGCAATTACATACGCAGAAGTGAAATCGCAACAGCTCCATGTCTATGGTGAGAAAAATAAAACACTTTATATGCACGCTATGAGCCCGAGCGATAAACTACTAGGCTTTACAGCTAACTCTGTAACCGTGAAAAAAGGGCAATACACCATAACTTATGATGAAAAAGGCAAAACCATCAGTACACACCACACGCCTTAATCTTAAGATTTTCAAGCCCTAACTAGGGCACGCCTTTAGGGTAGCGACAAGCTATCCGCCCACAAAATTTTTAAAAAAGGATAAACAATGGCAACCACACAAAAACGCTATTTCCCAAGAACCAATGCGGAGCTCAAAGAGCTTGTCAAGGACGAGAATATCCACTTAGGAGAGATTGATGTGAGTGGAGTGGAGGATATGAGTTTAGTGTTTTCACACGCAGAGATTAGTGAAGATGGCGATGTGCAGATTTTCGGCTACGAAGATTTCGAACGCCAAAACTTTGAAGGATTGGAGACTTGGGATGTAAGCCGTGTGAAAAATATGAAGGGGATGTTTGCAGGTGTAAAACACTTTAATCACGACATCTCAAGTTGGGATGTGTCCAATGTGACAGATATGAGCTGGATGTTTTATGGCTGTAGAACCTTCAATCAGCCCTTAGACAAGTGGGATGTATTTGGAGTTACGAATATGAGAGGGATGTTTTTCTCCACAAATTTCAATCAACCCTTAGAGAACTGGGATGTGTCTAATGTGGTGAATATGGAAATTATGTTTTCTGATTGTAAAAATTTTAACCAATCCTTGGATGATTGGGATGTATCCAGGGTTACGAACATGAAGAAAATGTTTGCAAAATGTCACGCATATGGAGAGTTACCTAAATGGTGTGAAAAGAAATGAAACCAATAAAGCCCCACAGGGCAAATTACCCAAAGTGAGCTTTGCGAGTGTCCCCATTATGGGGGGAGAAGGAGGAGTTGGACAACCATTTCAGTCTAACACATAAAACGGATGCTCACAACCTTGCTTGGGAACTTGCCACGCCATCGCTGTGGAGACTTTTAGCGTGCCACAGATAACAGATAAACAAAGTGAGATTAATTAAAAAAGCACACCATCTTGATTAGCCCATCGTTGTCAATAGGCAGAGCTTTAAATAAATGCCGCTCATAAAATTTTACAACCTTTTCAACATTGATAGAATCGATTAACACAAACTTACCACCAAAATACTTACATCCCACCTCAATTATAGCGATGGCGTGGCGCAAAAGTTCATCGCACTAATTGTGGAACGATCATCTTTGCCAAGCTGTCCTAGTATCATGCATGGCAAACGCTCTAAATTTGGATTGTGGCTTGTGCTGAGTTTCTTAATAAGTGTCTTGCTCAAACCGTTTGTCTCAAGTATATTGAGTGCAAGGGAGAAAAATCTCTCGATCCTCCAATCTTGTGAGAATAAGATATATGTCCTGGTATGGTGCGATGCTTCCAATTTAAGGGACTCCCATCCGGTAAAGCCTCATTGAGCTTGTTAAGCCCCTCTAACCCCTCATCTGCGCCTTCTTTAAGGACCTTTAGTGCCCTCTGTGTCATTTCAGCTAGTGTTCCCATTAATGCACCTTATACGCTTTGGTGTGGAGCCATTCCTCTTGCAAAATGCCCTGTTTGATG
>CAGP01000123.1 GCA_000263275.1 Helicobacter bizzozeronii CCUG 35545 | reverse complement strand
ACTATTTGTTTCATCTAGTTTAACCTTCCATTTCTGGCAAATCCCTTTCTCCCCTATAGGTTTATTTCCCGTAAGTTTATCCCTAAACTCTTCGAAACTCACCAGTTCATTTTTCTTTCTTTCGTCAAAGCTTAGATAAATGGTTATATCCGTATGAGGTACCAATTCTTCGAAGAATGGTTTAATATGATGGTCCCAGATTCCCTCTTTTTTGGCTAGGAGGTAATTATCATGGATTAAGAGACTCTTCTTACAACATCCTAACAATGCCCTGATGTGTGCTTTGACCTTCTCCCTACCTTCATGGTTTGTAGGGTGGAGAGTGCCTGTTAAGTTGCTTTCAATCACATTGTCGCTATTGATATTCACATAGGGGAAACTATTTTTACTCTGCGACAAAATAATCTTGTAGAAAGTAAGTTGCAACGCCTCTTCTCTGTTGTAACAAACATATTCACTATCTCCACTCGTAGTACCCAATATCACATCGCCCATATTCTGACACGAGCTGGATTCTTCACCAAGCACTTCCTTGCATTTCCCTTTATTAAATTCTCCTCTGAGTTCCTCTCCAAGAATCACAGGCAAAAGTTTGGGAGGTTTATAGTAGCCAAGTAATTTCTCTACAATCTGTATGTCTTTTATACCCGTTAATTTTCCCTTCTCAAAATTCTTAAACAAACAATACAGATCGTATTCACAGCACATGGAGTATTTATACTCCTTTTTTGACTCAATCGACCTCTCTTCTCCTCGATTCACGATCCGGATACCTCGCTGCTTCACATCATTTCCAACAATTCCTGCACGCTCACATCTAAAAAACCGGTAGGGAAACGAATTGATTTCCCACTCGAATCGATTGGACTCCCGTTAGCATCGATATCAATAAGTTTAAATTCCCTATGCTGTTGATCTTTATAAAAGAAACGCACATCATCTTTGCTCAAGCAATACCCAGTAACATCCTGTAAATCTTGTCTATGGTATTTATAGACCTCATAGCGGAGTCTGTGCAGAAAATAAGCCGAATGGGTTTCGATGATAAGTTGGACTCTCTTGTTAGAAACGAGACGGGAGAAGAAACTCGCTAAATTAGCAATGGCTTTAGGGTGTAGGTGAATTTCCGGATTTTCGATGATAAAGATGTCATTTTCTTTAAGCGAGAGGGCTATGATGAGAATTTTAGCCAAATAACTTACGCCAGAACCTACATTAAAAGGCGATAAAACATTTTTATCCTCAGCAAGTCCGGATTCGAGGTCCTTAAATTGGAAACCAACCTGGATATTATTTTTGAAGTCTCCAATGTCTGTAGTGAGGAGCTCTAGATCGATATCTAAAATCCATCGCAGACATTTATTGACAACATCTTCAAACTTGTCTGCAAGACCGTCGATAGGATCATCTACCCTATCAGAGCGTCTATCATGCAAATAGGCAAAGGCATGCTTCCCATCGATGTCAAACTTAAAAAACTTCTGTCGTCTCACCTCATCTTGTGGTCCTATCCGATTAGCCCAGAGATAAAAAAAGATTCTGTTCAAGCTCTAAGGTTAAAGGAGTCTTTGTAAAGTCCCATTCTTTCTCTTTGCTGCATGTCAATCTAGCGTGCGATGGCTTATTTTCATCCTTCTTATAACAAAAGTCTAACTGGACACGATCTTCACGCAAACTAAGATTTTTGACTTTATCGTAGTCTAGCAAAAACTCTACAGCTTCCTCCAAAAGGACATTCATAGACAAGTTCTTTTTAGAAAACCTGGCAGAAATATAAGAAGCCAACAGAATAGTCTGTAACACACTAGACTTGCCCACAGAGTTGGTGCCCATAAAACAAGTCAGTGGTTTTAGATCAAATACCTCCTTGCGGATACATTTAAAATTTTTAATTTTCAATACGCTCAATCATGTTCTCTTTCTCTCCAGTATCTTGTCAATTTCATCAAACCTAAAGCGGAGATTCTCCACACTATCCACATCCAGCAGTTGCTCATTAGGGCGATCAAACTTATCTCTCAATCTGTCTTTTAGCTGGTTAATTGCCTCTAAACTAATCCGCTCATTCTCCATTTGCTTACAAAGATGGACAATACATTCAAAAAGCACCATGTTAATGGACCTCTTTTCACTTTTTATGGGGTTAAATCTAAAAATAGAGTCATCGTAGTTATCAGCCAAA
>CAGP01000122.1 GCA_000263275.1 Helicobacter bizzozeronii CCUG 35545 | reverse complement strand
ATGTTTTGCATACAACAACCTTAAACATAAATACAAGAGAACCACCCACATCGCATCTAAAAAAGGGCGAATAGGGCTTTTGCAAAAACTGGCATAATTCTAGCAAAAAATTTGGGTATTGCATGATCTGCACTCTTGGATTGGGGATTGGGATTGCCCCTTTGGGGGATTTGTGATGCTCCTATAGACATTTTACAAAAACGCACACCAAAAGCAAAAGCCACAACCACGAGATTGCTTGCGGTTATGGGGGATTTTTAAGCACTTGGGGGACTTTCTTTTGTTAAACCCATCTATGCTACTATTCTCTTTAAGGTTTAAAGGCAGAGTCTCGCCTTTAGTAAAGCCTTGAGAGTGGATAATCTTTGAGGCTTCCTTACCCTTTTGGGCAAGATGCCCATGCCCAAACCCTAACTTGGGCTTGTAGATTGGTTGAAAGTCTCTACAAGGGGGTTCAAGCAAGGATTTGGCATTCTTGCTTGCGGGGTTTAACGCACTGCCATGTGGGTGGGGTATTAATCTGCAAGTCAGAGGGCTTAATGGCAGTTCCGCCCGATTCTAATATATCAGACGCGCCAGCAACTTCTCCACCGCTAAACCCCGTTTGGATTTGATGTTGTATTTGATGGTCATTTTTGTGCTATTTTAGAAAGTTAAGGGTTGCGTGTCTTAGCTAGAGTATAATTAAGGTTATCTCAACGAAAGGAAGTTCCATGCAAGACTCCCATGAACGCACTCTCTTTGATCAGATTTCGCAGCGGCTCGAAACGCTCACGAATTTGGAGGCTAACCGCCCTGATAAAAATATCCATGAGGAATTAGCCAAGCAGGGCTTGGAAAGACGCGACTTTATGAAGTGGGTGAGTGCCATGACAGCCACTTTAGCCCTACCGGCTAGCTTTGTGCCCTTAACCGCTAAAGCTGTTGAGATGGCCAATCGCCTCCCAGTCATTTGGCTACACATGGCAGAATGCACAGGGTGTAGTGAAAGTCTCCTTAGGAGCGAAGACCCCAGCATTGATAGCGTGATCTTTGATTACATCAACCTAGAATACCACGAGACGATTATGGTGGCTAGCGGACACCAAGCAGAGCACAACTTGGAACAAGCGATCCAAAAGCACAAGGGGAACTATATTTTGCTGGTGGAGGGGGGGATTCCCCAAGGCACAGAGTATTTTTTAACCATTGGGAGCGAGGGGCGCACGGGGGCACAAGAGTGTGTCCATGCCGCCAAATATGCCAAAGCCATTTTAGCCATTGGGACATGTTCGAGCTTTGGGGGCGTGCAAGCAGCTTACCCCAACCCCTCTAATGCACAGGCTTTAAGCAAGATCATCAGCCAGCCCATTATCAATGTGCCCGGCTGTCCGCCTAGTGAAAAAAACATTGTGGGCAATGTGCTCTATTTGCTCATGTTTGGCACAGCCCCCAGATTAGACGCCTATAACCGCCCCACTTGGGCTTATGGGCACCGGATACACGACCAATGCGAACGCAGAGGGCATTTTGATGCGGGCGAGTTTGTCCAGCATTTTGGGGATGAGAATGCCAAAAATGGCTTTTGTCTTTACAAAGTGGGTTGCAAGGGACCTTATACATTTAATAATTGCTCCAAGTTGCGTTTTAACTCCCATACAAATTGGCCTATTGGGGCTGGGCATGGCTGTATTGGGTGCTCTGAACCCAATTTTTGGGACACCATGAGCCCTTTTGAAGAACCCATCTCAAACCGCTTGATCACGCCTCTTACCAGTGCTTTTGGGGGGGTGGGGGCTGATAGGGTGGCAGATAGCGTGGGCATTGTGGCTCTGAGTGCTAGTGCAATTGGCATTGCGATGCATGCGGTGATCTCAGGATTAGCCAAAAATAAAGATCAATCCGATGGAGATGCAACAAGGAGTTCGCATGGCTAAGAAAATCATTGTCGATCCCATCACCCGCATTGAGGGGCATTTGCGCATTGAGGTGATCGTAGATGATCACAATGTGATCACCGATGCGTTTTCTTCTTCCACCCTCTTTAGGGGGCTAGAAACCATCATTAAAAACCGCGACCCACGCGATGCGGGCTTTATCGCCCAACGCATTTGTGGAGTCTGCACTTATTCGCATTACAAAGCGGGCATTAGTGCAGTTGAGGACGCTTTGGGGATTGTGCCCCCTTATAACGCCCAGTTGGTGCGTTCCTTGATGAATATTGCGCTCTTGTTGCACGACCATGTGGTGCATTTTTACACCTTGCATGGGCTGGATTGGTGCGATCTGCTGGGCGCGCTCAAAGCCGACCCCAAAAAGGCTAGCCAAATTGCCTTCCAATACAGCGATTACCCTTTGGGCACGGGGGAGGATGAGCTTAAAGAAGTGCAAAAACGCGTGGGGGATTTTGCCAAACAGGGGGCGTTGGGTCCCTTTGCCAATGGCTATTATGGGCATAAAACCTACCATCTAACCCCGGAGCAAAATCTCATTGTGCTCTCCCACTATTTGAGATTGCTGGGTATCCAAAGAGAGGCAGCTAAGATGACCGCCATTTTTGGGGCCAAACAGCCCCACCCGCAGAGTTTGACCGTGGGCGGGATCACTTCTGTTATGGATGTGCTAGACCCCACCCGTTTGGGCGAATGGAAAAGCAAATTTGAGATCGTAAAAGATTTTGTGCAACGGGCTTATTATCCGGATATTGTGATGGCAGCTAGCATGTTCAATCAAGAGGACAGCGTGCTCAAAGGCTGTGGGCTTAAAAATTTCATCGCCCATGAGGAGATTTTATTGAGCCGGGGCAAGTATTTGTTGAGCTCTGGGGTGGTGCTCAATGGGGATTTGGGCACTTTGCACCCCATTGATGAAAACCTCATCAAAGAGGAGGTTACGCATTCATGGTATCAATATGATCATGATGCCGTGGCTTTACACCCCTATGATGGGGAGACCACCCCCCATTATACCGGCTTTAAAGAGGGGCAGAGTGTGGGGTCAGATGGTAAAATGACCGCCAGTAAGGTTTTGGACACGCAGGGCAAATACTCTTGGATCAAATCCCCCCGCTATAATGGCTTGCCTATGGAGGTGGGGCCTTTGGCATCCCTAGTTATAGGGTTAGCGGCTAAAAATCCCCACACAACCAAAGTCGCCCACCAATTCTTAAAAGACACCCAATTACCCATCGAGGCGATTTTCAGCACTTTGGGGCGCACCGCCGCGCGTTGCTTAGAGTCCAAGATTTTAGTCGAAAATGGCTTGCAAACTTGGGATTCTTTGGTGGAGAACCTCAAATCCGATCAGAGCACATGCACACCCTATGTGATCGACAAAAACAAAGAATACAAGGGGCGTTATATCGGGCAAGTGCCAAGAGGCATGTTGAGCCACTGGGTGCGGATCAAAAATGGGGTGGTCGCCAATTACCAAGCGGTCGTCCCCTCTACTTGGAATGGGGGGGCTAGAGATGCTCAGGGGCAAAGGGGACCCTATGAGATGAGCTTGATTGGCACTAAAAATTGCGGATTTAACCCAACCCCTAGAGATCATCCGCACAATCCACTCCTTTGATCCCTGCATTGCATGCTCGGTGCATGTGATGGATTTAAAAGGGACTCAGTTAGGGGAATTTAAAGTCCAACCCAGTTTTATCAAGGGGGCACACCATGCCAAAGAATAGTTACCACGCCTACCAAGAGTTTTCCGGCTTTGTGCGTTTGTTTCACTGGATGCGTGCCTTTGCCATCTTTTTTTTTAGTTGGGGAGTGGGTTTTACATCGCCTATCCCTTTTTACAGCCCAACTCCAGTGTTTATAGTGGCATGTATTTTTTGCAAGCCTATATCCGCAGCGTGCATATCATGTTGGGCTTCATCCTCATTGCCATCTCTCTTTTTAGGTGTTATCTCTTCTTTTTTGATCGCAAAAGTCGGGCAGAACGTGCATCGGCTAAAAATATAGGGAGTCTAAATGCGTGGATCAAGCAACTCAAGGTGTATTTTTGGATCGGCAAGGCACAGGGTGGCGCAGGGGCTTACAATCCCCTCCAATTCATTGCCTATTTGGGTTTGTGTATCTTGTTGGTCCTCATTTCTCTAAGCGGGGTGGTGCTTTACTACAATGTGTATCACAATGGCTTAGGCGCGTTTTTAGCCCCCTTGTTTAAGTGGTTTGAGGTGTTGTGTGGGGGGCTTTCCAATGTGCGTTATATCCACCACCTTGCCACTTGGGGGATTATCCTCTTTGTGCCCGTGCATGTTTATATGGTGGTTTTCCACTCCATCAGGTTCCCCGATGGGGGGGCTGATAGCATGATTAGTGGCATGCGTTATGTCAAGGATCGATGAAAATCCTGATCTTGGGCATTGGCAATATTTTATTGGGCGATGAGGGGGTGGGGGTGCATTTGGCTAACTTCTTGGCGTGTAATTACCGCTTTGGGGGCACACACGATGTGGAATGCATGGACGGGGGGACTATGGCGCAGGCGTTAATCCCTTGGATTGTGGAATGCGATCGCCTCTTGCTTTTGGATTGTGTGAGCGTGGCGGGGGCGCAAGTGGGCGATCTCTATTGTTTTGACTTCCAACAAATCCCCCAAGACATCACTTGGGCGGGGAGCGCGCATGAAGTGGAGATGTTGCAAACTTTGAAGCTTACCGCCTTGATGGGCGATTTGCCTCCCACCACCATCATCGGTCTAGTCCCCTCCATTTTGCAAGAAAATACCAGCTTTGATCTCAGCCCTTCCATGCTCAAGGGGGCACACCTAGCCATACAAAAGGCTTTGGAAATTTTAGCACAATGGGGCGTGAGCACTACTCCCAAATCCACAATCAAGAGCCTAGAGGCAATTACCCAAACTTCTTATAGGATGATCTAAATGGAAAACTTCGTGTTTAAATTTGAATCGGTTGGGGAATTAGGCACACAAGTGGGGGCGTTGTTGCTGGATTTTTTTAAGTGCGCATGCACACGCACAAGGCTTGTCCTATGCCATAGCCCCAGAGGCTTTCTACTTGCAAGCCACGCTAGAGCAAGCCCAAAGCTTTGCTGATTTTTTTAAGCCAACACCTGCCCCTAGCACTCAGTTTTAAATTTGTGGGCGTGGAGGTAACCGGGGAAACCCCAGAGTTTAACGCCTCCCCCAAAATTGCCCCCCCTATAGATGTGCTAGAGGAACGCCATGCCCTAGAGCAAGGCAATTTAGATGGGATTGGAGAAGTCATTTATGAGCAAAAACCCTGTTTGGATTCTGCAGAAATCACGCACGCCTTTCACGATATTTTAGATCGCCTCCAGCAAAAACAACATGTGATCGTAAAGACCTCTAGGGGGATTTACACCCTCTCTTGCACCCCCCTAGAAAACTCCAGCGTGCTCTTTATGGATTTGGCAAGCGTCCTCTCTTTAACCCGTTTGGATTCAAGAAGCGCACAGGCACTTTGCACGCTAGAGAAGCCCCAACTTGTAGCGACCCTCAAAGAAGTCTTTGTATCTGATTTTAAGAGTCTAGAGATTTACGCCCAATTACCCTATGACTTTGGGCTTGCCCTCTTGGCACATTTGGGGCTCAAGCGGGATATCTCTTATTTGTTCATGGCACCCAACCCAAATACCCCGCATTTGAGCTACACCACAAAAGCCCCGAGTTTCCCTGATCAAGTTTTCAGCGTTGCCAAAAATGGACTCTTATTGCCCCATGCCCGCACACATGCCAACCCCACCTTAGAATTTGTGCGTCAAGAAGCCCCTAAAGAGCCCCACTTAGTCTTGTATTTGAATTTTGAACGCCCCACTTGCTGTTGGGTCTATGATGGGGTGTATAAAGAATTATTACGCTGGCAAGTGCCCACCTCTCCTAGCACGTTGCTCCAAGAAGTGCAGAAAAATGCCAAGGGGCGTAAGCTCTATGCCAATTACCAAAAAGCCTACCCGGAGTTATGCGCCCGCCTAGAACAAAGCCCCACCACAGAGCCAAGCCATAATCTCTTGGACTTCCTAGCTGGTTTGCTCCAAGTTTTGGGCATGAGTGAGGCGCATGACCCCTATGTGCTCTTCAATCAAGCCAAAAGCTTTTTACGCACCAAGGGACCCTATGTTGATTTTAAACTGGCTAAAGACCCCCCCAATCTCAACCCCGCCCCCACGCTTAGAAGTGCGATGAGTTATGTCTTAGGGGGCACGGACGCACCCACCATGTGCTTTGGTATCCTCGACTCTTTGGCGCAATTTTTAGGCAATATCATCTATGACACACATACCCAATTCCATTGCAACCATGTCTATTTGTGTGGGGAAGTGTTTTTACAA
>CAGP01000121.1 GCA_000263275.1 Helicobacter bizzozeronii CCUG 35545 | reverse complement strand
TCAGGATGCTAAAGTAGCTACTGCCCACGGCACACACAGCGACTGGGGTGAAGTCGTAACAAGGTAACCGTAGGTGAACCTGCGGTTGGATCACCTCCTTTCTTAGAGAATTGCCCTTGGCATTTGTTTGTCTAGGGAAAAGGCACAGGACTCTCTTGCTTAGGTGTTAGAGATGTTTAAAAAAAATAATCCTCTTAGATTTTTGATTGTTGGGTTTTTGTGGGTCTAGGTTTTGTCGTGATTGCAAGACAAGCAAGCAAAGATTCGCCCCACCGGCAGGGGCGAGTAGAAACCAGCCCTATTACCGGCTACGCCCCACCTTCACCATGCGGTTTCTCAGCTGGGCTAAACTATCCTGCAGAGGGATTTCCTTAGGGCAGGTGTCATGGCAACCAATCAAGCTCATGCAACCAAAAATCCCATCGTCATCGCCCACTAATTCGTAAAAATCCTCATCACTGCGTTCGTCATGGGAGTCAATCAAAAAGCGCATCGCGCGGTTTAGCCCGGCAGCACCAATAAAGTTTTCACGCATCAGCTTTGTCCCACAAGCGGCAATGCAACACCCACACTCAATACAGCGATCCAGCTCAAAGACTTCTTGAGCTTCATCTGGGTCAATGCGCTCTTCAGGCTGGGTAATATCCACTTCCTTGCGGTGGTGCGCCCAACTCTCCACACGCTTGGTCATGCTAAAAAACCACTCACCGGTATTCACACTCAAATCCTTGATCAAGGGAAAAGAGGGCATGGGCATGAGCGTGATCGTGTCCTCTTGAAAACTAGAAGTGAGGGTCTTACATGCCAAACGGGGGCGGCCATTGACCATCATCGCACAGCTCCCACAAATCCCCGCACGGCAGACAAAATCAAAACTCAGATCGGGGTCTAAAGTTTCGCGGATGATGCCCAACGCGATAAAAAGAGTCATCGAGGGGATTTCTTGTAGCTGATACTCTTTAAAATGGGGTTTAGACACCGCGCTCTGGGGGTCAAATTTTAGGGCTTTAATGGTGATGGTGCGACTCATTATAGATCTCCTAGTCTAATGTTGCGGGCTTTGTACTGGGGCTGTAAATCAAAGGGCATGAGGGCTTCTTGCAAAGCATAGCGATCCCCTCCGCGCGCTTTGATCTCTTCTGTAATTTTGGCAATCTGCGCATCGCGTTGCTCCTTGAGCGGGTGGGGAATGAAATTGCCCTTAGCTCCATACCCCCTAAAATCAGGGCTAATTTCCATGGTCATAATATCTAGGTCCTCATAGGTTAGGGTGGGTAAAGTTTGGGCGGGGTCTTCCCAACTGGCTAGAGTGCGTTTTAACCAGTTGGCATCATCTCTTTTGGGGTGATCGATGCGCGTGTGCGCCCCACGGCTCTCGGTGCGATCCAGCGCGCCTTTGGCAATGCACAGCGCTAGCTTGAGCATTTTTTGGGTGCGGTAAGCGTCTTCTAGCTCGGGGTTGTTATGGGTTTTCTTGTTCTTCACATGGATGTGCTGGGCGCGCTTATAGAGTTCCTCTAATTCATGCACGGCCTCCTCTAGGATCGCACCCTCTCTAAAGACCCCCACTTTTTCGTCCATGATCTCGCGCATGCGCTCCCTAATCACATACACATCTTCCTTGCCCTCATTGTGCAAGAGACCTTGCAAATGCTCTTCTGTGCGCTTGATGAAGCTTTGGGCGATCTGGGTGTTGATGTCGATGCTCGCTTGTGCGCAGTGCTGGGCGAAGTAATCCCCGATGATCATCCCAGCAACCACCGCCTCGCTCACCGAGTTACCCCCTAGGCGGTTAAACCCATGCAAATCCCAACACGCTGCCTCGCCCGCACAAAAGAGCCCCTTTAGATGACTCTCTCCCTTGTAATTGGTGCGCAAGCCCCCCATAGAGTAGTGTTGCATGGGTTTAATAGGCACCCAGCCCTTTTGTTTGGGCGCACCCTCGCCAAATTGAGGCTCATCTTTGGGCATGTCTTTCAAGTTTGTGTCGCTCTCTATGCTATCATCCGCCGCATCAATGCCTGCAAAGGTATGGGCGATGTCGTGCACATCTCTAAGATTTTTTTCTACATGCTCGCGACCTAAAATAGCAATGTCCAACCACACGTGATCGCCATAGGGCGAAGGCGCGCCATAGCCCTTTTTAATGTGCTCTAAAATGCGCCGACTCACCACATCCCGACTAGCTAATTCTTTCTTTTCGGGTTCATAAGCAGGCATGAAACGCCGCCCAAATTTATCGCGCAAAATCCCCCCATCGCCCCGACACCCCTCTGTCATCAAAATCCCGCTGGGCACTAAGGCTGTAGGGTGGAATTGCACCGCTTCCATGTTGCCCAGTTTAGCTACCCCCGTTTCTAGCGCGCTGGCAATCCCTGCGCCATCGCAAATCACCGCATTTGTCGTGTGCTTATAGACCCGCCCATAACCCCCCGTAGCTAAAAGCGTGCCCTTAGACACATAGGCACTCAATTCCCCGGTGATGAGATCGCGCACCACAGCTCCATAGCACACACCCTCATGGTGGATCAGAGTTAAAACCTCTTTGCGATCCTGAATATCCACTTGGTGGTGCAAGGCTTCATTAGCCACCGCATAGAGCATGGTATGCCCGGTCGCATCGGCCGTAAAGCAAGTGCGCCACTTTTTAGTGCCCCCAAAGTCGCGGCTTTGGATATAGCCGTGCCGATCCTCTCGCTCTGTGATGGTAACATGCTCGCCATTGATCACGGCCTTGCGATCCCCCTTTTTAATGCGCGTCCAAGGCACCCCCCAGCTAGCTAGCTCTCTAATGGCTTTGGGGGCGGTGGTCACAAACATTCTAGCCACTTGCTGATCGCAACCCCAGTCGCTCCCCTTCACCGTGTCCCAAAAAATGCAGGTCTTCATTATCCCCTTCACTCATCTTAGCATTGCCCAAACTAGCCTGCATGCCCCCTTGTGCAGCTGCTGAGTGGGAACGCCTTACAGGCACTAAAGAGAGCACGATAGTGTGTAACCCCCGCTGTTTGCACGCAATGCTGGCGCGCAAACCCGCCAAACCGCCACCCACCACCAACGCATCGCAATACACTATATTCATTCTTTTCCTTCCTTGTGCAGTTGTTCGTCTAGCTGGATTGCTTGTTGCATACTATTGATGCCCTGACTTTTTTTGGCTAAGTCCTTTTTTGACATAAGCCCCATAAGTGAGTAAGCCCAATACGATGAAAAACACGCTCATGCTCCACTTAGCCTTTCTCAAGCCCTCAATACCCAAATTCTTAAACCACCCCCATTTGATCGCCAAGCGATAGAGCCCAATAGAGCCATGCAATTCCACAGCAAAGAGTAGGAAGATATAGAGCAACCAAAAATGCTGGCTGACAAAGCGATAAGAGGAGGCATGCGGTCCGATGCTATGGGGTGCAGTGAGCATGACAAATAAATGCACGCTAGCTAGAAAGAACATCGCAAAGCCTGTGCCCACCTGTATAAACCACAGCGTGGTGTCGCCATGTTTCATTAAGTGCTTATGGGTTTTGAAAATCTTGTATTGGCGGTAATTAATAGGAAACTTCCTGAGTGCCAAAAAGGCATGCACGACCAAGATCACGATCACCCCGGCAGCTACCGCACTCACGATAGCAGGCTCGCCCGCCTTGATAAACAAGCTCCCCTCAAAAAACTTGGTTACCGCATACATCGCACGATCGCTGATCAAAATGCTACTCACAAAGAACATGTGTGCGATCATAAATAGGGCTAAAATCAATCCGGTTGCGCTCTGCCAAAAATCCAACTTGGCATAGACTCCACTTTTCTTACGCTCCGTAGTAACCCCGTAGTAGCCCTCTATGATCTCCTCTTGTTGCATGCGCTCTCCTCAAATTTTCACAAAATGATAGCAAAATTATGGTATTTTTCAGTTATCTTTGCCATCTTTTGCTAAGATAGTAAAAACTAGATCATGGATTTATCATGGATTTTTACTAGGAGAGTGCTTTGAAGTATGTTTTGGCTAATTTTAAATCTTATGCGATCGATTTGTTGCCCTATTTAGAGCGCCTAGATAGTGCTTTGGATGCCAAGCTAGCCCCCTATGTAACGCTCCTCCCCCCCATTTTAGAATTAGGGCAAGTCCAGCATGCATATGCGCATTTTGCTTTGGGGGCACAAAATGCCTACCCCGCCCTAGAGGGGGCATTCACTGGCGAGGTTACCCTGCAAGCCCTGCAAAAAAGACACATTAAAAGCGTGCTCATCGGGCATAGTGAGAGGCGTTTGTTAGAGAGCGATTCTTTTTGTGCCGAAAAATTCCACTTTTTTAAATCCCACCATTTCCAAATCATCTTTTGCATCGGCGAGTCCTTGCAACTAAGAGAACAAGGAGAAAAAGCACTTGTTACGCACTTGTTAAACCAGCTTGAGGGGATCGACCTAGATTATCCTAAACTCATCGTGGCTTACGAGCCCATTTGGGCGATTGGCACGGGCGTGAGCGCGCAGAGTAGTGATATTGCTAGCACTTTGTGTGCCCTTAAGGCAGGTTTGCGCCAAGCAGGGCGCACCATCCCTTTGATGGTCTATGGCGGGAGTGTGCAGACAAGCAATGCTGCCGCGATTTTAGACTTAGCCGAGGTGGATGGCGTGCTGGTGGGTAAGGCATGCTTGGATTTGGATTCCTTGTTAGAGATCATTAAAATTAGTGCTGGTAAGGAGTTAGTATGACCCTAGATACATTATTGCAAACCTACAAATTGGAGGTTAGCAAGCCCCAAAATTTTAAGGATTTTGAGGTGGCTGGGATTGCCCCCCTAGAGGTGGCCACCCCCAACCATTTAAGTTATGTGGATCAAAAATCCTATTTAAAAAAGCTCAAAGACACCAAAGCTGGGGCGATCTTTATCCGTGCGGAGTTTGCCAGCAAAGTGCCCGCAAGTAGCCTAGCTCTTATTAGCCCAAACCCCCATTTAGCCTTTGCGCAGGTTTCAGACGCTTTCAAGCGCGCGATGTTTGCCCGCCCCATTGAGCCCCACCCCCCCCAAATTGGCTGAGGGCGTGGTTTTAATGCCCGGGGTGGTGCTAGGCGAAGATGTGGAGATTGGCGAGGGGAGCGTTTTAATGGCTAATGTGGTGGTGGGCGATGGAGTCAAAATTGGCGCGCATTGCAAGATTTACCCCAATGTTACCATTTATCAAAATACCCTCATTGGCGACCATGTTCATATCCATGCTAATAGCGTGATTGGGAGCGATGGTTTTGGCTATGCCCACACAGCAGAGGGCAAGCATGTCAAAATCGAGCACACCGGGATCGTGCGCATCGATGACCATGTCGAAATCGGGGCGAACACCACCATCGATCGCGCCGTCTTTGGGGAAACCCACATTAAAGAGGGAGTCAAAATCGATAATTTGGTTCAAATCGGGCATAATTGCGTGCTAGGCGAGCATTCGATCATCGTTTCTCAGGTGGGGCTTTCAGGTTCGACCACGATGGGGCGCAATGTGGTTTTAGGCGGGCAGGTGGGCACGGGGGGGCATATGCACATTGGGGAATTCACCCAAATTGGGGGCAAGGGAGCCGTGGGCAAGGATTTACCCCCCCACACCAATTATGCCGGGGCGATCCCAGCGATGGAAATCCATGAGTGGCACCACTTTTTAGCCACGCTTAGGCGTTTTGCCAAAAAGCAAAAACCTAGCCTGATTGACAAGGCTAAGGGTTTGTGGAAACGCTAATGGCAGAACTCACACGCGCCCAAAAAAATCAAGTCCATTTTTGCCGCTAGTAGCGGGAATCTAGTCGAGTGGTTTGACTTTTATATCTATGCTTTCAGTGCGGCTTATTTTGCCCATGCCTTCAGCGAGTCCTCCAATCCCATTATCCAGCAAATCCAAGTTTTTGGGATTTTTGCAGCCGGCTTTTTTGTGCGCCCCTTAGGATCGTGGATTTTTGGCTCTCTAGCTGATAAGATCGGGCGCAAACGCTCGATGGTGCTTTCTGTGATCATGATGGCTTTAGGCTCTTTTATGATTGCCGCCCTGCCCAGTAAAGATGTTGTAGGCGATTGGGCGATTTTATTATTGCTCTTAGCGCGCCTCATTCAGGGTTTGAGCGTGGGCGGGGAATATGGCATTGTGGCGACCTATTTAGCCGAACTAGCCACCCCGGGCAAACGCGGGTTTTACTCCTCCTTCCAGTATGTTACCCTCATTGGGGGGCAATTCTTAGCCGTGGCGAGCATTGCTATTTTGCTCTTATTTTTCAGTGTTGAGCAAATGAGTGCCTATGCGTGGCGGTTTCTCTTTGTGTTGGGCGGGGTGTTGGCACTAGGCTCGCTCTTTATGCGTAAGGTGATGGATGAGAGTTCTAGCAAACTAGAAGAACACAGCGATCGGGGCACGATCAAGGCGTTGATCCCCCATTGGCGCGCCTTTATCATTGTGATGGTGATCACGGCTGGGGGCTCGCTAGCCTTTTACACCATCACCACTTATGCTAAAACCTTTGTTGAAAATGCTGGGATGGCTAAAAGCGCTGTGAATGATATTTTTTTAATTGGCATTGGCGATTTTGATGTTGATTCAGCCCCTTTTTGGCTACATTGGGGATAAAATCGGGCACAAACATGCCGTAACGCTCTTTTCGGTTTTAGCCTTTGTGGGGATTTATCCGCTCTTTAATCTGCTAAAACACCATGCCCACCAGCCCGGGGTGATCTTTATGGGCGTGGTGGGCTTGTTTGTGATTTTGAGTTTTTACACCTCTGTGGCGGGCATTTTCAAAGCCAAGCTTTTCCCCGAACATGTGCGCGCGCTGGGCACGGGCTTTAGTTTTGCCATTGGGAATGCCATATTTGGGGGCACAGCCCCCTATGTCGCCTTGAAATTTAAAAGTGCGCATATAGAAAATGGCTTTTTTGTCTATGTGGCTGTGATCATGGCTGCTATGTTTGTGGCTTCTTTATGCTTGCCTAAAAAGACAGATTTGGATTAGCTTGGAGTTTAAACGCGGATGCTGGCGTTTCGCGTTGTTTGGCTTCTTTGTGCCCTATTGTTTTCAGGCTGTCTCTCCACCATTGTCAAAAAAAAATAGCACCTACCCCACCTACTCCCTAGAGCTCTACAACCCCCTACAAACCCCCATCGCCCAGCCTTACGCAGCCATCTTGGAGCGCGATCGCTCTAAAAGTTTGGGGTTTTTATTACTCGATGGCAAAAGCGCGCTTTTACAACGCATCGCCCTGATCCGCATGGCAACCCATAATATTGACATCCAAACCTACATCTATAAAAACGACATCTCTTCAAGAGTGATGATGTCTGAGCTTTACAAGGCGGCTAATCGGGGCGTGAAGGTGCGCTTGCTCATTGATGATAACGGGCTAGACTCAGATATGTCTGATATTATCATGCTCAACACCCACCCTAATATTGATGTCAAAATCTTTAACCCTTACCGGGTGCGCCATAGGGGTTTGCGCTATTTGGAGATGATGGTCAGCTACGATCGCATCAAAAAACGCATGCACAATAAATTATTCATCGTGGATAATGTGGCGTTGGTGATTGGGGGGCGCAATATCGCCGATGTCTATTTTGACAATGATTTAGAAGAGAATTTTTTAGACATCGATGCGCTATTCTTGGGCGAGGTGGGTTTAGAGGCTAAAAGGAGCTTTTTAAAATATTGGAACTACAAAAGCGCGATCCCAGCCAATTTATTACCCAGCCACCACAAACTCAAAAAATACGCCAAAACCTATGCGCACACCCTCTCTAAAATCCTGCACCCCCCCGATCAACAAAATTACAACCAAGAGGTGCAAGATTTTATCCAAGATTTTATCCACCAAAAAAACACCGCCTACTATGGCACCGCCTCTTTTATTGCCGATAACCCCTCTAAGATCAATGTCCCAGCCCCCTATTCCCCTATCAAGCAAGCCCTTGGCAATATTCTAGCCCACACGACCAACTCCCTTTACATCGCCTCATCCTATCTCATCCCCGGGCATGCCCTGCTCAAAACATTTAAAAAAAAACTCAAAGAGGGCTTAGAGCTCAACATTTTAACTAACTCACTATCCTCCACCGATGCGATCGTGGTTTATGGCGCATGGGAGCGTTATGCCAAAAAAATTGGTCAAGGCGGGGGCGAATGTCTATGAAACCAAGAACGACTTTTTTAAATATGTCAAATACACCTCTAAGGGCATTAAATACAAAATTAAGGGGCGTTTGAAAAACTCTTTGCACAGCAAGATTCTCATTTTTGATGGGCGTAAAACTTGGATTGGCAGTTTCAACCTAGATGCGCGATCAGCCCAAATCAACACCGAATCGGTGGTGATCTTTGATAACCCTACCTTTGCTGCGCACCTACAAAGCTTGATGCAAGAACAAATGCAAGAAAGCTGGCATCTAGTGCTAGAAAAGCGCAAATTACGCCAGCATTTGGTGTGGGAGGGCGTGGAGGGCGGGCAGGTGATCCGCCACACCAAACCCCCCAACACCTCCCCCTTTTTACGCTTCATCAAAAACTGGTCTAAGATTTTGCCCGAAGACGAGTTGTAACCCCAAGCCCAGCTACGCTATAATACCCCTTTTTTACAAGGAGACCCCATGTCTTACAAAAGCAGAGTTAAAAACCTCATCGCAGAGTTAGAAAAAGATTTATTCGAGCGTGAGGAATGCGTGCGCTTGGTGTTGTTGGCGATGTTTGCCGGTAAAGCGATTTTCTTGTATGGACCCCCCGGCACGGCAAAATCCATGATCGCTAGAAAAGTCAGCCTTGCATTTTAAGATTTGGATTATGCCTGCGCAATGAGCTATTTTAAGCGGTCTAACTCCACACCCATACAATTCTGAATAAAATTCTCATAACTGCCCAGTGGTCTAATATCAATAGAATAAACTCCCTCTTGGATTTTTTCTACCACAACACGATCAAAACCCAAAACTTCCATTCTTTCATAAGTGGTAAGATCCCCTTCTTGCAAGCGTATTTTTCAAATCAAGGCTCAATCCCTATCAAGATCAAGGGCATGGCTGGAGTGTTGCGCCCTTGAGAGATTATAGACTTTGCTTTATAAACGCCATAACTTGACACTCCCAATCTCTAAGCACAATCTCCCACACATCGGCTGGGTTTTTGACAAGTGCACCTCTTTGGGTTTGATTAATCGCTAGTTAGGCTTTTAACCCAAAGACTTTTTCATGTCAATGACATATCTAAAGCGTGCATTAGAGTGTGTGAGGTTGTAATAGACCTGATCGATGTCTTTGCCCGTCACTAATTCAATCTCTGGATAAATGCCATGCAGAATGGAAAAATCCATCATCTCTTGGGTTTCTTTGATCCCACCAATCAGCGAGCCATAGTACTTTTTTATTGGGCTGTTTGACGACTAAATCGCTGGCGTTGATACTGGGTATTTGGTCATGGGGAGGCAAGCCCACAATGGCTAACTCCCCATTGTAAGCCAAGCAACGCACATAATCCACGAGATTATAGGGCGTGGGGATGGTGGAGATGATGAGATCCAAGTTAGCGCCCTTAGCGTCTTTAACCGCACTATAGTAATGTTTGGCTCCCAAGCTCAAAGCTAACTCTTTTTTGCTCTCATTGCGACCAAAAACGCTCACCTCTGCTCCCATAGCCAATGCGTATTTGAGTGCCATGTGCCCTAGCCCCCCAAAGCCAGCCACGCCCACCTTAGAACCCTCTTTAATCTTAGAAAACTTCAAGGGCGAATAAGTTGTGATGCCCGCACAAAGCAAGGGGGCAACCTTTTCTAAGGGCGCATCGCCAGAGACTCTAATAACATAGTCTTCATCCACTACGATACAATTAGAATACCCGCCCATGTGGGGCTCATTATTATGGAAGTAGTCCAAACAATTATAGGTAAAAACCGCTTTGCCATTCTCACAAACTTGTTCGTGGTGCTCAGTGCATGCGGTGCATTCCCTACAGGAATTGACAAAACAACCCACACCCACTTTATCCCCCACTTTAAATTTATGGACCTGAGAGCCCACCTCTTTGACTACGCCGGCAATCTCATGCCCGGGGATCATCGGGTAGATGGATTCCCCCCACTCACTATAGGCTGCGTGGATGTCGCTATGGCAAATCCCGCAATAATGGATGTCGATCAAGACATCTTTTTCACCCAAAGCATGGCGTGTAAAAACATGTTCTTGAAATTTTCCATCTTTAGCAAAAATTGCAAAACCCTTTGCTTCAATGCGTTTCATCGTTACTCCTTGTGATCAAATGAAGACAGCATTCTAGCACCAAAAGATTAAGCTTGAGTATTTTCTCTCACTTTTATACAATTTTACTAAAGCGACAGATTTAAAATGTTTGGCTAGGTAAGTCGGGCTTGGTGGGTGATTTACAAAAGGCATGTTACAATATCACTATGAATGTCTATGTGCGTGAAGTGGATCAAAAATTACTCGAACATTTGCAGAGGGTTTCGCTTTCGATGTTCCGTAAGGGCTTTTTTAGCATTTTTAGGGGCTCTATTTCAGCCCGTCTGAGCCCGACGCGTTTTATCATCAACAAACAAAATGCCGTCTTTGATAGTTTGGACGAAGAATCTTTTATTGTTCTACAAGATAAGCTTGATTACCGCTGGCAAGAATCCAGCATGGACACCCCCATACACGCCAATCTTTACAAATATTTTACAGAAGCACGCTTTATTGCTTATGCCCGCCCCCCCCATGCCATTGCCTATTCGCTCAACCATGAAGACTTAAAGCCTAAGGACTATTTGGGTTACTCCATGCTGGGGAATAAAATTGAGATTTACGATCCCAAAAATTATAAGGATTGGCAAGATCGCGCCCCGGTGGATATTTTGCATTACTTGCAAGAGAGCAAGCGGCGTTTTATTTTCATTAAGGGCTGTGGGATTGTGGTTTATCACCGCGAATTACAAAGTTTGCTCAAAGTTCTGGATCTCATCGAGGGGAGTTGCCAAGTCCTGCAACTTGCCAACATGACAGATTATGAAACCGATGAGAGGTTTAATGTATAAGGCGTAAGCCTAGATGGAGGGGGGCGTAAGCCCACCCGAAAGGCGTGGCTTGATGGAAGGCAAAGCCTTAGGAAGGGCACAAGCCCCAAAGTGTAAAAAGCACAGATTAGAGGATCGCCCCAGCACTTGGCTAGGGCGTGTTGGCTTAGAGTTTTGTAGCGTGTTCTTTGAGGTATTCAGCCACGCCTTCGTGATTGGCTTTCATGCCTTTATCGCCTTTTTGCCAACCTGCGGGGCAGACTTCGCCATGTTCTTCAAAGAAGATCAAAGCATCAACCATGCGCAACATTTCATCTACATTGCGCCCTAGGGGGAAGTCGTTGACCACGGCGTGGCGCACTTTTTTGGTGTTTGTCAATCAAAAAAGAACCCCTAAGAGCCACAGCGTTGTCAAACAGAACATCATAGCTCCTAGAAATGTCTTTTGTAACATCAGCCACCATAGGGAAGCTAACTTGACCAATCCCGCCTTTTTCTACAGGGGTGTTTTTCCAAGCAAAATGCACCACCTCTGTATCAGTGGAAACACCAATGACATTGAAGCCCTTTTCGTTGAACTTTTTCACGCGGTGATCAAAGGCGATGATCTCAGAGGGGCACACAAAAGTAAAATCTTTGGGCCAAAAAAACAAGCACCGCACCATTGCGCCCCAAGTTTTTGGACAACTCAAAGTGTTCATCTACTTGGTTGTTGGGCAAAATCGCAGTCGCCTTAAAATCAGGGGCTAACTTTGTAACTAACATAAAGACTCCTTGTGTATATTTTTTGTGGATGGGCATTATAGTCTAACTGGGCTTAAATAACCATCAAGTGCTTGAGCATGGGGCATTTGGTGTATAATAACGCCATCCATGCTTTAAAGGTTGAATTTTGCGCGCCTCTAAAAAGAAACACCCCACCCCACTCAAGATTTTTTCACGCTCTTTGGTGCAACTATTTGCCCTCATCAACAGACGGGATAAGAAAATTTTGGTGTGGCTAACCTTGATGTCCATTTTCATGTCTGTGATTGAGGTTTTGTCTATCAGTCTTATCATGCCCTTTATCACTCTAGCTAGCGCGCCTAATGTGGTTCTATCCCACCCCATAGCCCACCAAATCTATGAGACTCTGCACTTTTCTAGCCCACTGCACTTTGCCTTTTTCTTTAGTTTTGCCCTAGTGGGGCTTTATCTCTTTAGATTGGTCTATAGCGTGTTTTTTACCTATATGATCAGCCGTTTTGCCTGCAAGAAAGCCCATATTTTGGCCCAAAGGCTCTTCATGCGCCATTTGAAACTCTCTTATTTGGAGCATACACATGTCCATCTCGATCACATCAAAGACACGATTGGGAACAAAAGCGCGCGTGTGATGGGGAGTTTTAATGCGTTATTGGGGATTTTGGCAGAACTGAGTATCATGCTCTTTTTATACACGCTTTTACTCATCACCAACTGGAAGATGACTTTGGCATTGAGCTTTTATTTTGGCTTTGCAGGTGTTTTTGATCACCCGTTATATGTCTGTTTTCATCCAAAAAAAGGGGCGAGTCTCCACGACCTCAACGGTGCGATCTAATAAAGTGCTCACTAAATTTTTTGGCAATTTTAAAATCACCAAACTCAAGGACAATTACAACGAGGCATATAGTCTTTTTACCGAAAATAGCCTCAAAACTGCACACGCCAATATCACCTACCAAACCTTGCAAATCGTGCCTAATCGGCTCTTGGAAACCATTGGGTTTAGTTTGCTCATCTTGGCTGTGGCGTATGTCCTCTACAAATATGGCGAAGCCCAAATGGTCTTGCCCATCATTTCGATGTATGCGCTGGCTCTGTATCGCATGTTGCCCTCCATTAATAAACTCCTCAACCAATACCACACGATTTTTTACAACCAGCATGCCATTAACAGCGTGTATAAAGACCTGAATAAGCCCATCTTAGAAGAGGGCGATTTACCCTTAGAATTTAACCACGCCATCACGCTTAAAAATATCAGTTTTGCCTACAAGACCAGCCACCCCATTTTACAAAATATCAATCTCACCATCTACAAAGGGCAAAAAGTGGCTTTTATTGGCCCTAGTGGGTGTGGTAAATCCACCCTCATAGACATCATCATGGGCATCATCTACCCCAATCAAGGGGAGATTTTGATCGATCAAGAACGCTTAAATGCGGAAAATATCCGCTCTTGGCGGCAAAAAATCGGCTATATCCCCCAAAGCATTTATTTGTTTGATGGGAGCATTGCCGATAATATCGCCTTTGGTTCGCCCTTAGATGAAGAACGGGTAATAGAGGTGTGCAAAATGGCGCATATCTATGATTTTCTATGCCAACACCAAGGCATTGATACCCCAGTGGGCGAGGGGGGGATTAATTTAAGCGGGGGGCAAAAACAACGCATCGGCATTGCGCGCGCGCTTTATGATGACCCGCAAATTTTGGTGCTTGATGAAGCCACCTCTGCTCTAGACACCTCCACAGAAACTAAAATCATGGATGAGATTTACAACATCGCCCATGGTAAAACCCTCTTGGTGATCGCACACCGCTTAAGCACCATTGAGAGATGCGAGCTTAAAATTGATCTAAGTAAGCCTGCTGGGTGAGGGTATTTAAATCCATCCCTTTAAAAGTTTGGATATAGGCATTAGGCAACAACTCTTTTAGGACTGGGTTGTTATAGCCCAAAAAGGGGATTTGATTAGCCCGCGCGCTCTCATAATCACTGCGACTATCCCCAATTAAGAGCATTTCATAGGGTTTGTAATGGTGGGTTGCGATCAAATTAGCCAAGATTTTTGCCTTTTGGGGCGGGCTCCCCTCAATACTCTTAAAATAGGGTTTTAAACCCAAAAATTCGCATAAAATCTGCAACTCGCTATGCAAGGCTGCTGAAGCGATGTGGAAAGTGTATTTTAAATCATTTGCTTGGATAAAATCCAAGACTTCTAAATTTAAATGCTCCCTAGAAAATAAATCTTTGGCGATGATCTGCCCAAATTCCTCCACCAAGGCGTTGATCTGATCGGGTTTGATTTCTTGCTTTAAAACCTGCTGGTAAAAATAGGCGATTTTATCAAAACGACTCACCCCGCCATTGGCATAATGGTAATCCTCAAAGACTTTCAATGCGTCCATGTCTGCCTTGGTGTGGCGTTTAAACAATGTCTTAAACCCCTCATATTTTAAATGCATGCTATCAAAGATCACCCCATCAAAATCCCACACCACAACTTTTAACATACACTCTCCTTAAATTTTTCCAAATTTGCGTTGTCTTTGCTTGAAAATTTTAATGATCTCTTGTAGGTGTGTGGGCGTGAAATCGGGCCACAGCACGGGGCTAAAAAACAGCTCCGCATAGGAACACTGCCACAGCAAGAAGTTAGACAGACGCATCCTCCCCCCCCGTGCGCACCAACAAATCCACATCAGGCATGCCCGCTGTGTCTAAATGCGCGCTAATGAGCTCTTGCATGTTCCCCTCCAATTTTTGGCACACAATCTTAGAACAAGCCCTAGCGATCTCATCTCTAGCCCCGTAATTGAGGGCTAAAACTTGGGTGAGCGCGCTATTTGTGGCGGTGTCTTGCTCGAGGGCTAAAAATGGTTTGGCGTAAAGTGGGCGTGAATTTTTGCAAATCCCCAATGGCTTTGAAGCGGATATTATTCTCTAAATATGTGGGGCGTTCCTTGTCTAAATATTCTTGCAACATCTGCATTAAAAAACTCACCTCGCTTTTAGGGCGACTCCAATTTTCGGTCGAAAAGGCGTATAAACTCAAGTAGGCGATGTTATTTTTGGCACACCAAGTCGTGATTTGGCGCAAGGTTGTAATGCCCTGCCTATGCCCTTGTGTGCGTGCTTTGCTCTGTTGTTTAGCCCACCGACCATTGCCATCCATAATGATTGCTAGATGTTTGAGGACATTCATTTAGAACAAGCATCCACCAAATAAGCGATGTGTTGCCAACTCATACCAGTCGATTCGCTCAAGCCAATTTCACAAGTGCTCGAAGAGCAAAACCCCTTTTTTTAAGCCCTTTTGGGCATAGAACTTGGCAAAGTCAATGAGGGCATGTTGGTTGAGCTCAGGGCTAATAAACCCCTTGTCCCCCGCAAAGCCACAACAACCCGTTTGGGCATGCACCACCACCTCCCCACCCACACAAGCATGCGCCAAGTTTAACATCTCTTTTTCATAGCCCGCCCTCTTAGCCGCGCACATGGTATAAAGCCCCACGCTCTCAGGGCTGGGTTTGAGTTGCAAGTGGGGCAAGATTTCTTGGGCAATGAAAATCGCCAGATCGTAGATTTTTAAACCCTGATCGCCCAATTCTGCGATTAAATGCGTGCTGCATGCGCTGTGATCGAGGACAATGGGAATCTTGCCATTTTGGGAAAGCTCTTTTAAGAGTTGGGCGTTTTTTTGCGTGTTTTGCGCGCTCAAGTCTGTATAATTGATAAACGCCTTGCCACAGCACAACTTAGCTAGATCTTTAGGGTAGATCACGCTCAATTGTGCCTTAGCACATAGAGACTCAAAGACCTCTTGAATGGAGCGTCTATCTGCCATCATCTTAGAGGGCGCAAAGGCGCGGTTCATGCAGGTCGAAAAATAGATAACGCTTTTTTCCCCATTTTGTCTGTCTTGGAGTTTATAACGATTTTTGAGCGGTAAATGGGTGGGCACAAGGGGGGTGCCACATTTGGCATGCATTTTCAAACTCCAATCACGCACCTTTTTAGCCCCTAAGATCACTTGTGCGTTGCGGGCTAGACCTAGACCCCATTTTACCATGCCAATGCTCTTATCCATGTGGGCTAAAATCTGCTTGGCAACACCCTTGCCCTTAGCGTGTTTTTGGCGACTCTTAAGGGCGATGGTGGCGCTATCAATTTGCACGGGGCACAAAGTCGCGCACATATGGCATGCCGCACAAGTTTCATCGCTCAAATAAGCATACCCTTCTAAAAGCTCCTCTAAGAGGGCTTGATCCTCTGTGTACCCTTGTTTGACACGCTCTTCTAGACGGGTGATCTCGCGGTGCAACACGATTCTTTGGCGGGGGGTCAAGGAAAGATAACGACTAGGACAAATGCGCTCACAGATTCCGCATTCAATACATGATTCAAGCTCGGGTTCTATGGGTGTGTTGGTTTTTAAATTCTTGGTGTGGATGTGGGGGTCTTTAGATAAGATCACATCGGGGTTTAAAATCCCCAATGGATCAAAAAGAGCCTTGATTTTCTCACACAAGGCATAGGCTTTATCCCCCCATTCTAATTTCACAAAGGGGGCGACCATGCGCCCTGTGCCATGTTCGGCTTTGATCGAGCCTTGCAAGGACACCACCATACTGGCTAAATCCTCCATCAATGCGCTAAATTGTGAGCGTTCTGTGGGGTTTTCTAATAGAGGTGTGATTAAAAAAATGCAGATTCCCACTGAGCGCATGCCCAAAAATCACGCCATTGTCCTTAAAGCCATGTTGATCTAACAAGCCTTGTAGCTGGATCAAGCCCTCTTGGATGTGATCCATATCAAAGCATAAATCCTCCGTGATCACGCTTGCCCCCGCACGCCTCTTTTTGGTGATGATGGGGAAAATGCCCTTGCGGATATTCCACCAGCTATTATAAATACTGGGCTGGTCGCTCTGCTGGGTGGGTAAAATCGTGGGGATGTGGGCGATCGCATCTAATACAAAGGCGGTATTCTCCCTTAAAATACCGGCATCTTGATGCTCTAGCTGGACCAAAATACAAGTGGTGTTCTTTTGGACCTGCTCCAAAATCGCTGGCATGCCCTCTAAACCCCGAACACTCACCAAGCACGCATGATCCATCAATTCAGCCGCACTGATCTTGTCGTCATTTTGGGCTAGAATGCGGATGGTCTCAATGGCTCTTGGCAAATCCTCATAGAATAATAGCAAGCACTCTTTAAAGGGCGCATCTTCTACGCATTCTAATTCACAAGAGGCGATAAAACCCAGTGTCCCCTCTGAGCCGATGAAAAGATGGCTCAAAATATCAATGGGGTCTTCAAAGTCGATCAAGGCATTTAAGCTATAGCCTGTGGTGTTTTTGATTTGGTATTTCTTTTTTGATGAGGGCGTGTAAATCGGAGTCTTTGAGCACTTGGGCGCGTAAATCCAGCAGGCTCTGTAATAAATTAGCATGGCTTTGTCTGAATGCCTGCACGCTTGAGGGGCTGGAAGTGTCTAAAAGTGTCCCATCAGCTAGGATCACGCGTAAAGACTTGAGGGTGTTGTAGCTATTATTTTTCACCCCACAGCACATGCCACTAGAATTATTAGCCAAAATCCCCCCCAACATGGCAACATTAATGCTGGCTGGATCAGGACCGATCTTTTTATGCAAGCCCTTTAAGGCTTCATTAGCATACCCCCCAATCACCCCACAAGAAAGGCGGATACTAGAGCTATCGGGTGCAATCTGCATATCCTGCCAACCCAAATGAGTCATCACCAAGACCCCCTCAGAGCACGCCTGCCCGGATAAAGAGCTCCCTGCTGCCCTAAAGGTCAAGGGGATTTGGTAATACCTAGCCAAGCTTAGAATGCGGATGATCTCTATTTCATCTAAGGCTTTGATCACTAATTGGGGGACATAGCGGTAACACGAGGCATCTGTGCCATAGACCAAACGGCGTAAATAATCTGCATAAATGCGATCTTTTAAAAACACCTGCGCATCGCTGTAAAATGCCTCATAAGAACTAGAAAGTGTCAATTTGGATTCCTTTTTAGCCCATTATAGTCTTTTTTGCTCTATTTAAAGAAGTTTAGCTAAAATTCCACAGAAATTGAGGATTTTTCATGACCGATCATTCCCCTAGCCATGCCATCACTCTAGACTCCTTTAATCCCGGTGATTATTGCATCATTGACATTCGCGATCATAACTCTTACCAAGAGGGGCATTTAAAGGGCGCGATTCATTTAGATGATCTGCAAGCCATTAAAGACTTTGCCCTGCAACGCCCCGATCAAAAGGTCTTGTTGCAGTGCTGGCATGGGAACACCGCTAGACGCTATGCCGATCTCTTGCATGGAATGGGGCTAGAAAATATTTATTTTTTCAAGGCAAATATCGAAGATTTTAAAGCCCACGGATTAGAGATGCTGGGTGGGTGATCGCCCCATCGTGCTGGTGGGCTCTAAACTCCATGCGAGTTTGGGGTTTGAACAACTGGTTGTGAGTGCCATCGAGTATTTGCCTATAAGGCTTGATACAGACCCCATCAAAGCCCTAATTTTCACCTCCAAGCACGCCCCCCTAGCCCTAGAACACCAGTTTAAAAACACCCCCACAGAGTCCATCTTAAAGAGTCTCCCTATCTTTGCCCTAGCCTCTAAGAGCGCACAAGTGGCGCGCGATTTGGGCTTTAATGTGTATTTTGTCGGGCAAAAGGGGGAGGGTTTGGGCTTTTGTGCCGAGATGAGTCCCCTCTTGCGTTCTGTTTTACCCCCTAATTCTTATGCCCTCTATGTGCGCGCACAAACCATTGTTTCTAATTTGGATCAAGCCCTCATCCAAGCACAAATCCCCCTCAAACAATGCACCGCCTACCAAGTAAAACCCCTCAAACTCCCCCCCGAACGCAAGCCCAAGCCCCGCTCCATTTTGATCTTTGGCGCGCCCAGCGCCTACAGAGCCTTTAGGGCTAATTTTGATTGGGATCGGAGTTACACAGCCATCGCCCTAGGGGAGAGCACCTTAAAAAGCTTTGATCCCCAAATTAATGCCTTTAAAAGCCCCAAACCCACTTTAGAATCCAGCATCGTCTTAGCAAAAACACTTTGAGCTTATGCTAGAATGTAGGCTTTTAAGAAAATGAAAGGTTAATATGAGCTTAGTATTTCTTTGGGCGGCTTTGGGTGGGGCGATTGGGAGCAGTTTGCGTTATCTCGTGGGTAAAATCACACCTTCTAAGTTTTTAATGTGGAATTATTTTCCACTAGGCACTTTTAGTGTGAATTTGATTGGGTGCTTTGTTATTGGTTTTGCCGGGCATTTGGCTGTCAAATCGATCTTGGGGGATAAAATGAGCGTCTTTTTCATCACGGGGGTATTAGGGGGCTTCACCACCTTTTCTTCCTTTGGGCTAGACACCATTAAATTGCTCCAAAGCCAAGCGGTGATCGAAGCCCTATTTTATGTCTTTGGGACAAACATTTTAGGCTTTGTCTGCGTGGCTTTGGGCTGGTGGTTGGCTAAGATTTTTTGTTTGACTTGATCTCCAAGAAGTGGCGGCTTAGGATAATGGTTTGCAAGAGGGTCGCAAAGAAGTTAAAAACAGGGATGAGGGAAAACAAGTAGCTTAAAATCGCGATTTTATGGGTGGCGATCTTGTAGTCTTTTTGGATACGCTGGTAATCTTGTTGGTTAAATAAGGAGCTAGCAATATCAAAGGACATAGTGTTTTTGAAAAAGAAGTAATGCGGGATGAGCGAAAAAAAGATTCCAATAAAGGGGATAAAATAGAGCGGGATACACACCAACAAGAATAGCCCTAAAAAGGCGAGTTGTTTGAGGAAGTATTGCAAACAAAAGTATAAATCGCCAAAACTCTCTAAAGCCACTTGTGGGTAATATCTTTGTTGCAAGAAACGCAACACAATGGGCGTGTAAAAGAGCGCAAAAAGCACATTGCCAATTAAACTTAAAATCAACACCACTAACACCACTAACACATAAACAAAGGATTTGAATACCAACAAAAATAGTGCTGGCATGAACCCTCCGCTATGGGCATAGTGATACCAGCTAGTGGGTAAAAAACCCTCTAAAATACGGACGATATTCCCCCCAAAGTAAAACAACAAGCTCCCCCAAAAGAGCAATCCGATCAATACGGGCGCAATGTTTAAGAGCACCATTTTCCAACTAAAAAAATCTCTCCAGCTCTCGCGGATTGTCTGTAATGGACTTTTCATCTTCCCTCTTTCTTATTTGTTTAAGTTTGGCATGCTATGATAGAAGTTTATTTTACAATAGTTTGGAGAGTTTTATGATTAAAAAAAGGCGTTTTGAGCTTGGCGTTAGTGGGTTTTTTTGGGGTAGGTGTTGTGGGTGCCAAGACAACAGGACATACAGAGCAAGCTGAAAAACCGCTAGCCACAATCACTTTTCCAAGTGCCCACACGGGTAAAAAAGGTCATAAGAACAGACACTCTAAACCAGAGGTGGTGGATATCACGACCGATGATTTTGCGGTGATCAAGCGGCGTAACCCCAATTTTGACTTTGACAAGCTCAAGCCTGAGCAAAAAGAGGCATTGCTCGAACAAGCGATCAATAATCTTTTAATCGAAAAAGAGGCACGCAAAGAAGGTTTGGAACACACCGAAGAATTCAAAAATAGCATGGCGAGCTACCAAAAGCAGTTGCTTGTAGAGATTTGGGCTAAACACCAAGCAGAGAGCATTGGGCGGGAGCAAATCCCCGAATCGGAGCTTAAGAAGTATTACAATGAAAATAAAGCCCAGTTTATCCAGCAAGAAGCGCATGCTAGACATATTTTGCTCAAAACAGCGGCAGATGCTAAACGGGTGATCTCTGAGCTCAACAAAGTCCCCAAAAATAAGGTGGAACAGGAATTTATTAACATCGCCAATAAAGAGTCTAACGATCCCAACACCAAAAACTCCAAGAATGGTGGCGATTTGGGCAAATTCCAAAAAAACCAAATGGCACCCGAGTTTTCTAATGCCGTTTTTGCACTCCGTCCGGGTAGCTACACACGGACCCCGGTCAAAACTGAATTTGGCTACCATGTGATCTATTTGATCAGCAAAAACGAGCCTAAAACACCCACCTATGAGCAAGCCAAACAAACTATTATTGGTATCCTCAAAGAGCACGAGTTCCAAGAGCATGTTAAGGCTGAACTAGAGAAGTTACGCAAACAAGTCCAAATCCAAGTCTTTTTGAAAAAATAAGGAGCGTGCATGCTGGTTAAAGGCAGTGAGATTTTAAATAAAGCCCATCAAGAGGGCTATGGTGTGGGGGCGTTTAATTTTGTGAATGTGGAGATGTTGCGCGCCATTTTTGAGTCGGCTAATGAGGCAAAGTCCCCTTTAATCGTGCAAGCCAGCGAGGGGGCGATTAAATATTTGGGCATTGACATGGTGCTTGGCATGGTGCATACAATGGTCAAGCGCCACCCCCATATCCCCGTGGCTTTACATTTGGATCACGGGACAACCTTTGAGAGCTGTAAAAGGGCAGTGGATGCGGGTTTTACATCTGTGATGATTGATGCCTCCCACCACCCCTACAAAGAAAATTTGGAGCTCACTAAAGAAGTGGTCGATTACGCCCACTCTAAAAATGTGAGCGTGGAGGCGGAGCTGGGGCGTTTGATGGGGATTGAGGATAATATCTCTGTAGATGAAAAAGACGCGGTTTTTAGTCAATCCCGATGAAGCTGAAGAGTTTGTCAAAATCAGTAAGGTGGATTATTTAGCCCCCGCCATTGGCACAAGCCATGGGGCTTTTAAATTCAAGGGCGAACCTAAGTTGGACTTTGAGAGGCTAGTAGAGGTCAAAAAACGCACCAATATCCCTCTAGTCTTGCATGGGGCTAGCTCCATCCCTGAGAGCGTGAGCCAAGCTTTCTTAGCCACAGGAGGGGATTTAAAGGGGAGTAAGGGCGTGCCCTATGCGTTTTTACAAGAATCCATCAAGGGGGGGATCAATAAAATCAACATTGACACCGATTTGCGTATCGCCTTCATCGCTCAGGTGCGTAAAGTTGCCAACGAACACCCTAGCGAATTTGACTTGCGTAAGTTTTTCACCCCGGGCATTGAAGCGGTCAAAGAGGTCATTGTGGAGCGCATGCACCTACTGGGTAGTGCCAACAAAATTTAGGAGAGCTTGATGGCTATTGGGATGAGCGATCTAAAGAAAAATCTCAAAATTGAGATTCAGGGCGTGCCTTACCGCATTGTGGAATACCAACATGTCAAACCGGGCAAGGGGGCGGCTTTTGTGCGCGCCAAAATCAAGTCGTTTTTTAGATGGCAAGGTGATTGAAAAGACTTTCCATGCTGGGGATAAGTGCGAGGAGCCTAATTTATTGCAAAAACCCATGCAATTTCTCTATTTTGATGGTGCCAACTACCAGTTCATGGATGTGGAGAGTTACGAACAGATTGCCCTCAGCGAAGACCAAGTCGGGGATGCGCCCAAGTGGATGTTGGAGGGCTCACAAGTGCAGGTGCTCTTCCACAATGAAAAGGCAATTTCTGTAGAAGTCGCCCAAGTGGTGGCATTAAAGATCACCCAAACCCCCCCCAATTTCAAGGGCGACACCTCCAGTGCTAGCAAAAAACCCGCCACGCTTGAAACGGGTGCGGTGGTGCAAGTGCCCTTCCATGTGCTTGAGGGGGAGACCATCAAGGTGAATACCCAAACCGGGGAGTATTTGGAGAAACTCAAGTAGTTGGGTAGCTAGTGGCTTTGATCGCTACTTTGCAGGAACGTTCCCCTTTTGGGTGCTCCCCAAATTTCTAGAAAACTAATTTAAACAAGTTAAGATAACCCCCCACTAAAGAAAAAGGATCGTATATGGATAGTGCCAAAATCGCTATTTTTGTAGATTGGGAGAATTTGCGTTCCGATCTGCAGAATGTCCAACACAATTACAAAGCCTTTAAGCAGTTTAATTTTAACCGCTTACCCCACTTTGATGCCTTTATCAAAACCTTTATCCAATCAGATGAACAGCTTTACCGGACTTTTCTCTATGTCTCTGAACCCTTTAGTGAGAATAAGATTGTCAAAAATAGCAAGCTAGAAGCGGATTTTGAGGAATATAAGAGTTTTTACACCTCCGGCAAGCATGAGGAATTAAAAAAGCCCATTAACCACTACGAAGCGATCACGAATAAATCAGAAGCGATTAAGGCGTTCAAACACACGATGGTGGGGCTGGAATATTCGACTATCCGTCAAGGGATTGTCAAAATGAAGCCCCTATCCTATGTCAAAGAAGATGTGTGGGTGAGGGGCGTGCAAAACAATGCGCCCACAATTTGGGTGCCTAAACTAGAATTGCAACAAAAACAAGTCGATGTGCTTTTGGCATTGGACATTGCTAAGGTTTGCTATGAGGGGTTTGTGGATCGCATCTTGCTCTTTTGCAAGGATACCGATTTAGCCCCCATTTTGGACTTTGCAAGAACCAAGCACCTCCAAGTATTTGTCGCCCACATTGAAGAGAGCATGGACTTGGTAGCCGATGAATTAAAGGCGGCCAGCGATGCGGTGCGGGTGCGCAGTATCCAAGATATTTTAGACAATATCAAGGATGACATGGAGATGGGGGTTAGAAAAGCCCCCACCTATCCATTCAATAGGGGGAAACCCTTCCATGGCATTGACATCGCCAAAAATGAGGGCAATTCATTTTAGGGCATGGGGGTGGGGAGGTCTTCTTGCAGATGGAGTATTTGCGTGCCAAAATCGGTTTGGACCTCCACCCTTAGTCGTCCCTCACAAAACACTTCATAGCGCATTTTTTCATGGAGTTTTAACACATAACTAGGCAATTGGGGCAACAACGCACACATGCCCCGATTCAAGCTAATTTTATTGATACGCACTTGGCTCACTATAGCCTCAATCTCTAAAATATTTTGCGTTTGCCAAATGCCATAATCTCTAGTCCAAGAAGTGTAGGGGCGTTTTTGGCTGAAAAACACCGCTTTAATAGGGGTTTTGGGCAGTTGGGCTTGGTGCTCCTCTTTTAAGAGCTCCTCACCTGTGGGTAAGGGGTTAGCCCATAACATTTGCCCCAGTAAAAGTAACCAAATCACTCTTTGTGCTCTTGTTCGATCTTTTTATCCAAAATAGAGCGGATTTTAGAGATATTTTGGGGGTTGGTGGAGAAAAAGATTTCCACGCGGTTATTGCGCATGCGGTTCTCCACGCTATCATTGGGGGCAACCGGGTTATTTTTGCCATAGGAGGTAAAAGAGAGTTTTTGGGGGTCAATGCCATCTTTTAATAATTCATGCATCACTTTAGAGGCGCGGCTAGCGGCTAATGCGTAGTGGTCTTTAAAATGGACATGGGAAGGTAGGGGCGTGTTGTCGGTATAGCCGCGCACATTGATCTCGACTTGATTGGGCAGGGTTTTGATGATGCGGGCAATATGTCTAATATATTCCTGCATACCGGCGTTGATGGTGTCGCCATAGGGGTCTTGGAATAGCAAGCTGGAGGGTAATTTGAGAATTGCGCCATGGTCGGTTTGCTCTAAAACACTCCCCTCGCCCACGCGCGTGATCGTAATCTGGGAGCGTGTGGGCTGTTTGCTAGAACTTTGTTCTTGGGTCGTGGTCTCTTGGGTTTCTCCTGGAGCTGGAGGGATGGGGATCACTGGTTGCATCGCATCAGGGCGTGGGGCGTAGTCAAAAATCTTAACAAATTCCTTTTTCAAAGCCTTGACTTTGGATTTATTGACCACTGAGATGGCATAAAGGGCAATAAAGAGAGCCAGTAAGAGGGATAAAAAGTCCGCATAGGGGACCGCCCAACGCTCACCCGCAGGGCATTCGACTTTCTTAGTCTTTTTTTAGCCATGCCTACTCAAACTGCGATTTTTTGGGCTGCCCGGGGGCGATGTAGTTAAGCAATTTCATCTCCAGATCCCGTGGGTTATCCCCATTGGCAATCCCAATAATGCCCTCTAAGATCACCACTTTTTCTTTGAGAATGTCTTTGGACTTATTTTTAAGTTTGTTCCCAAAAGGACCAAAGAGGGCATAAGAGCACATGATTCCTGTAACCGTGGCGGTAAAAGCCCCGGCAATCCCCAAAGCCATTTCTTGAGGATTATCAAGTTTTTGTAACGCCAACATCAGCCCCAACACCGCCCCCACAAGCCCAAAAGTGGGTGCGCTCTCCCCAGCGGTGATCCAATAGTGCGCTGCGCCGTGGTAGTATTCCTCCAACTCCTCAATGGCGACATCTAAACTCTCTTGCACGGATTTAATATCCTTACCATCGACAATCATCCCAAAACCATTGCGCGTGAAGTCATCTTCAATCTGGGCGACTTTAGATTCCAAAGACAAGACCCCGTCTTTTCTGGCCTGCGTGGAAAGTTCTACAATACTTTTAATGGTCTCTTGCAAATTGATCTTGGGGTTTAAAAACACAATCTTAATTTCTTTAAAAGCCGCCTTGACATGGTGGGCATGCGTGCTCACCATCGCCGCGCATAAAGTGGTGGGGACAATGATGATGATAGAGCTCAAATGCACCACATGGATGGGGTTACCGCCCTCCATAATATCCCCCACTGAAATCGCCGCAATCGCCGCAAGCACACCCAAAACCGATGTCAAATCCATAAAATCACCTTTTTGCTAAATTCTATTGCGGATAATCTTGCAAGGTTTGGATACCCTTTTCACCACACACCCGGCATTGGGGGTTTCTTTTGATGTGGATTTTTCTAAAATCCATGCCCTTGGTATCCACACTTAACAAGGTGTCTAGCAACAAGGGAAATCCTAGAAAATACTTGATTGCCTCTGCAGCCTGAATGCACCCAATCAAGCCGGGTAAAACCCCAAAAAGCCCCGCTTTAAAATAAGAGTTGAGTTCCACATCTGGTGGGTTTTCAAAAACACAGGCAAAACACGCACTTTTTTTAGGCAAGATGGTCATGGTCTGCCCCCGATACTTCAGCACACCGGCATGGCTATAGGGTTTATTAGCCAACACACACGCATCGTTGATTAAAAACTTGCTGGCAAAATTATCCGTGGCATCCACAACAAAATCGTACGGTTGTATGATCTCTAGGGCGTTAGAAGCATTGAATTTATTAAAATAGGTCTCAACTTGGATATCAGGGTTGAGGGCTAGCATTTTGCGTTGGGCTGATTTGACCTTAGAGTTATTGATCTCGGCGGTGGTGTGGATGATCTGCCTTTGTAGATTGCTTAGCTCTATAATGTCAAAATCCAGCACGCCAATACGCCCAACCCCAGCGGCAGCTAGATACATGGTGTTTGGCGAGCCTAATCCCCCAGCCCCAATCACCAAAACGCTTGCTTGCATCAGTTTTTCTTGCCCCTCCTCTTTGACATCCTCTAACATCAAATGGCGTTGGTAACGCTCTCTTTGGTCTTGCGTGAGCATGATCATCCTTTGTAGGAATTATAAATGAGCAATCCACGACCCTAAGTGCGGTTGTTCTGCCTTTAGGCTGGTGGGTTGCCCATGCCCGGGGTAGATGGGCTTGTCTGTGGGGCTTTCTAGGGCTTGCAAACGCAGAAGCGATTCTTTCATGTCCTTTGGATTAGAATAAGGGAAGTCATAACGCCCAATGCTCCGATAAAAGATAAAATCCCCACTAAAAAAAATTTTGCTCCACTTCCACCATGCAACAACCCGGGGTGTGCCCGGGGAAATGCCAATAAGTAACGGGGATGCTGGCAATCTCAAAAGTTTTGGTGCTCTTGTAACACTCTATGGGCTCAATATCCTCTTTAGCGCATGGGGTTAAACCCAGCCCAAAACAATCGGTGGTGAGCATAAAAATATCCTCTTGGTGCGCAAATAAAGGCACGCTAGGCAGGGCTTTTTTGAGGGCATGCACATCCCAAATATGATCGTAATGCCCGTGGGTGATGAGAATGGCTAGGGGATTTTTGGCATGCTCAAGCACCCAATCACACGCCCCCACACCCGGATCCACAATCAGATCGCCCTGTTGGAGGTGAGCGATGTAACAATTTGTCTGCGTATGCCCGAAAGCTTGGATTTCAAGTTGCATCATAACCCTTTGCCCCATTCTAGCAAATTTTAGCTAAAGTTGGCAACACCCCGCCCCACTTCACTTGGAGCGAGAACCCATCGCTAGCCAATGGCAACGGGCGACCATTTTGTCTAGGGTTGCTGTGATGATCTCTTGGATTTGGGCATAAAAAGAGGGCACTTGGCTTTGCTTGAGGCTTAAAGACACAGCAAGGGCATGCAAACCCAAATGGGCTAGCGAACCTTCCAGTAAAATCCCCACTAAGGGGTCTTCTTGGCTTTTTTGCAAACTGAGCGCGCTTAAGTCATCCATGCGGGCATAGAGTTCTTTTTTGGTGCTGATGGGCTTTTGTAAAAGTTGCTTGATTTGCTCTTTAAAGGCTTGCAAGCCCTCTAGGGGCAAATTGATAGGGGCTTGGGGTTTGAACGCCCGCTTGATACGCCTTAAGGCTTTAGATTTAGAACCCTTTTTTAACAATAAATCTTGGGCACGCTTAGGGATCGTGTTCTCAATAAAAGCCCCGCTGGAGAGGTTATAAACTAGCGTGCCATGTTTTTTAAAGAGCATGCCCATCTGTTCTTTGGAGAGCAAGAACAGCCCATCGCTATAAACTAGCGTGCCCTCAAAATTGGGGCGCACGCTCAGGGCATCTGGTGGAATCTGTGTGCCCTCCTCCCCATAATAAGAACCCTTAGCATGCTTGCTAGCCCCTTGGATATAGCCACAATCTAGCCCACATAAGATCAAGGTTTGGCTAAACAGACACGCCAACGCCACGCCGGCATTACCCACAAAGGGCGCGCTGTATTCAACTGCCAAATGGGGGAACAAATACCCACTGGCACTCCCCCCACGCATAAACATAAACACTTCCTTAGCCAGTTGGCGCGCGCTAGTGTTAATCATATTGGCACACATCAAGGGCGTATCCCCCAAAGGGGCATCTAAGAGCACTTCTTTGAGGTAGTCGATTCGCTCGATCTCAATTTGGAAATCCACATGGATTTGGTGGGCTTTGAGCACTTTTAGAGCCGTCCCACAGCTAAAGATCAGCATATTTTCTTGGTTGCTTTGGATAAAATCCAATAACCCATCCAAACTAGGACCATTCCCCACAACACAAATAGGCAAACCCACATGGGGGCAGGTTTTAGGGTCTAGGATATGCCGGGATTCTTTTAAATTTTGGAGACTATTAGAAAGCCCTAACATCTCATCTTCAAAACTCCCCCAGCCTCTTAGCGCGCTTTTTTTATGGGCACAGAACAACTCTTGAGCGCGCTGGGTGTTTTCACTTTTATAGGGGTCAAATTCCAAATGCAAGAAACTATGGGTGATTCTCTTGTGCAAAAAGGCATGTTTGAAAAAGGGCGTGGGGAGATTTTTAAGGAAAATTGCGCAAGCTTGGGGTGGGGTAGCGCTGAAAAGCTGGGCATAGTCAATAAAATAGCAACTGATACGCAATAAATCAATGTGTTCTTCATAGATGTAGAGCGCATGGAAAAACGCCCCTTGCTCCAACAAAAGAGTCAAAAACAGCCCGCCGGCCATGCCATATAGAATCGTGGGGGGGTAGAAGTTTTGCCCCAAGTGGTAGGGGGCATTAGGCACGCCTAGCTCCAAAATATCTTGGCAAGCTTGGTTGGTTAGGGGGAGGGCTTTTAAATCCAAATCGCCCAGTATTAAGCCATTGTCATTGAGCGTCCATTTGGGGTTATTAAGGATATGACTCGCCCAATCTTTAGAAATATTGAACATTTGGTGTTCCCCCCCAATGCAAGGGAACAACAACGAGCCATCGCTAAGATTGAGGATATTTAACCCCCCACTATCCCATAAAAGATTGTAAGCACATGGAGCAGGCAAGAGCTGTTCGTAGAGCTTAGGTAAGTGGTGCTTGAAAAAGCCCAAATTATCCTTAAAACGCTCCCTTAGCCCCTCTGCAGAAAACCCCTCCATACAAGCACCCTACTTGGCAACAATTTGTTTATAACCCCTGCTAGGATCAAAGACCAAAAAGCGTTTGGGGGTGTCTTTGTAGCGCGCTAAAGCCCGGTTAAAGTCCTCAATGCTCTTAATGCTGAAACTTTCAATCTGCATGATCACATCGCCCTGTCTAAAGCCCAAATCTTGTGCTTTAGAATTGTCTTTGACCTCTTGGACCAACACGCCTTGAATCTCATCGGGGATGCGTAAATTCTTACGCATATGGGGCGTGAGGGTTTCCACTTTAAGCCCGCTGAGTTGCCCATGCGCGCCCTCATGGGCGGTGCTGGTTTCTTTTTTGTTGGGGTTTTTGCGCTCAGCCAAGATCAAGGTGATGATATGTTCTTGTTTGTTACGCATGTATTTAATGGTTACTTTTTGGTTAGGGGAGAGGGAGCCTATGAGATTACGCAAATCAGCGGCATTTTTAATCTTCTTGCCATTGACCTCAACGATCAAATCCCAAATCATCAAGCCTGCTTTTTTTGGCTGGGGAGTCTTTTTCAATGCTAATGACCACCGCACCCTCTTTGCCATTATAGCTACCCTGTAGCTCATTGCTCACATCTTGAATCCCCACACCCAAATAACCCCGGTGGATTTTGCCAGTTTTGATGAGTTGCATGGCGATGTGTTTGACCGTGTTAGAGGGGATGGCAAAACCCACGCCATGGTTGCCCCCCGTGCGCGATAAAATGGCGGTGTTGATCCCAACAAGCCCCCCCCGACTATCAATCAAAGCCCCCCCCGAGTTGCCCGGGTTAATGGCGGCATCGGTTTGGATAAAATTTTCGTAGTTATTGATCCCAATGTCGCTTTTATTGAGCGCAGAGACAATGCCCTGTGTTACGGTCTCGCCCACACCAAAGGGATTCCCAATGGCAAAGACCAAATCACCCACCAAAATTTCATTGCTATCGGCAAACTTGATGGATGGCAAATTGTCTTTATTGATTTTAATCACAGCCAAATCGCTATCGGGGTCTGTGCCCACTAAAGTAGCGGTGTATTCTTTGTTGCTACCCGGAATGGTAACCGAGATTTTATCCGCATCGTTAATCACATGGTTATTGGTGATGATATAACCCTTTTTGTCAATAATCACACCACTCCCTAATGCCCTCTCAATGCGATCTTTAGGGATGGCATTATACAGATCGCCAAAGAATTGTTGGAAAAAGGGGTCGTTAAACATGCCCCCCATGCCCCCAAAGCCACTCTTGATTTTCTTTTGAGTCGAGATATTCACCACCGCTTTTGTCGCCTCTTTGACCGAACCACTATAAGAATAGATCGTATTGGGGCTGGTATCTGGACCCACACGCTTTTGCACGGATGGCATGTTTTGGATATGCACATCTCCCACTCCGGTTGCCCCCAAGCTCGCAATGAGCACCGCACTCAAAACAATAGACCTCATGGATTTCCTTTATGTTTGCAAGTTTCAAAAAGCCCTAGTATAACCAAAGTTTGCTTGAGAAGTTTAAAGCTAATCCCCCCTTGTTGCTTTAAGAAAAACACATATTTAAGTCCTTTGCCTTATTTTGTTTGGCTTAAAATATGTTATCATACCCCATTGCCAAATTAATTTTAAGGACAATGATGAAAACAGCGGATATCCAGCAACTAATGGCATCTTTTGATAAAACTAATATCAGTTACATGAAACTCAAGCTTGAACATGTTGAATTGGTGTTTGACAAAGCTTCTAGCCGCAAAGTAGCCACTGCCCCTGTTGGAGTGGCTTCTAATGTCCTACACACTCCCATACAATCCCCCACAGCCACCGCCTGCGCGCTCAACACCACAACTGGAGCGACCAGCCATGCAAACAACCCCACAAACGCTAAGGAGGATTATATCCTCTCGCCCATGGTGGGGACTTTCTACCACCGCCCCTCCCCCAGCGCAAGCCCCTATGTCAGCCCGGGGGACACCATTAAAAAAAGGGCAGGTGATCGGCATTGTGGAGGCGATGAAAATCATGAACGAGATTGAGGCTGAATGTGATTGTAAAATTCTCTCCATTGAAGTTGAGGATGCCACAGCGGTCGAATACGGCACGCAACTAGTCAAGATTGAAAAACTCTAGGAATGGGCATGAAAAACTTACAGCGCATTTTGATTGCTAATCGGGGCGAGATCGCCCTGCGCGCGATTCAGACCATTGCTGAAATGGGGAAACAATCCATCGCCATCTATTCTAGTGCTGACAAAGACGCACACTATCTAAACACAGCCAGTGCCAAAGTGTGCGTGGGCGGGCCCAAGTCTAGCGAGAGTTACCTAAACATCCCAGCTATCATCAGTGCGGCTGAACTCTTTGAAGCCGATGCGATTTTCCCGGGTTATGGTTTTTTGAGCGAGAATCAAAACTTTGTGGAAATTTGTAGCCACCATGGCTTAGAATTTATCGGCCCTAGTGCGCAGGTGATGGCTTTGATGAGCGATAAATCTCAGGCTAAACAGGTGATGAAAGAGGCAGGCGTGCCGGTGATTGAGGGGAGCGAGGGGATATTAAAGAGTTATGAGGAAGCCCAAAAGATCGCCCAAAAAATTGGCTTTCCTATCATGATCAAGGCGGCTAATGGCGGGGGCGGGCGGGGCATGCGCGTGGTTGAAGACCCTAATTTGCTCAAAAATCTCTACTTGGCTGCCGAGACAGAGGCTTTAAGCGCCTTTGGGGATGGGAGTGTCTATATTGAAAAGTTCATCAAAAACCCCAAGCATATTGAGGTGCAGATTTTAGCCGACAAGCATGGGAATGTGGTGCATGTGGGCGAGCGGGATTGTTCCACCCAAAGACGGCAACAAAAGCTCATTGAGGAAACCCCAGCAGCGATCTTAAGCCCCTCTGTGCGCGAAAAATTGCTAGAAACTGCCATTAGGGCGGCTAAACACATCGGGTATGTGGGGGCGGGGACTTTTGAGTTTTTGCTCGATGCCAATGGGCAGGATTTTTATTTTATGGAGATGAATACGCGCTTGCAGGTGGAACACACGGTGAGCGAGATGGTGAGCGGGTTAAATTTAGTGGAGTGGATGATCAAAATCGCACAAGGCGAAAAGTTACCCCCCCAAGAACAGATCATCTGCCAAGGGCATGCCATTGAATGCCGAATCACGGCTGAAGACCCTAAGAATTTTTACCCCAGTGCTGGGCGGATCACCTCTTGGATTGCCCCGGGGGGGATTGATGTGCGCTTGGATACCCATGCCTATGCGGGCTATGTCGTGCCGACCTTTTATGACTCCATGATTGGCAAGCTTATCGTGCATGCACCTAGCCGCGATCAAGCCATTTTGAAAATGAAACGGGCTTTAAGAGAATTTTATGTGGAAGGGATTAAGACCACGATCCCTTTTCACTTGGAGATGCTTGACAACCCCGACTTTAGACACAATAAAATCCACACCAAATACTTAGAAAAATGAGGAAACCATGTATGCTACAAAAATCCAAAATATAGCCCAGTCGCAAACCATTGCAATCACCACCCTAGCCCAAGAGCTCAAGGCTCAAGGCAAGGATATTTTAAGCTTTAGTGCCGGGGAGCCTGATTTTGACACGCCCCAAAGTGTCAAGGAAGCTGGCATGTTGGCCATCCAAAAGGGCTATAGCAAATACACCCCAGTGAAGGGAATCCCCACACTTTTAGAGGCGATCTCTAAAAAATTTAGAGAGGAAAACCAGCTAGATTATAGTCCTAGTGAGGTGATGGTGAGCAATGGGGCTAAACAATGCTTGTTTAATGTCTTCCAAGACTTTACTCAACCCCCAAGATGAGGTCATTATCCCAGTGCCCTACTGGGTAACTTACCCCGAATTGGTGCGTTATAGCGGGGCTAATCCGGTTTTTATCCCCACCAACGCCCAAAGCCAATTTAAGATCACTCCCGATCAGCTCCAAAACGCCTTGACCCCCAAGAGCAAAATTTTAGTGCTCACCAGCCCCTCTAACCCAACGGGCATGGTCTATAGCCAAGAGGAGTTACACGCTTTAGCCCAAGTGCTCAAAAACACCAATGTCTGGGTGTTAAGCGATGAAATTTATGAAAAGTTGGTCTATGAGGGGGCATTTTATAGCTTTGGGGCTATAGAGGGCATGTTGGAGCGCACCATTAGCGTGAATGGCTTGAGCAAGGCTTTTAGCATGACCGGCTGGCGTGTGGGCTTTTTAGGCACAAAGGATAAAACCCTGCTCAAACACATAACCGCCTTGCAAAGCCACAGCACTTCTAATATCAACTCCATCGCCCAGCATGCGGCTTTGAGTGCCTTAAGCGGGGTGGCGCGTGTGGATGTGGAACGCATGCGTCTAGCCTTTGAAAAACGCCGCGATCTGGCTTATAATTTGGTGAGCCAAATCCCGGGGATCAAAGTTTCCAAACCCCAAGGGGCTTTTTATCTCTTTTTTGAGATCGGGCAAGATAGTTTGGAGTTTTGCCAAAGCTTGTTGGAAAAAGAGGGCGTGGCTTTGGTGCCCGGTATAGCCTTTGGCATGGAAGGTTTTGTGCGCCTCTCTTATGCGTGTTCAGAGGAGCAAATTAAAACCGGGTGTGAGCGTCTAGCACGCTTTATGCATGGCGATTAGCCAATTTTAGTTACAATGAAACCAGCAAGTTAGAAAGGAGTCCTATGTCTGAACCAATTCTAATTTTAGACAAGCTGTCTAGACAAGAGAGATTGCTTTTTATTCCATTTGCTCCAAGCCTTGCACCAGCGGTCCACTCTTGATTTAGATTCGCAAAGTTTATCTGCTCTTAGCCCCTTGGGCGTGGATGCCCTAGTGCGTTTTTTAGAAAAAGCCCGTGGTTTTAGTCTGTTATTAGAGGAGGGGGCAAACCAACAACACTACCCTCTTTTTAGCACGCTCCATTTGAATCGCGATCGGCTGTCTTTAAGACTTGCGCTCAATCCAGCATGTGCGGGTATCTTGGAGTCTTTGCCCTATACCCTCTCGGATTTGCAAGAGTTGCAAGCCTTGAGTCGGCAATATAGCAAAACACTTTACCGCCTCTTGCAACACTCCAAGCACATGCACATGGTGCGTTTTGAGTGGGAGGACTTTAAAAAGCGCATGGGAATCCCGCCCAGTTGCAAGAGCAACTACGCCTATAACCAGATTTTGCGCCCCGTGCTCCTAGAGTGCAAACGCTACACCATTAGCCTATGCCAACTGAGCATGTCTAGGTCCATTAAAAATAAGTGTTTGCACTTTGTGGATTTTAAATTCAACACCCGCTCGCCCGTGTTACACCGCCAAAGCAAACTCAATTCTCTAGCCAAACAGCTGAGTGCCCAGCTAGAATGCGATCAATCTTTGAGCTTTGAGATCGTAAATTCCAAGCCTAGGAATACCAAAGAAAAACACCACCTCATTAATTTACACGATCATGGCTGCAGCCTCTTGGCGACTTTTTATAACCAAAACGCACACCAAGAGTGGGGCATGCACTTTGAAAATTTAGAAAGCTTGTTGGGTTATATGCGATCCAGTCAGGATTACCTATGAGTGCCGGATTAGCCGGGGTTGTGGCTGGTTCTAGTGCGATCTGCCAGTGTGCAGAGGGCTTGACCTATCGGGGTTATGCCATTGAGGAGTTGGCTTCTTTGGCTAGTTTTGAGGAGGTTGCGCATCTGCTCTTAGTGGGGCACTTGCCCAACCAAGCCCAATTAGAGAGTTTTAAAGCGCAGTTGCAACAATACCGCGAATTGCCCATGGGGGTTAAAAAAGGCTTTGCGTGCGCTAGGCTCAGGGCATCCAATGGATATTTTAAAAGCGGGCGTGGTGGCTTTGGGGTGTTTGGAGGCTGAAAGCTTGGATTTTAGCGATCAATATGATAAAGCCGTGCAAATCTTAGGGAGTCTGCCCTCCATACTTTTGTATTGGCACCATTACCACAAGCATGGCAAAGAAATTTCCTTGCAAGATCGCACCAGCACGGCGCATTTCATTTTGGAACGCTTAAGAGAGCAAGAACCTTTGTGGGTGGAAGTTAAGGCGATGGATGCGATGCTGATTTTGTATGCCGAACATGGCTTTAGTGCCTCCACATTTGCTAGTCGCATCAGTGCCTCTACCCTCTCTGATCTGCACTCATGTGTGGCGACTGGGATTGGTACGCTCAAGGGGCGTTTGCATGGTGGGGCAAATGAATGGGCGATCCAGTTGCTATTAGAATACCCCAGTGTGGAGGAAGCCCTCAAGGGGATCGCCAAACGCCTAGCCAGCAAGGAAAAAATCATGGGCTTTGGACACCGCCTTTATAAAATCGCCGATCCTAGGAGTGCGGTGGGCTTGGAATTAGCCCAAAAGCTCAAAGGTCTAGGCGATCCCAAGCTCTTTGACATCGCTTTAGCCATCAAAGATTACATGCAAAAAGAGAAAAACTTGCCTGATAATATTGACTTTTTTGGCGGGCTAGTCTATCACTACCTCAAGCTCCCACGCCTTTATTACACCCCTCTTTTTGTGATGTCGCGCGCGGCTGGCTGGATAGCCCATGTCTTTGAGCAACGCACAGATAATAAGATCATCCGCCCCAATTCAGACTACACCGGTCCAGCTAGGTGTTCTTTTAAGCCTATTGCTTGATGCTTAAAAGCGTCTCGATCATCCGATCGATGGCGGTGATGACTTTGGCATTAGCGGCATAACCGCCTTGAAACTTGATGAGATTAACCATCTCTTCATCGGTATTCACCGCAGAGATGGAGTCATGTTCTTTTTTCACCACTTGCAAAACCGCTTCCTTGCTCTCTAATGTGCGTTGTGATCGCTCCGCCTCTGTGTGGATTTTGCTCGCCACAAACTGGTAATATTCCTCAATAGTCATCGGTTTATCATTAAATTTGTTTTGGTAAAAATCCACTTTATCGTATTGGAGCTGTTGCATCATGTTAGCCACATCAAAGTTGCCCTTGATAGGGGCTAACCATGGGCGTAGGACGGTGGGCTCTTTTTTGTAAGTGTTGTTGATCCGAATGTCCCTAGCACTGCTCCCTTCAAAAAAGGTGTTCAAGCCCAAAGCACCGGTAAAATTGCTCCCATGATCCTTGATGGACACAAAAAGACCTTGCGACCCGTTTTTGGGCTGGATACTGAATTGTTTAGCCTTGTTATCAAAATGCGCCACAAAATAATCATCAAAATCGTTAGTCGTGTTGTTATCGTGGTTATCATCTGTATTGGCGTTGATCTGATCGATCACATCGCGCATGGTGGTGATCGGACTGATGTGGATCGTTTTTTTGGCGATGACCTGCCCATCGGTGTTGTAAGCGATCAAATCAAAACTCCCGCTCTTGATGTTGTAGTGGGTGTCCTTGAGGGCTTGATCATCTTCAAAACTGACGACCTTGCCCTCAATGCTGTGGCTAGCACTTTGGGCATAAATGGCATTGGTGGCTTCAATAAAACCCTTAGCAAAGGTATCAAGGGCATCTAAATAATTTTGTAATTTGCCCTTGATCGTGCCATTGGAACCATCATTATAAACCCCCATGAGCGCTCCGGCTTTGCCCTGATTGATCTTATCGGTGATATTGACCACCTTAAAATCATCGCCCCGAAAATAGATTTGCGCTAACTCGTTGGCGTTGTCGTTATTCTCCACAACCAAAGGGTGGAAGATGGGACCATCCACGATATTAAATCCATAGGCGACATTGAAAACATACCCATCATCAAAATCAGCCGCCTTGATGTCGTTGATCGAGTTGGTTTGCACATGCTTTTTAGACACATTCCCCCCGATGAGCTCTTTTAAGTGGAATTCTAATTGATCGCGTTTGTCGCGTAGCTCATTGGCTTGTTTGAGCATTTTAGGGTCTTCCATCTCTTTAAGGTGGCGGTTGATCTTGGCAATCTCAGAGCCTAGTCGATTGACTTCTCTAATTGTGCTGACTAATTCGTGGCTGGTCTTTTTTTTGCAAATCTAATAAGCGTGCGCGCGTGTCGTGGATATTTTGGGTCAAAGTTTGGGTTTTTTGCACCAAGGCTTGTTTTTGGGCGGGTTCTTTGGCATTTTTAGCTAAATCCTTCCATGCGTTGAAATATTCCTTTAAGTCGCTATAAATCCCCACTTCGTCCATGTCGGGGAAATAAGAGGAGGCTTCGCGTAAATTGTCAAATTGCGTGCTATAAAAGCTGTGTTCTTGGTTAGCCCGTGCATATCTAGCAAAGACAAAATCATCATGCACGCGCTGGATAGTTTGCACATCCACGCCCATATTGACATTGCGTTCAGCATAGCCAATGGAGGTTTGGGGCGTGGCGATCACGCGTTGGCGGCTATAAAACTCATCGTTGGCATTGGAGATGTTATTACCGGTTACATCCACCATCACTTGGTGGGCTTGTAAGCCGGTATAGGAGGTGTTTAAAGAGGAGAGGATTCCACCCATAAAACCCCCTTAAGCTTGGACTTGCAAAAAGCTACTAGCAATGGTTTTTTGCTTGTAGTAGCCCGTGCTTTCATGGGGGATAATTTGTTGCATCAAGGAGGAATAAAACTCTGAGAGGGCAAAAACCACCCGGGCATAATCAGCATTGATCTCTTTGAGCGTGCCTAAGAGTGTACGCATTTGCTTTAAAAGCACCGATCCGCGTTCATCTAAGAGCTCGGGCAAGGATTTATCGGGGTTTTGCTCCATCAATTTGATCATCTCTTGATCGAATAGACATTTGCAAGTTTCAAAAGATTGGATGCGTTCTTGTTTGAGCGCATTGCGTGCAAAAATCACCTCGTGTTTGGCAAGCTTGACATCTTCCAAATCCTGAGTGGTAAAATCAATGAGGGCTTGCAAATCCGCTACAGATTGTTCCAAATAAGTATAAAGCATGATCACCCCTTAAGATTGGAATAGCCAAACTCAAGGGAGACCCTTAGTCTGACCCTTAGTCTGACCCTCCTAGCTAAGCAAATCCTGTGCCATTTTATGGGAGGTTTTATCTAAATCCACTTTGTAATTCCCCTCTTCAATGGCTTTTTTTGATTTGGGCGGCCTTGTCGCTAGCATGGGTTTCTTGCTGGAGCTGGCTACTCTCTGGACTCTTAGTGGGTGTAGGGTTCTCATGGACGCTATTATTGGTAACATGCGACACACGAGGTTGTGTATTTCCGATAGAATTAAGCATGCCGTCCTTCCCAATTTGGTTTAGTTTAACCCAATCGACCAAAATAGCAAAAATTTTTTAGCCCTAAAATTTTTTCATGGACTTTTCCAACTCTTCGCGTAGTTGTGTCGGGGTTACGCGTAATCCCTTGCTGTCTGAAAAATTAGCAAATGCACTTGTGGGTCCATGGATGGTCCAAATCATCAAGCCGGATAAGACCATGCAAAAGATCAAAAAAGTCGCAGTGGGCACAAGCCAAATCTGCCAACGCGATTCTTTGAATTTTCTTTTCATTGTGTGTCCTCCAAAAAACATGGATTTATAAGTTATTCTACAATATAATGACCTCTTTAGTTAATTAAAGGGAGATGCGTGATTGGCAAGGCAATTTTAGCGTGGGCGTTTTGTGCGGGATTAGGCTTTGGTGCGGTAGCAGAGCAGTTGGTGTGGGAAAAGGGCATGACCTTGTTAAGGTTTTTGGATAAAAATAACATCGATTCCAAAATCTATTATAACCTTTCTTTCCAAGATAAAGAGTTGGGCACGGAGATTAGAGCCGGTATGCCCTACTATGTGTTAAAAGACGATCAAGGGAAATTATTGCAGGTGCTCGTGCCCGTGAGCGAGGCGGTGCAATTGCGTTTGAGTCGGGACAAAACAAACGATCAATTCCACTTGGACTTTATCCCCATTGTTTTCACCACAATTCAAAAGAGCCTCTTCATGCGGGTTAAAAAATCCCCCTATAGCGATATTTTAAGGGTGAGTGGGAATGCCAATTTGGCTAAAGAGTTTATCGCTATCTATAAAAAAACCATCAATTTTAAGCGGGTGATCAAGGGCGATCAACTCGGAATCATCTATACCCGTAAATACCGCTTAGACAAGCCTTTTGGTGCGCCCAATATCAAAGCGAGCATGGTCGAAACCCACCGCAAAAGCCATTATATCTTTGCCTATAAAAGTAAATATTACGATGAAGAGGGTAAAGAAGTGGTGGATTTTCTCTTGGAAACACCCGTGCATTATTCGCGTATCTCCTCTAAATTCTCACAAGGGCGTATGCACCCCATTTTGGGCGAGGTGCGCCCGCATTATGGTGTGGATTATGCTGCCAAACAAGGGAGCTTGATCAAATCTGCCACCGATGGCTACATTGTGTCTATTGGGAGAAAGGGGGGGTATGGGAATGCCATTGAAATCAAGCATGGCAATGAATTGCGTTTGCTGTATGCCCATATGAGTTCTTTTGCCAAAGGTCTTAAAATGCATGGTTATGTCAGAAGGGGGCAGGTGATTGGCAAGGTTGGGAGCACCGGACTTAGCACGGGCCCACATTTGCATTTTGGCGTGTATAAAAACAACCGCCCCATTGATCCACTCGGGCGTATCCGCACGACCAAGAATCAGTTAATAGGCAAAGAAAAGCACCTCTTTAGCCAAGCGATCCAGCCCTATAAGAATATTTTAGAAGATGCGCGATCCTTTGAATACGCCCAAAAAGAAACCCCCAAGATCACTTATTAATGCCTAAAATCGCCTATAACAATATCCAAGTCATCGATTGCCCTAACTCGCTTTATTTCAAGCCCAAACGCATTCTTTATGAAGAGGAAGGCGTGGCTAAAAGCTGGGACATGGTCAGGGTGCATGACAGCGTGGCCATCTTGCTCTACCATGTAGAAAAACAAAGTTTTGTATTGGTCAAGCAATTCAGACCCCCCGTTTTTGTGAGCGCGTGTCTATATGGCGGGCAAACCCATGATGGCTACACCTATGAGCTTTGCGCCGGGATTGTGGATAAAACCCATAAGAGTGTTGAAGAGATTGCATGCGAGGAAGTTTTAGAGGAATGCGGGTATGAGGTTACGCCTAGCATGCTTGAAAAAATCGGAGTCTTTTATAGCACAACGGGCATTAGCGGGAGCAAACAAACCATGTTTTTCGTCTCCATTACCCAAGAACACTACCGACACAAGGGCGGAGGCGTGGGGATTGAAAATATTGAGCTTATCTATCTCCCACTTGCTGAGGCTGAGGGTTTTATCCAAGATGAACAAAAAATGCAAGAGTATTGGGCTAGGCTATGCGCTGACTTGGTTTCAAAACCATGGCAAGGATCGCCATGCTTAAAAGGTGGTGTCTGGGCTTTTTGGGTTTTAGCTTGGCTTTTTTGCACGGGATTGCTTGGAATGAAACCCTTAAAATCAATATTGATGCGGTGGATACGCATAAAAAAAATCGTGCGTTTCCAAGCCTATAATCTCAAAGTGGGCGAGACAGGTTATATTTTAGCCAAATTGACCGATTACAATGTGATTGCCGCTAAGGTAGAAGTGGTGAATATCCGTGATGGCATGGCTTTTGGCAAATATGGGGAATATAGCGTGATGAAGCAACGCCACTTACCCACCCCTAGAATGGTGCCCAAAAAAGGCTACATGGCGATTTTTAGAGAATTTAACCACCAAGCCTTTTTAGTCGCCCCCGATTCACATTTATACGAACAGGTCAAGGACAAGCACCCAGACATCAGCTTTGTAAGCTCCGATCTGCTCATGCTCTTTTTTTAATGGGTTTGACCCCTCAGCGCGATCTTTTCGGAGGGCTTGTGATATTTATAGTGTGGGCTTGCTCTTTTTTGGTGAGCACAAATCGCCTCAATATTTTAGATTGCCAAAGTTTTGCGGTGTTAGAGAGTCAAAAACTCGATACTTCTAAGGTCCGCCGCACTTCTGCCCCCTTCTTTTCACGCGTAGAGGGTGTGGATCGGGGCACTTTGGGTAAGGTGCTCTCAGGAGGTAAGTCCAAAAATTACTTTGGCTTTTATGACAACTTGCTTAAAAAAGAAGCCCAAAAGAGACTGGAGCGTGCCGTTAAAGCCGAGCAAAGACGCGAATACGAGATGGAAATGCGGGAGGCTAAAAGCGCTCAAAAAAAAGAAAAGCTTGAGGGAACAATACAAAGAGGAGAAAAAAGAGGACAAAGAAAATATTACGCCCAAACTCTCCAAACAAGAAAAGGATGAAGAAAAGAGCTTGGATCAAGTGGGGGCGCAAGAGCGGGCTAAAGAGGATTTGGAGGACAAAAGAGAATACCAAGAGCAATTAGCCAAACAAAAGGCAGAGCAGAAAGCCCAAAGAGAAGCCAAGAAAAAGGCTAAAAAGGAAGCCAAGAAAAAGCTCAAGCAAGAGCGGCGTTTAGAAAAAGAGCGAGGGGATCAAAACCCATAAGGAGTGCTTATGTTCGAGTCTAGCCATGCAACCTACTTGAAAAATTTGGTCGGAGAGGGGAACTTCTATGACGACCCCCCACATCTTAGTGCCTATGCCTACGATGCCACTAAAGAACGCCATTTGCCCGATGGGGTGATTTTTGCTAGAGACGAACACGATGTGAGCCAAATTTTAGCCTATTGCAACACGCATAAAATTATTGTTGTGCCCAGAGGAGCAGGCAGTGGCTTTACTGGGGGGGCTTTGAGCGTGCGTGGGGGGCTGATTTTGAGTTTGGAGCGCATGGATCAAATTTTAGAGATTGATGAAAAGAATTTGATTGCTCGGGTGCAACCCGGGGTGATCAACAAGCATTTTCAAGAGGTGGTCCAAAAACGCGGGCTGTTTTACCCCCCCGATCCCGCCAGCCAAGATCAAAGCACTTTAGGGGGGAATGTGAGCGAGAATGCCGGGGGGATGCGCGCGGCTAAATATGGGATCACCAAAGATTATGTCATGGCTTTAAGGGCGGTGTTACCCAATGGGGACATCATCAGGGCGGGCAAAAAGACCATTAAAGATGTGGCGGGGTTTAATGTGGCTGGGATTTTGATCGCTAGCGAGGGGTGTTTAGCCGTTATTACTGAGATGACCTTAAAGCTTTTAGCCCAACCCAAGTTACGCCAATCGGCGATGGGCGTTTTTAACAGCATTAAAGAGGCGATGGAGGCGGTGTATAAAAGTATGGCTAGCGGGGTTACCCCTGTGGCAATGGAGTTCTTAGACAACTTAACCATCAAGGCGGTCGAACAACGCTTTAACAAGGGGCTACCCATAGAGGCAGGGGCAATTTTGATCACCCAAGTAGATGGGAGCGTGCCCGAGCAAATCAGCTGGCAACTTCAAGAGATTGAAAAGCATTTTAAGGAAAATGGGTGTGTGGATTTTAAAATCGCCCAAACCCCCCAAGAAGAAGAGAATCTTTGGTTTTCACGGCGCAATGCCTCCCAAAGTATCAGCATTTATGGCAAGAAAAAATTAAACGAAGATGTTACCGTGCCCCGTGCTAGCCTGCCAGCCTTGCTAGAAGAAGTGGGGCGTATCAGTGCAGAATATGGTTTTGCTATCCCGTGTTTTGGGCATACTGGCGATGGGAATGTGCATGTGAATATCATGTTAGAGGACCCAGAAAACCAGTTAGAACAAGGCCAAAGGGCGATGGAGGCGATTTTTAAGGCAGCCATTGCCCTAGAGGGGACTTTAAGCGGGGAACATGGGATCGGGCTGTCTAAGGCTAAGTTTATGCCCCTAGCCTTCAATGAGTCTGAAATGGCACTCTTTAGGCGGATCAAACAAGCCTTTGACCCCAACAACATTTTAAACCCTTTCAAAATGGGGCTGTGATTTTAGCCTTTTTTTAAACCCCCAAAAAGCTTCCCTAGCCCCTATTTGGCCTTGCGCACAGATGAGAAGGGCTTAGTGAGCCTAGACTTTGTAACACAAGTGCAAAGCACCCCAAAGCCTAATATTCTCATGCAAGCGGTGTTAGAGGCTTTAGAGGGCTATTTTAGCGGGGGGCTTAAAAACTTTGATTTGCCCTTAAGTTTAGAGGGTTCGCCCTTTGAAAAACAAGTTTGGCATGCTTTGCAAAATATCCCCTACGCCCAAACACGCACTTACCAAGAAATCGCCCACGCCATTGACAAGCCTAAGGCTTACCGCGCTGTGGGGAATGCTAACCACAAAAACCCATGCCCCATTGTGATCCCATGCCACCGGGTTTTACCCAAAAATGGAGGCTTGGGGGGCTATGGGGGCGGCACAGAGACCAAAGAATGGCTTTTAGGGCATGAAAAAAAGGTTTTGGGGCAATAAATGTTGTGTCTTTCTACCTTGACATGCCTGCCCTGCTTGGCTATGATAGTTGTTTAAGACTAGGGAGAGTGCATGCAAGAGGGTGATAGAATTTTTGTAGCAGGGCATAGGGGCTTAGTGGGGCGCGCGATTGTGGCAACTTTGCAAGAGCAGGGTTACACTAACTTAATTTTAAAAACCCACTCTGAGTTAGATTTAACACAGCAAAGCGCAGTCGAACAATTTTTTGAGATAGAACGCCCCGATGTCGTCATTTTAGCCGCGGCCAAAGTGGGGGGATTTTGGCTAATAACACCTACCGCGCGGAGTTTATTTATCAAAATTTGGCGATTCAAACCAATACGATCCATTGTGCCTACAAGTATGGGGTTAAAAAACTCCTCTTTTTAGGCTCTACTTGCATTTACCCTAAAGAGTGCCCCCAGCCTATTAAAGAGCAAGCCCTACTCACCAGCTCCCTAGAGCCGACTAACGAACCTTATGCCATCGCTAAGATTGCGGGCTTAAAGATGTGCGAAGCCTACAACGCCCAGTATGGCACGCATTTTATTTCTGCGATGCCCACCAATTTATACGGCGAGCATGATAACTTCGATCTGCAAAACTCCCATGTCCTGCCCGCACTCCTAAGAAAAATTCACCTAGCCCATTTGCTAGAGAACAACCGCCTAGATTTGGTGTTACAAGATTTGCAAGTGTCTAGCCAACAAGAAGCCTTAAATCTCTTAGAACAACACGGAGTGAGCGCGCAGGGGGTGTGCATTTGGGGCAGCGGCGCGCCTAGACGCGAGTTTTTGCATGTGCGCGATTTAGCCCGGGGGTGTGTATTTCTCTTAAAACACCAACAAGCCACCGCTGTGCTCAATCATACCAACATCGGCACGGGGGAGGATATTAGCATTAGAGATTTAGCTACTCTCATTAAAGAGATTGTCGGCTTTAAGGGAGAGTTGGTTTTTGACAGCTCTAAGCCCGATGGGACTTTATTAAAGTGTAGCGATGTGAGTAAGATCGCACGCTTGGGTTGGCGGGCAAGTATCCCTTTAAGAGAGGGCATTGAAGAAGTGTATCAATGGTATCAAAACAAGTAGGGCTGTTACTGGCATCTTAGAGGCACTGAAAAAGCTAGGGTAACTTGGGTTACCAAACTGCCTCAAATGCCAATGCGTTTTCACACACGGGGATTTATATCGGCGGGGGGCAAATTGTGCATTTGACCGGCAAGTTTAAACAAAAGTCTGCCCATCTTTTGGGTGGGTGATTCGCCCCTATTTACCACTCGCGCCGTAAAGCCCCTAGCTTTAGCTATGGGGATATAAGGCTAGCACCAGCATGTCTGTGCTAATATTTGTGTTGCAATCAAGGGGTAATACCCTTGG
>CAGP01000120.1 GCA_000263275.1 Helicobacter bizzozeronii CCUG 35545 | reverse complement strand
CTGGCATCTCCTAGTTCTGCTAATTTCTCCCAGTAGATGATGGATTGGGCATAATCCCCAGTGTGGCTATAAGACTTTGCAAGCTGGTAGTATGTATCTGCTTGGCTATCCGCATTACTCACTCCAAATGCTAGCACCCATACTAGGAAAACACGCCAAACATGCCTTTTGAAACTAATTGGTGATAACAAAACGCCTAAGCCGTGTGGCATTCAACTCCAAAGACTGCCAAAGTGGAGCCTAGTTTTTTAACACCCTTGCAAACTCTAAAGCACCGCCCCTCTGTGTTTAAGGTTTTGGGGATAAAAAAAGGTTTAAAAGCCATGCCAAACTTCTCCTCTAAGATTTTTGCGCCTTGATTATATCCTTTTGTTGCGTGCTTTATCACCCCCACACAAAATTTGCCCTCTTAATCCTACCTACGCCTAAACCAAGTCGTATAGAAATCCAAATGTTACCAACTGGCAGCGTGCCTTTGCTTTGCAGAGGCTCTAGCAAGCCTGCACACTTGTTTAAATAAAAATCAATATATTTAATACAATTTTAAATATTGTTAATTTGTATTAATTACAATAGATAATATTATCTATTTATATTAAACATTATTTATAATAATGTATATCTATGTTTAATGCAATTAAAAATATAAATCATTTGATTAATCAAAATATTAAATATTTTTTAATGGATTAAATATTATGCTTATTTAGTCGGTGATGCATCTATGCAAGCAACCCAGAAAACCAACTGACAGGGGTATTTATGATTCTTTCTACCATCAACAAAAAAGGCGGAGTAGGCAAGACTGCCTTTAGTTTCTCCATTGCCAAAGATTTAGATTTGTTCTTACAAAGCAATGACTCCTCCATCATTGAGAGCATTTACCCCAATAAAGCTAAAATCAGCACTTATCCGCCCTTGATTGACAACTGCGTCTATGACTTTGGGGGCTTTATCCAAAGTGGGGTTTTAGACATCGCTCAAGCCAGTCAAGCCATCATCATCCCCTGCACCCCTCTTTACAACGCCCTACTAAAGACCATTGAAACCATCCAAGAGTTGCAAGCTTTAAAAGTGCCCTTAATGGTTCTCATCACGGATTATCAAAGCCTAGAGGAAAAAGAACAAGCTAGCTCTACTTTAGAATCTAACTTCACGGACTTAAACCTTTTCTTTTTCAAACGCTCCAAGATTTTAGAAAACTCCATGCGTAAGGGGCTGAGCTTTAAAGAGCTCTCTTTACAAACCCCGCTCTCCAGACTCCATTACAAGACTTTCATCACAGAATACCAACGCCTTTTAGACACTTTAACGCAAGGAACAGATCAATGAATGAAAGCACCCCCCAAACCATCCAAGATGCTTTAAAAAATGCTAGCAATACCCAAGAAAATACCTTTAAGGCTAAAGACAAAGCTAAACCGGGCAGAAAACCCTTACCTGCACATTTAAAACAAAACCACACCATCACTTTTTACTTGTCCCAAGAGGAATACAATACCCTCAAATCTTTAGCCGACAAAGAAGCTGATAGTGTGAGCTTCTTTGTCAAACGCTATGTGTTAAAGCATTTGGTGAAGGGCGAGGGGGCAATGCTTGCTTTAAAGCACGGGGAATAATTTTGGGGACAAAAGTGGTTAAAACCCCTTAAAAAATCCTGTGCTATCCTAGTGCCTATAGGTTGCACTCATAGAGATTGGAGCAATCTTTAAATCACCATACAATGGGAAAATCTAAATGAAAATATCTTTAAAAAAACTCCTATATTTTTTAATTTGTTTTCTAACATCTTTACACGCTATGGACGATCGCAAAGCGATGGAGCAGGTCAAGCAGTGGGTGCGTGATTTTGTGCCCAAAGAGATGAGCCAAGATGCCAATAATTACTATGTAATCACCCCCCAAGCAGAATGGAGCGTGGAGAACAAAGTCCCCATTGAGTTTAAGGGCGAAAAATACACCTTCCTCTATGCCAAAGCCAAGTTTTTATGCCAATAATGAAGCCTGAGACAGGGA
>CAGP01000119.1 GCA_000263275.1 Helicobacter bizzozeronii CCUG 35545 | reverse complement strand
GTGTGCAGGACTTTAAAATCCAGCTCAACCACCTAGTCCAACGCCAAGACTTTGATAACGCCACTAAAGCCTTGATTAGAGAGTTAGAGGGGGGATTACCCCCTGATGAGCCACCACCTAGTGGAGGTGGAGGAGGAGGGATAGCTAATCCGCATTTAGGGGATAGTGGGGGTAAGCCTCCAAGGGGTGGAGAACTACCACCAACAGGGGGCAAAGGAGAAGAACCTAAGCGATTAAGTTTAGAAGAGATTAAACGCTTGATTGATGAAAGCCCTTCTAAGGGGCGTGATATGGTCATCATAGGGCGGGTTAATTTTAGCCCCGCTGTAGTGGATTATCTGCTAGAGTTTAAAGAGCCTAGCAAAAAGATAGCCATTGAGCACTTAGAGCCCTCTAAAGCCCAAGAATTAGGCTTTAAATACCCCACAGATGTCAGACGCACCATTGATAAAAGCGAGATTTTGCATGTGCTAGAGAGACATGGGGAAAATGGGACTATCAAGCAGGCAAGAGAACAGCCTGCCGTAACCAAAGAGGACATCGCTAAATACCCCCAATACACCGATCAAGCAGATTTCCAAGTTTTAGGCTCAAACCACGCGGGGGAAGTGATTATTAGCGGGAAACAAATTAACGGGCATTATGTGGTGGTCGAGCAAATCCGCAAAGGGCAGAATGAACTAGCTTTTAAAACCATGTATTTTGAGCGGGGAGACTTACGCAATAATCCCGCCTTTGATTCGGTAATGCTACAAGAGCACCCTAAGCACCCTAGTTATGAGCTAGGACTCGGGCAAACGACCGATACAAAGACTAATCCCAACTCTACCACCCAAGAGCTTAAAAATCAAGCCACAGAGCTTTTTAACACCGCCAAAGAGAAAGAAGCGGGGTTTAAAGGGCTTTTAGAGGGGCTCAAAGGGGCTAGTAGTGAGTTAGAGGCGAGCAACTTGCTTAAGAGTGTAGAGAGTATTGAGAGCAAGATCAGACGCAAGCAAGGGGATATAACCGCTATTAGCGACTTTTTAAGAGCGGCTATTAGAGTGGAGCATAGAGGGCAACTCAATAGCCAGTTAATCCACATTGAGGACAGCCTAAGAGCGCAAGGCATAGAGCCTACCATAGAGCTACACCACCGCCAAAGTGGGTATAAAGGCGTGCATATCCAGTTTAATTATAACGGGGTAGCCAGCGAGATACAGCTACACACTAACAGCACTTGGGGGACTAAAAAAGAGTTAGACCCAATTTATCATATTGTCAGAAACCCAAAAGAGCGTGCAAAACTCACAGATGAAGAGTTAATGGCTTTAGAGGCTGAAAGCAACCGCCTAGCTCAAGGTATGGATTTGGATATAAGCGACTTCACTTCATACGAGGTGAGCTTAACCAGTGCCTCAAACTCTGAAAAGTCTGTTCTAGTCAGAAAATCACCCACAGAGGGGAAACCCACCCAAGAGCCTTTAGAAAAGTCAAATTCAAACCGCGCTTTTTCAGAGGGAGATACTGCATATAAGCGCCCCGAGTCTGAGTTAAGCCGAAATTCTAGTTTTTCAGGGGATAGTGGAAAATCCATACAAACTCCTTTACCCAACTCTACCACATCCCCCCAAACAAGCCCCTTAAGCATCCACCAGCAGGCATTACAAGCCCGCCAGGCTAGAGAGCAGGCTAAGGCACAAGCTAAAAGGCTAGAGGAGCAAAAGCAAGTCCAAAGAGAGGCTCAAGAGCAAGAACGACGCACCCAAGCAGCCAAAGACTACCAACAAGCCCAAGAGCAAAAGCAAGCCACAGCTGGGGGCAAACAGAATGATAAAAATTTGCAAATCGGACAAGCTATCCCAATGACTAAACTAAAGGGCTATAGCAGTTCTGTCAGCCTTGATGATGCACGCATTTACCCGCTA
>CAGP01000118.1 GCA_000263275.1 Helicobacter bizzozeronii CCUG 35545 | reverse complement strand
TTGCAAGAATAGACAATATTGTTGTTACTCTTGTATTTGATAGTTTGCATGCAGTGTATTATACAAAACTATATTAACTAATACTTTAAGATGATTGTTTTTTATTATACTCTAAAGAGCATGCGCCTTATATCCCCATAGCTAAAGCTAGGGGCTTTACGGCGCGAGTGGTAAGTTTTCCCATTTTTGCGGACTAGCAAATATTTATCATTCGTGTTTTTAGCCCGCTCGGCTAAAGATTTCACACCTCCGCTACAATAGGGCGGGTCAATCAAAACACAATCAATAGAGTTTTCAGGCAATTTAGCCATAAACTCCAACGCATCGGCGTTAAAAACTTGGTTAAGGTAGGAGGAGAGCATCAATCGCGTTCCATGGGGTTATTGGGGGTGGTTTGGGTTTTAAGGGAGGGTTTATTGGCTTTAAGCCCTTTTACTTTACTAAAGAGGACTTCCCCATCTATTTTTGTTGGATCAGTGCCTAAACTAGAGTTATTGAACGCGGTATCCCCATCCTTAACCTTATAGATTGTGGTGCGCTTATATCCGTCTGCATCTTTTCTAAAAAAATGCAACATTAGCATGTGATCGCTACGCTCTTTGATCACCACATCAGGGGTTGCTAAAAGATTTTTGAAATTCCTAAAGGCTAGCGGGCTTTTATCCCACACAACTTCCATGAACTTTTGGTTAAAGCCTCTGGGCAATAACTCTTTGAGCGTGTCGTGTGCTTGGGGGGGTGTATCCAACTCTACACGCGCATCTGTGGGCTTGAGCCCATAAACCTTCTCCCAGTTTTTATAAAAGTCTGCATGTTGGGGGTCCGTGTGGTGTCTAGGTTCGGGCAAATCTACCACATCTACCCCTTTAGCCACATAAGGGTTAGGGAAGGTGTAGGTATGACCTATGTTCAATCTGCCATGCATATCATAAGATTCAGGGCGCACTTTCACAAAATCCGGGGTAAGCTCTACGACCTTAATGGTTTCCTCCCCACTACCATGCTCTCTGCGTTTCTTCAAAAAGTCTTTATACTCTTGGCTAAAGGGATGCCCCAATTTCATTAACTTATTGAGCGCATTAGGACTATAGGCGTAATCCTTCCAGTTTGTAATCAACTCCTCTAAGCTATCCACTTCCTCAAGGGGCTTATATTTTGGTTTTTCCGGCTCCTCTTTTATCTCCTCTTTGGGCTCTTTGCGTGTAGGGGGTTTTTTGCCCTTCTTTTTAAGCGCGGATGTGCTAGAATTGTCTTTAGGGTTTAAGGGCAGAGTCTCGCCTTTAGTAAAAGAATCAGAGTTGCGACCTTGATTCTTCTCCTCCAAACTCTTAGAATTATCATAAGCTGTTACAACCCATCTATTGCTACCTTTTTTTACTCCCCCCTCATTCCACCCTTCATTAAGCCCTACCTTATAACCTCTATAAAGAATGTTATAACCATTGTGGGTTTTAAGCACTTCCCCATTTCTGATTATTGCCTCAATCCCATTCCCCAACTTCTCCAAAGCATTAGCCCCCTCAAACCCCTTAAAATCATCAATATGTTTTTCTAAAATCTTAGACAAGCCATAAGGCTTAAGAGGTTTACCATTAGCCCCTTTCAAGCCCTTTAAATCTGTGGCACTTGCTCCCCAAACTAGATCAATA
>CAGP01000117.1 GCA_000263275.1 Helicobacter bizzozeronii CCUG 35545 | reverse complement strand
GGTTCTGTGAGCACTGGCAGCTTAAACAGCTTGGACAACAACTTGAGCAATGTTACCAATGCCCTATCTGCCACAACAACTGGCAATGCAGCCCAATTAGTGGGCACGACTTTTAATATTGCCTCTGCACCCTCAGGTGTCCTCACCGGGGTTAATTTGGATGATAAGCTCACCACTACCAACTATACAGGCAACACGCTTTACCAAGCCTTCCAAGCCATCAACACGCTCAATCAGGAGCTCAATGGGGGCAACACCACAGATGTTGCCAATCTTGGCACGGGGGCAACTGCTGTTGACGCTGCGATCACCGCCCTTAATGGTAGTGCCAATAACGGTGCGGTGGCTAGTTTACTCAACACCTTCACCAGCGGCGTTAGTAGTGCTGATAATGCCCTTGTGCCCGATAATCTTAACAACATCACGCAAGGCTATGGCAGTAACAGTGCGGCAAGTTTGGTGCAAAGCTTGATGAATGCTTTGAATACCAACAGCAATATTTCAAAGTATTTTCAAGGCACGGGCGCCACTCCTCTTCCAGCACCAGGCGATGCACTCACAACGCTAGTATCTCAGGTCCAAAGTGCCATCAGTGGCGTTGTGGGGAGCACTAACGCTGCAACCATCACCAGTGGGACGCTCTCAGCCTTCGCCACAGCCGCGCAACAAATCAATGCCCAGATCAAGGCTTTAGATACTGCCACTGGCCAAACCAACATCAGCTTGGCTACCGTTGCCGGACTCATCGATGCCTACAACTTAGCTAGCGCGGCGATCGCTAATGGCGGTGTAGCAGGCTTGAAAGCCGATCAGGTTTCCGTGATCGCCAGCACAGTCAGCGATGCCCAAGCTTTCAACAATGTTGCGAGTGCGGCCAACCAAGTTGCCTATATCACCAACAATTTGGGTGCCCTCGTTCCCTCTGCTGGCTCTCCAAATATGAGCGATTTGGGCACAAAACCAATGGGCATAGGCGGGTTAATTGCCCAGCAGTTGGAGGCAATGGGGCTAGAAACGGTCGGTTCTCAGACTGTCTCACAATTCATCAGCACAGCCACCCCCGCCCAGTTGCAAACCGCGATTCAAAGTGTGGTCAATAGTAGCGCGTATCAAAACAGCCCGCAGTTGCAAGCTGCCATCAAGGCTTTGATGGTTGGGCAAGCCATCGCTGACACCGCTAACTACTCTGACAATTCTGCAACTGTGAGCAGTAGTGATGCGCTTAAGGCACTTATCGCTAATGCCAATGCGGTGCAAGCCCTCCAAAAAAGCAGGGGTCAATACGGCAACTGATAGTGGTGCTGCATTGAGCAATGGGACACTCAGCAAAGCCCAACTTGAAGGCCTAGCAGGTGCCATCGCTGGCTTACAAAAGACTGCAAGCACGATCATCGCTTACAATAGCGACACACCAGCCGCCCAATTGGCCAAAGCCTATGAAGCAGCACAGACCAATAATAACAATGCGACCAGCAGTCTTGCCACTTTGGCAAGTGGGGCATCTAAAACTTCGAGTGCCTCTGTGAGTGCTTTACAACAAGCCGGGAAAGAGTATATCCAATCCCTTAGTGGTCCAACTGGAGTTGTTGCGATCCAAGCTAGGTCGATGGCCTCTAACTCTTCATGGCAGTTTGGGACAATGATTAATGCCTTGTCCGATGGGGTTACTGCCTCTAGTCTGAACACGAGTGGCATTGACAGCGATATTGCCTCAAATGCTGCTGTGCTCTCTGGAGTTGCCAACCTCCAAACGGCTGTATCCAACCTTGTAGCCACCATCTATGGCCCACAAGGTGCTTCCCAAAATACTAGCTTTAGCGTGTCTCAGGTGCAAGCACAATTGGGCAACTTGGTAAATCAGATCGGTGCCTTGCAAGAACAAGTCGTGCAAGCTATGGTTGCCTTGAGCAATGCGGCTACTGCTGCTAATAACCCTCAAGCAATGGTGCAAAACCGCGCGCTTATGGGCTATCTCAAACAAGGCTTTGGAGGCACCACCCCCCCCTCAGCTTCCCAACGCCAAGCCAATCTTGTTGCCCTACAGGCTTTGATGAGCAAGCTATCCAACCTCAAATCCACGGCGTTGGCAGCCCAATTGAAGTATGATGGAAACGGGCAAGTGCAAAAAAATTCTTGCCGCTGAAAATGCGCCCCGCCGCCCCGTATTGAGCACCCAAAATGGGAACATGTACGGGATCGATGTCCAGTTTGGTTACAAGCAATTCTTTGGCAAAAAGAAACGCTGGGGCTTGCGCTACTATGCTAGCTTTAGCTACCAACACGGCACCTTTAATGTGAGCGATGCGGACGATGTGGATAACTTTGTCTATGGTGCGGGTGTGGATGCCCTCTATAACTTCTATGAAAGCAAAGATGGCAACCATACCGTGGGGATGTTTGCGGGCTTGATGCTTGCGGGTAGCTCTTGGAATGTGAAAGGTATGAGCTACTATAAAAACCTCATGGCACAAATCAATGCGGCTGGGGGCAAGGCTAGCATGAACACCAGCTACTTCCAAATCCCCATCAACATCGGCTTTAGAACCAATGTGAATCGCCATAATGGCTTTGAGATCGGTTTGCGCATCCCGCTAGCGACTAACTACTTCTTTGATGGAACTGGCCCAGATGGCTCTGCACTCAAAATCGCCTACAAGCGTAATATTTCTGTCTTCTTCAACTATGTCTATAACTTCTAAGGCATAGCCACTCTTTGGAGGGGTGGGGGCTAGACCCCCTTTTTAAATCAATGGCAACACAAGCTTTAATCGATGCCATTAAATTCCACGCTTTTTTCATGGGCTTAGGCCCGCTGATTTTTGGGGCTAATTTGTTTTGGTTGGGGTATCTGAAAAATTATGCCACGCTCAATAAATACCTCTATGCCATGATGGTGATCGTGTTCATGTGGGTGGCGATCGGGTTTTTCAGCGGGGTTTTTATTTGGGCGATGCAAGGTTTTAACGAGTCTTTAAAAGTGATCTTGATGCTGGTTGCCTTAGGGCTTATCAGCTTGGGGGAGATCCAGCGCATCAAAAAACTCAAGCACGCCCGCACGCAAGAGGCATACATGCAAAAATACATCCGCTGGTCTCAAGGACTCTATGCCTTTAATCTTTTGCTCTCTGGGGCGTTTTTTATCCCCAAGATTTTTTAATGCGTTTTCTCTACCACCCCCAAGCCAAAGCCCCTGAGGTGCTCTTAGAGGGGCAAGCTCACCGCCACCTTTATTTGAGTCGCCGCACGCCCGCTAACCAAAGCATTGCCATGCGCAATCTGCAAGATGATTACTTGTATTTTTACAAGCCCGTTACGATCCACAAAAAACATGCCCTCTTAAGCTTGCAGTCAGCCCAAGAGAGCCGGATACGCCCCACCCACCCCATACACCTGATTTGGGCGATCATCCATTTAAAAAATATTGAAAAGGTCTTGCCCTACCTTAACCAAATGGGGGTTAGCCAAATCAGTTTTTTTTATGCCACCTATAGCCAGCACAATGAAAAACTAGACACCCCCAAAATGGAGCGTTTCTACAAAATCTTGATCGCCTCATGCGAGCAGAGTGGTCGCAGCAATTTGATGGCTTTAGAGGTGTTGGCTAACACCCAAAAAGCCCTAGAGACCTACCCTAAAGCCTGTATCTTTGATCTAAACGCCCCTAGCTTGCCCGCCCAAAAAGGCCTAGAAAATGGGGTTATCATCGGTCCTGAGGGGGGGTTTAGCACGCCAGAAAGGGCGTTATTTGCTCATAGAGAGATTTATAGCACACCCTCCCCTTTAATTTTAACCAGCGAGGGGAGCGCGCTTTATCTAGCGGCTTTGGGGGGGCTTTAAGCATTGGTGCTCAAAACCCGCAAACTCCCTTGAGAATAGGGCACGGGGTTTTTAAGTTCTAAACGGCATTGGACGAGGCATTTTAGCAAGCTTTTGACCAAGCTCTTATCATGGGCAACCCCTAAAAATTTTGATCCGCACCCCGCTGGCCTCTTGTAGGCTAATGGGTCTTTCATGCACGCCTTTATTGCGTTTGAAAGTAAAATCTTGCAAGGCTTGTGGGAGCTCTTTTAAGCCAAAATCTGCCACAAAGGGGGGTAATTTGGAGCGTAAATTTTGGATTTCAGGGAGGGTTAAAATCTTGCTATGGGCATGCAGATTAGGTTTACCCTTTTTGCCAAACAAGCCACTCAAAGGATATGATCGATTCATCGATTCATAACGCAACTCTAAGATCATCGGATCGACATGGCTTAAAAACGCCACGATGTCTTTTGTGAGGAGATATACCTCTTGCTCTAGGATTTTAGAATAACGCACCATCACCGCACTAAAATCATAAAGGGGGTCTTGCTTGTTGTCTTGGTATTCCATTTCGGCATAGATGATATTATCTAGGCTCAAATGGTGGAGTGCGTAGGCATGTTCGCCAAAACTCAAATTGATCAAATGCTCTTTGATGGTTAAAAAAACGCTTGCTTTTAAAGACATAATGGTAAAACTTCTGTGGGCTTTCAAAGTAATTGCGCTCCTTTTTCATTTCGATACGCAAGGGGTAATCGTAGTCATTGCCATAGATTCGGAAAGTGTGGTTGCCATAATCTGGTGTAATGAAGTTGGATAAGTGGCTATCGCGAATGGTGGCAAAATCATTGCGTTCTATTTCTTGTATATCTGTGATGATAAACCACGCCTCCACATCATATTTTCCATCTTTGTAATACTTTGGGGCTTTAGCCTGACTTAAGATCGTTTGCACCGCCTCCACCTTAGCCACAAACAAGTTGGCAAAATCGGTTAAAAAAAGTTGTAAAAAATTGTCCGGGCTGGTGCTTTGGTAAATGTGTTCCAAACTCTCAGGGAATTTGTGTTCTTTGTCTTTGGTTTTGGGGCGGATTTTGCCAAAGGCGACTTTGCCCTCCTTTTTGAGAGTCTCCAAGTGCGCCTCAATCACATCGGTTTTATAAAAGGGGTTATAGAGAATGAGTAGATTTTGCATCACCAAGCCCCTTTTAAAAGGCGATCAAACAAGCTAGGGGCACTCCTTTGCATTTCTTTGTTGCACTTAGGGCAGATGTTGCCCATTTGGGCTAAATCTGCCCCACTCAAGCAATCGCTCTTAAAGGACACCACTTTAGAATACCCACAAGAACAGACGAATTTAACCGGCTTAGGGGTTATAGGCATCAACACTCCTTGATATTTTGCTAAACTACTCCTTGATGGTGTAGGCGATGGGGATTCGCAAACGCACCCGTTGTTTGGGGGTGGGGAAAGACCTAGAGGCTTCTTTAACCGCATTCAAGGCGGCATGGTTGAGAATATCCGAACCTGAGCTTTTGGAAATCTTAATGTCTGTGGTGGTGCCATCGGTGTTTAAAATAAACTCTACGAGCACCTCCCCCTCAATCCCGCGCATCATAGCCATTCTGGGGTATTTATTTTTAGCCGAGATCGCCATTTGGATCTTCATCAAAAACTCATCACTCACGCCTTGGTTGTAGGCTAGCTGGTTAGCTTGCGCACCCTCAGTGGTTTTATTGGATTCTTCTTGCTTTTTGTTCTCTTTGGGCTCTTGCTTGGGTCTAACTTCCTTGTGCGCACTCTCTTGCTGGCTCTCTTCTTTGGGTTTGGGTGTTGGCTCGGGTTTGGGCTCAGGCTTAGGCTTGGGCTCAGGCTTAGGCTCGGGTTTGGGTTCAGGCTTTGGCTCCGGTTTAGGTTCAGGTTTGGGGAGGGGCTTGGGCTCCGGTTTAGGTTTGGGTTTGGGTTTTTCATGGTGTTTGGGCTTGGGCTTGGGCTTTTCTATGGGTTTGGGGGTGGGGGGTGTCGATTGGGCGTGCTGGAGGTGTTGGGAGCGTGTATCAATGCTTGCCAAACTCATGGTCATGCTCTGAGTACCTGCTTGGGCCAGATTTTCCACCTTGAAAGGGTCATTTGTAAAGATAAACCACAACCCAACGGCATAAAGGACTGCCGTGATCGCAAAACTAACACTGGTTGAAAACTTACTTTTTTTCTGTAGAGATGGAGAAGTTTTCATGGTGCTGATCTTTGAGAATGTCTATGATGTTGATAAAGGTCCCAAATTTAGAGTCTTTGTCGCTCCGCAAGTCTATTAAGACTTTAGGGTCTGTCTTGGCAATGAGGGCGCGCAAATCATCTAGGCTCTTGGGTTTGTCATCAATGTAAATCCCATCGGTTTTATCCACCACAATGGTGATTTTCTTCTCCTCTTTTTGTTGTTTTTGTGCGCTACTGGCACTGGGTAAATTAACTTTGATTTTGCCTTGTGCGATAAAAGTCGAGACGCTCAACACAATGGCAAGCAAGACCAACATCACATCGATAAAAGGGACAATATTGAGCCCATCACCCCGCCGTATTCTAGATCGCATGCCCTAGGCCTTCTTTTTGGTTAAAAGCCTAAATTGTTCGGATAAGACATCCACTTTTCGGAGCAAGGCGTTATACACCATCAAGGTGGGGATCGCCACAAGCAACCCAAAAGCGGTCGCCTTGAGGGCTAGAGATAAGCCCAGCGTGATCGCCTTAGCATCTAGCCCGGTGGTGCTCGTGCTCATGTCATAAAAGGTAACCATCACGCCTAAGACCGTCCCCAAAAGCCCCACATAGGGGGCATTGGAGTAGATGATATAGAGCGAAGTGAGGTTTTTAGTCAAGTCCAAATCCAATTTTTCAGGGTCTTCGTATAGATTGAAATCCAACTTGGCATAAAAAATAATGCGCTCAATGGTGAACCACAACGCAATAAAACTCATGACCCCCAAAGCCGAAAAGATGCCAATATCCACATATTCGCCCACCAATTTGACAGAGAACCCTTCGCCCATAACCATCCTTCTACGCTAATCTAGAAAATTGAAGTGTGTATTGTATTGTCTTTGTAATAAAAAGTCAATATGAAAGTTTTTTTTTATAACAACAAAAATAGATGTAACTATTTTTCTTACTTTAAACCCCCCCCACAAACTACATGCTTTTGGGGATTTCCACCTCGTCATAGCTCAAAGCGGCTTTGAAGATGGCCTGAACCTTTGCCAAAATAAGGCGCACGGTCGCAACATCTAGGGCCTTGATATTAAACAATAAGCGTTCTAAACGGGCGGGCTGATAACCATCGACACGCACAAGCATAAAAACCTCTTGGTTGTTGGGGTTGATATACTCGCCTAATTGGATTTCTTGATCAAGACTGGCGGCGATGGCTTGGGTGATTTGGGTAAAAATCGCATCATCATAAGGTTTTTGGTGGGCGTTCTGAGATTGTTTGTAAAACTCTTTGATTTTGTTAGCGATGTGGATAGCAACACGGAATCTTGCCCGCTCTCTAGCGATACCCTCAGATCGCGCCACTTGCCCATCGATCACATGCGAGCTATCAATGCCTCGATTGATATACATGCTCTGATCTTCAATCATCCATCTGGGCATGTTCTGCAGAAAAACCCGTTTTTGGGGGCTAGAGGCGCAAGCATTCCAAATCAAAGCCCCTAAAACGCTAGAGGCTAAGAAAAAACGCACTCTGTGCTGTGGAGACATTAAAAATCCTTTTTTGCCCCCATTTTAACGAATTTTGCAAAAAACTGCAAGTTGGGCTTAACTCAACGCACCTTTGACCTCTTTAACCCACGCTTCAATGCGCTGATCGGTGAGGTCATCTTGGTTGTCTTCATCTAAAACAAGACCGACAAATTTGCCATTTTCAACCGATCGAGAGCCTTCAAAATTATAACCATCTGTGGAAGTGAAGCCCACGACTTTACCGGCTTTGGCTTTTTCGTAAATGTGGAAAATGCCTTCGGCAAAAGTTTCTGAATAAGTGTCTTGATCGCCTAGCCCCACAAGCGCAATGGTCTTGCTGGCAAAATCCGCATCGCTCAAAGTCCCTAAAAACTCTTCCCAATCGCTTTGCAAATCACCCGCACCGGCGGTGGGCGCAACTAAGATCACAGAGCTAAAGCTATCAAATTCAGCTTTAGAAGCTTTGCTCACATCAAAGACTTGTGCGCCGCCAAAATGCCCTGCGATCTTGTTGCTAATGGTTTCAGAATTACCACTATCTGTCCCATAAAAAATACCAATTGCCATAACATTCCTTTGATTGATAATTTCCAAGCCAAAGCTGGCTCACCCACCATTCTATCTAAAATTTTAAAAATATTGGTTTAATAACAGGCACTGGAGAGTTTGAAGGGGGTTTGTTTATAGGGGTAGTGCTCAATACTTAAATTAAAGGAATGCGTTTGTTTAGGGGCTAGGACAACCTTAAAAGTTTGGATATAGGTGTGCTCAAAAAGCCATTGGTAAAGAAACTCTTGGGGCTTATTGCTTGCTGGTTTGAGCACATCCAAACGCAAGGCGCATTGGCGGATTGTCATGCGCCCCTCATTGGTGATTTGCACCCTAGCCTCAAAGGCATCGGTGTAGGTGAAAGCATAGGCTTGCTCCACCTTAGTGTGGATTTTAAAAAGCTGTTGTTCTAAGAGATAGTGCACGCCAAAGGGGGCACCAAAAAGACAAACAAAAGAGAGTAAGTATAAAAAGGTGGCAGTATACCCCCGCACCACCAGCCCCGCAATAAAAAAGCAGAGAAAAAACGCATAATGCAAACAAAAGATTATCAGTGCAAATAAATCGGTGTGACTCCAAAAAATCTGTAAGTGCTCTTGGACGCTCCTTAAAATGCTCTCCATGCAATTGACGCTCTAGTTATTTTCCTTCTGCATGCCCGGCTAGACTTTTGGGCTTACTCTTAGTGTCTAGCCAGATATTAGGCACTGCCCCACCCGGGACCAAAAAGATTTGGGCATTTTTATTTGTTTTCAACGCTTCATTGAATTGCCCTTGTGTCTCAATTTGGCGTAGTTGCAAGAGGCGTTCATTCAAGCTCTGCCCGATACTCAAGTTAGCAGCCGACTTGGCTTTAGCCTCAATCACAATCGCATCGGCAACACCTTGAGCCCTGATGCGATTGGCATCGGCTTCTCCTTTAGCCAAAGCCGCCGCCTTTTGGGCTTCTTGTTTGGCGCGTTCCACCTCGTATTTGACTCGCTCAGATTCTTGGCGTGCGATCTGCACCTTTTCAATCTGTTCTTTGATCTTAGCCGGCAAGACAATTTCTCTAAGCTGGATAGAGCTTAATTCCACTGGGGAGTTAGGGAGCTTAGAGACCTCTTTATTAATATCGGTGTTAATCAAAGCGGCGATTTCGTTGCGTTTGATGGGCAAATCCTCCGCTGGGTAGCGCCCCACCACCGAGCGCACCACATCACGCACCACCGGGTTAATGATCTTTTGCTCCCAACTCAAGCCATAGGTGGCGATGGTTTGGGGCGTGGTTTGGGAGTTGAGGCGGTATTGCACGGTGAGCTCAATAGAAACCGTGAGCCCCCTAGAGTCCATGACATTGATCGCATCGTTGCGGAAAATGCCTTGATTTTTCCCCACAATGCCCATGTCCTCTGTGCGTGAAAAATTGATGGTCCGCACACGGGTATCAATCACCAAAATATCCTGCACAATGGGGATAAAAAAGTGAATCCCGGGCTGTAAGGGGATGGGGTCGTATTTACCGGCGGTGATTTTAATGCCAATCTCGCCGGATTGGATCACCATGAAGGGTCTAGCCAAGATGAGCAAGATCACCACGATAATAATAATGACTAAGCTTGTGAATCGTTTGGATTGCAAAAAATTAGAGGGCAAGGCGGGGGGCTTGGGGTTGTTGTTCTTGGGTGGGTTTGGGTTGTTGGGGGTGTTATTTTCAGGGCTGGGGGTCTGTTTGCGCTTGAGGTGCTCGTTTAGATCAATGGGCATTGCTGTCCTTCTTAGTTCAAGGGGGTTAAATAGTGGTTAAAATGATTGAGTTGTCCTCTGACAAGTTGCATATAAGTTTGGGATAGGGCTTGGGTGATGGGGGCGTTATTAGGGTTACCAATTTCTCTAAAGTCTAGGGATTTAATGGGCGTGATCTCCGCCCCCGTGCCCACAAAAAAGGCTTCTTGTGCCGTGTAAATTTCCTCACGCACCAAGCGTCTTTGCAAGGTGGGGATTTGCAAGTGCTGGGCTAACTCCAAGATGGTTTGGCGGGTGATCGAATCTAGAGTCGAATCCAAAGGCGGGGCGATGAGTGTCCCCTTAGAGACAATGAACAAACTTTCAGCCGAGCCTTCGGCGACAAAACCTTGTGTGTCTAAAAGCAAGGCTTCTTCACACCCGCATAACAAAGCCTCTTGTTTGGCTAAATGCGAGTTTAGATAATGCGCGCTGGCTTTGGCGCGATTGGGGCTAGCTTGCACGCTAGGCTTGCTAAAAGAGCTGGTTTTGACCTTAATGCCATGTATCTCATTGGCCCTCCATTGCATAGACCCGATAATTGTATGGATGGGGGGGGTGGGGTTGCACACGCCCAAAGCCCCCAAGCCCATAAAAATTAAGGGGCGGATATAAGTATCCTCGCTACATTGATTTGCCCTTAAAAGCTCTAAGGTGGCTTGTTTAAGCTGTTCTAAATTGTAGGGAATCTCTAACATCAGGGTTTTAGCCGAGTCTAGGAGTCGTTGGAGGTGATCGCAAAGTCTAAAAACAAGCATGCCCTTGGGGCTTTTATAAGCGCGAATCCCCTCAAAAACGGCATTGGCATAGTGCAGGCTATAACTCAGAACATGGATTGTGGCATCTTTAAAATCCACCAATTTTCCATCTTGCCAAATATAGGGGGAGTTGGCATAAGTGGCTGGGATGGGCATGTTATCTCCTTGTGCGGTTTTTATGAGAGGATCGCCCATGTGGTTTGCTAAATTTGCCCTTAGAGGCGTGGGGTGTGGGTGTGCGGGTGTGGAGGACCTCCTCTAGGTTGATCTTGTGGCTTTTAAATTGCAAACTCAAAAGTTTTAAGACTAGTTGGGAGGGCTCAAATTGCTCGGTGAGTTGTTCGTATAAACTCACCACTTCCGCATCCACTTCAACCTTGTTTAAGGCTTGCACCAAGCGATCCTCGTCCATGTTGGGGATTTCATAAAGCTCAATGCTAGAGCCGATCTCTTTTTGCATGCGTAAAAGCTCTTTATATTCTAGGGGGGTTACTAAAGTGATCGCCACGCCCTTTTTGCCCGCACGCCCCGTGCGCCCGATGCGGTGGATATAACTTTCGGTATTTAAGGGCAAATGGTAATTAAAGACATGGCTCACATCGCTAATATCCAACCCCCGGCTAGCCACATCGGTAGCGACCAACACATCGGCACGCTTGGTTTTAAAGGCTTGGATCGATTCTCTGCGGGCGCGTTGCTCCATGTCGCCATGTAAAGGCGTGCTTTTATAGCCCTTGGCACTCAAAAATTGGTGCAATTCATCAACTTCTCTTTTCATACGCATAAAAATAATGCTCTTGGTGTGGTTTTCTTTATCTAGCAAACGCATGATCGCCTCGTTGCGTTCATGTTCGTTGATCACATAGAATCGCTGGGAGATGTCGGTGTTGGTTACATGGGTGGGGGCGATGTGGATAGAGATCGGGTCTTGTAAAATCTTATTGGCTAAATCCCGAATGGGGGGGGGCATGGTGGCGGAAAACAATAAAATCTGTGCCTCGCTGGGGAGGTAGTCAAAAATCTCTTCAATATCATCTAAAAAGCCCATGTCCAACATCTCATCGCTCTCATCAAGCACCACCACTTTAGGGGAGAAGTTTTTGAGCCGTTTGTTTTTGAGGTGATCTAAGAGGCGACCGGGCGTGGCGATCATCACTTGGGGGTTGCGTTCCAAAAGCTCGCATTGTTTTTTGATACTCTGCCCGCCATAGACGCAAATGGTGCGGGTGCGGGAATTCTTACCCAATTTAAAGACCTCATCGCTAATTTGCATGGCAAGCTCTCTAGTGGGCGTGATCACCAAAGCCTCAATGCTCTTGTCATTTTTGAGATTTTGGATAATGGGTAGGGCAAAGGCGGCGGTTTTGCCCGTGCCCGTTTGGGCTTGGGCGATCACATCTTTGCCCTCTAAAACAGCGGGGATTGCCTTTTCTTGGATGGGGCTAGGTTGGGTGAAACCCACTTCGGCGATGGATTTTAAAATCCGCGCATTTAAGCCCAAATCTTTAAAAGAGCGGGGCGCAATATCTGATGGTTTGGGGGTTTGGGGGGTGGGGTTTTGTTCTGGCATGGGGGTTTTTTTTGATCCTTGCTTTAAGGTTTATGTGATCTTAATTTTAAATAAATCCGTAGTATTATAACAGAAATTCTAGTAGGATAACTGAATGTTTGATGATGCCTTGCTCTCTATTTTTGATCGCATGCCTCTTATTGCCTCTTTTTTAGCGGGGATTTTGGCTTTTTTTAAGCCCTTGTGTGTTGCCCTTGCTCCCTGCCTATATGTCCTACATCTCCCAAAGTTCCCTAGATGAGCTCAAAAGCGGTCAGTTTAACCGCTTTGCCATTTTGTTAAAAGCATGTTTATTTGTGCTGGGTTTTGGGCTGATCTTTTGGCTCATTGGTGCCTCCATGGCAAAAAATTATGCATAATTATTTAGCCGGTGCATGGGTGCGTTATGTCTCTGGGGGGATTGTGATCTTATTTGGGCTGCATTTTTTTAGGAATCTTGCGTTTTAATTTCCTCTACCGCTCCAAAAATTTTAACCTCTCCTTTGAATCCAAAAATAAATTTTTACAAGCATTAATGCCCTTTATCTTGGGGGCGGGCTTTGCTCTGGGCTGGACTCCATGCATTGGACCCATTTTTACAAGCATTGTCATTTTAAGCGGCTCGCAACAAGTCTATGGGATGGCATTACTTATTGTGTTTATTGTGGGTTTTGGGTTGCCATTTTTGTTAGTGGCTTTAATGGTGCAAAGAGCCTTAGAAATGCTTAAAAAAAGCACGCCGTTACGCCCATTGGTTTGAGATCGCCTCAGGGGTTGTCTTGGTGTTGATGGGCGTGTTGATTGTCAGTGGCAAGATGGACGATTTGGGCGCGTTTTTATTGCAATTTTAAGGCAGTGCGATGTTGCTCCAAAATGCCAAATTAGAAAATGGGGAAATTACGAGTGTGCGGATTTTAGAGGGGGTGATCACAGAGCTTAGCCCCCAGCTTTGTGCTAACCCCCAAGAGATGGTGCTAGATTGCCAAAACAAGACTCTTTTGCCTAGTTTGATCGATCTGGGCGTGTTTTTACACAATCTCAACGCCTCCACTTATGCCCAACTCAAGCAACAAGCCTACAAGGGCGGGGTGGGGACTTTGATGGGAATCCCTCTAGCCCCGCTTTACTCGCTTAACGAGCCACGCATGGAGCCCTTGAGCGTGTTTGAGGATCACCAAGATAATTTAAACCCCCTAGATTATGGTGCGGTGCAAGGAGCCTTAGCTAATGGGGATTTGCTGTGTTTGCACCCGCTTAATAGCCAGCAACGCCTGCAAAATTTGGGCATGCTTTGCGATCAACTCTTAGAACGCACAAAGGTTTGTCTTTACATTTACAACATTGAGGGGCAAAAACTCTTGCCCGCCCTAGATTATGCCAAGATGTTAAACTTGCCCCTTGTGTGTGGGGTGCGTGGGTATGAGGGGCGATCCAGTTTAGCCATGCTTGATGAGAGCCCTTTAGCCTATGAACTAGGCTTGCCCTCTGTGAGCCGCTTGATTCAAGTTAAAGAGGTGGGGAAATACGCTGGGCTGGCTTTACACACAAAATTAAGCGTGTTGTTAGATAGCGTGGTGGAGTTAGACGCATTGCAAGTAGCCCAAGCCTTTAAATCTTTGGGCGCGCCTTTGTGGGTGCAAACCCCCTTGCACCATTTGATCCTAGATGAGAGCATTTACAAGCATTATGATCCGCGTAGCAAGATTTTACCCCCCCTCAAAAGCAAAACCCACCAAGAGCAATTACAAGCCCGTTTGGATCAAATTGACATCTTAACCAGCCTGCACTACACCCACACCCCCCGCGTGCAAATCTTTGAAGATGCCCCCTTTGGGATGAATAGCATTGATCTAAGTTTTGCGCTAGCCTATACCTTCTTGATCAAGCCCCAGATCACCACTCTAGCACGGCTGGTAGAATTGATGGCGAGCAACCCAGCGCGCTTGTTGGGGCTAGATTATGGCGTGTTAGCTGTGGGTAAGCAAGCTAGATTAATGTTAGTGGATTTGGAGCAAACCTTTAAAGTCTCTAGCCCGATCAGCATTTATGAGGGGCAAATGTTACAGGGGCGTGTGGAGTGGGTTTTACAAGGAGAGCAGATTGTCTATACAAATCATCGGGGCTAGCTGGCTTTGGGTCTGCGATCCTAACTTTAGCATTCTCAAAGATGGTGGGCTTTTAATCCAAGAGGGGCACATTGCCAAAGTGGGGGATTATGCGCACTTGGTGGATTCACACCCTAAAGCCCCAAGCGTGTTTTACCCCCATTGTGTCCTCCTGCCCGCTTTGATTAACCCCCATGTGCATTTTGAGTTTTCTAACCAGCAAAATAGCTTTGCCTATGGGAGTTTTGAGGCTTGGCTCACCAGTGTTATCACGCAACGCAACCGGGTTTTACGCCATGTTGAAAAAAGTATTACCCAAGCCATTAATGAGCAACTCAAAAGCGGGGTGGCAAGCGTGGGGGCGATCAGTAGCTATGGGTTGGATCGCACTTTGCTCGCCAACTCCGCTCTAAGGGTGGTGTTTTTTGATGAGCTCATTGGTGCTAGCCCCCCCATTGAACCCACCTTGCACGCTTTCCAAGAACGCCATGCCCTCTCTTTACAGCACAAAAGCCCCACCTTCATGCCCGCTATCGCCATCCACGCCCCCTACTCGGTGCATCCAGATTTAGCCAAAAGAGTTTTAAGCACCATCAAAAGCCCCGTCATTTCAGCGCATTTTTTTGGAATCCCAAGCCGAATTAGAATGGATCGAGCAACAAAAGGGCTGGTTTGTGCGTTTTTATACGGACACTTTGGGCGTGCCCCACCCCAAGCCCCTATATCACAGCGTGGCGGAGTTTTTAGACCTCTTTAAAGATCAACGCCTCTTGCTTGTGCATGGGCTTTTTGCTAGTCAAGAACATTTAAGATACGCTAAGAAAACCGCCCAGCTCACTTTAATTAGTTGCCCCCGTTCCAACCGCTTATTAAGCGGGCAGATATTGGACTTAACCCCCCTTGAAAAACTGGGTATCCCTTTTAGCATTGCTACCGATGGCAAGAGTTCTAACTACAACTTAGATTTTTTAGAGGAATTACGCACCGCCCTTTTTGCTTACCAAGCCCCATTAGAGGAATTAGCCATACAGCTTGTCTTAGGCGCAACTTGGCATGCCGCTTGGGCTCTAGGCTTGAATAATGGGAGCTTGCAAACAGGCAAACTAGCCGATTTGGCGATCTTTAACTTTAAGGGCAAGGGCACGCCTGCCGATGCGCTCCACTGGCTTTTGCACGCCCAAAAAGCCAAAGCGCTGTATGTGGGGGGGGAGTTGGCAATCTAAACCCCCCACCCCTGCCCCCAAGTGCCAATCAAATCCCCCTCTTGCAAGCTTTTAGGTGATGGTTGTGGGGTGCATTTTAGTTGTGGTTTGACATACTCTCCCATAACTAAAGTTAGGGGATTCTAGCTTTAGTGGAGATCGCGGCTTCAAGCAGGACAGCTCCGTTTGGAGTCTTACATTCCCTATTCCAAAGGTTGATGCCCCAACCCCAAGGGTATTACCCCTTGATTGCAACACAAATATTAGCACAGCCATGCTGGTGCTAGCCTTATATCCCCATAG
>CAGP01000116.1 GCA_000263275.1 Helicobacter bizzozeronii CCUG 35545 | reverse complement strand
CCCAAAAGCGGGATTAGGCTCAATGTKGGGCTTTTAAGGTGGGGTTTGGTAGACTCCTTAGGATTTGCTCCGCTATTCAACGCTTTAGCGGGTAATACGGGCTGAGCGATTATTGGAAGTTCGGGCAAATCACTTATTAAAACCTCTCCACCCTCGCTAATTTTGTTGTGCAAATTATTGAGCGTTTTAGGTGCGTTGCTTGTAATCACCCACTTGCCACTATCGCCCCTAGCCACACTTGTGAAGAACTTAGCCCCCCCAAAGTCCTTGACAAAAATTAAAGCCCCATCTGCCTGTTTGAGCACCGCATTAGGCTCTTCTAATGTCGGTCTAATCAAGGGTAAAAACTCCTCTCTTTGCCTTTTTTCTAGCTTTGCCAAACTCCCCCTAGTGAGTTTGATTGACTCCCCTTTGAGAATAGGCTCTAAGACTTGTTGCACTGCAGGGCTAAACTTAGGGATAAAGGGTTGATCTAAGCTTTCAAGGTTAAAAGCTTTTAGCCATGCTTGCTCAAATGTGCTAGTCTCTCTTTTAGCCTCCTTAGCGAGTTCTACTGCTTTGATGGCTTGCGTGTTCTTTAAGCCTGCTTCTCTGGCTTCTTTTAGGATTTGTTTTGTGGGCTTGATGTCCTCTTTAAAAATAACATCATTTAAATCAATATCTCGTTTATAGGGCAATAGCTTGATGATCTGCTCTTTATTGGCCTGTAAGCTCTCTAATGCTTGCGCGCCCTGTAAACCCGATTCCCTAGCCTCTTTGAGAACCTCTTTAGTGTTCTTAGGTGTTAGGCTGCGACTCTGTGCCCTCTGCAAAATCTGCATCTCTATAGTGTTGGCTAGGGCTTGGCTGGCTTGGGTGGCTTTTTTCTCCAATTCAGGCAATAAAGAAGCCACACGCATAATGGAAGTTGTTGGGTTTTGCGTGCTGGTGATGAGCTCTTTGGCAAAGTCATAGACATTAATGTCGCCTAACTTTTTGCTGGTGATCCCCTCAAAGCTTAAACGGGGCA
>CAGP01000115.1 GCA_000263275.1 Helicobacter bizzozeronii CCUG 35545 | reverse complement strand
TTTGTTCTGCTACTGGAATACGGGACTCTTTTGTGCGTTGGAAGTTTTAGCGGTTTTCTCTTTGCCATGAAAACGATCGGTGAGCGGAGCAAATTCACCGAAGTGCTCCAACACATTTTTTAGTCCGTAGGGTCATCTATGTTGGTCGCATGGATTGCTTACGAAATCATCAAAGAATATTTTCATCTTAGTTACGGATTAGCGGTCTCAATTAGTGCAGGAGTTGGCTACTTAGGTGCGGAAGTTTCTATCGGTTTTTTAATCGACTATCTTTCCTCAAAATTAGGGCACAAGAATGATCACGACTCACACAAATAAAAACCCTTCCCTTCACTGGAATAAAAAAATCTTTAAGGTGCAAAAACGCTAAAACAAAACAGCAACCTTACAAAACATCCCTATTTTAGGGATGTGTTAGTTAGTTTTGTTATGTTTTGATAAAAATATTCTTTTTTAAATTTTTGGGGGTAAAATGACTAAAAGCCCGTTTCTATCGGCGTTCAGAGCAAAAAGGGGGGGGGGGTCATTTTTTTAAGTTTAGGGGTTAAGCTGGGGTTAAAAAAGTTTTTAGTAAAATACAGACCAAAACATAACATAACGGGTTGGCAAATGGCGATGTTGTCGGGGTTGGTGATGGTGGTTGTTTTGTATCTCTGGCGAGGAGCGTAAAAATTTAATGGAAAATGGGGCAAAAGCGGTTAAGGGCACTTTGGCAAAAAAATGTAACTGAGGAGAGTCAAAAAATGGCTGGAAAAGGCTTGATAAATTTGGAAAAATTAAAACAAAAATTCGACAAAATTCGCCAAGAATTTAAGCAATATTTAGCCAAAGTTAGCGGGGTTGTTGATGGCTTAGGGCAAACTTTAGCCGACTATTTTATCACCCGTGTTTATCCCATGATTCCAAGTTATTTGGTCTGCGGTGATGAAAAATTCCGCATCTTTTATTGTGATCTAGAGACGGGAAAATTAAAGGCGAGATTGGTCGAAAAAGTCGATATTTTGCAACAAGAATATGAGTTAAATTCCGCCGTTGAATTTAAAAATCGTAAGGAATTTTTGATATTTTTAAACGGCACTTGCAAGCTCCACAACTTCGCTGGAGAGTATCCAAAAAATCTAATTGGCGATGAAATTCCAGCAAAAATGCGCCCTAAACCGGGGACAAATTGGCTAGTAGAAAGTCTGTCTTATCCAGTCGGCGCATTTGAAATTTGCAGACCATCTGATCGGCGAATCATTTGGATTGATGGCAACAGAAATATATTCATAAACACCTTCACAATGCCAAAAAGAATCAAAGAATACCGCCGCTATCGCTTGGCAGAAAATGCGCCAAAAAAATGCTAAAAAACGACTGGATTGGGGCGCAAAATTTCCTTTCATTTCCCGGGTGATTGATAATGTTTTAGGCGCAAAAAATGACCCAAAACCACGCAATAAATTCGTGCATGATCTAGCCTATCACCTAGAGACTTTTACCCCATGTTTTAACCTCTGGTTATTCCTTGATAAGCAAGGAACGGGCAAGGGAGTTCTAACATCTCAGATACTCATGCGCCTCTATTCTGATGAGGATAATTTTAGTAATGTGGCGCGCTTAACGGGGGCAGAATTTACCTCAAAATGGGGCGATTCTTTTGTCAATCGGCTTTACTTAGACATTGACGAAGTGGAGGAAAATACGGACAAAAACGGGCTAACAATTAACCAAAGAGTCAAGGTTATTGTCGCCAATACGCGCTATGCCGTGCAACTCAAATTCAGGGACACGCAACAGGTTGAAAACCACGCTTTTATCGTGATGAGCTCTAACGAAAAGATGCCTTTTAAGATGGATGCGGGCTTGAATCGCCGGTATAATATTGTGCGTGGCGGGGGTGAATCTTTGGTCGAAATGTTCCCCCAAATTGGCGCAAACCAAGACGATTGGCTTAACAAAACCATTGAGAAAGAGCTCCCGCATTTCTTGCATTTTTTAGCCCAAATTCCGCTAGATTTTAAGACCTACAGCACTTGCCTAGAAACCGACTATAAAGCCTTTATTGTGGATAGTTCGACCGGGGACGCGCAAAAGGTCGCCGAGCTTTTCATGGGGCAAAGAACGCTAAGAGAAACACAAGAATACATGTCGGAATTGGCTTACGAATATGTGCAACACTTGCTAACCAAAAACATACGCGGGGTGGCGGTGAGCGACTTAAAAAAACTCTTCCCACAAGACTTTAAAGAGATTATAGGAGTTCTCAAGTTTAATGGAGTATCCTCAAAAGTCTTACGGGTAAATTGGCTCTTAGATGAATACAGCAGTTTGATCAAGCTAGAGACTTCAAAGACTCTAAATGGCTACACGATTACGCTCAAAGGCTGACAAATGATAACCCTTTCCATCCACCGGGGAAACTCTTACATGGCTACTTTTGGGTGGGTGGTTGAAACCTTTTCAAGCCTGCAAGAAGTGGCTAAAATTTGCATTGAATGCGACACCAGTCCCGCCATTTTTAGCCAGCCAAAACCGGGCAATTCTCAACGCTCCAGCCACAATGTAGAAGGCTTCCATAACCTCCTATTTTTTGACATTGATAACGCCCCTAACTCTGAGTATTTTTCCGTGCAAAATGCCCTAGATTTAATGCACTCTCACCCGGTAAGTTTTGCCATCATTCCCACCCGAAATTACCTCCGCCAAAAGCCCAAAGACCCCCGCCAAAATGTCGAGCGATTCCGTATTTTAGTGCCCACTCTCAAGCCACCGCCCACCGCCTTAATCAGCCGGGAAAATGGAAGGGTTAAAACCGATCTATACCGCATTTTTCAGACCCTAATCGTCAAGGCTCTTAAGCTAGAAAAATACGCCGATAGCTCTCCTTTAAGAGACATGGCACGCTACTATGCACGCCATGAAAATCCCCCTTTAATGCCGCCGATTATCGTAGAAAAACGCCCCATGAATTTGGAATTTATTTACCAAAAATCAACACAAATTCACGCCCAAAAGCTCCAAAATTTGCACGCAAAAATCACGCAAAAAGTGCCCCAAAAAAGCGTAAAATCAAGCGCAAATTTCCCCAATTCTCAAGGCATTTTACACACCGCTAATGTGAAAAAAATGAAGGCAATATCAATCCTTTACCTAATCCAAAAGTTAGAAAAAGTCGAGCGTATTTACAAAGAGGGGAGCTACCTCATGGTAAAAACTTTAAGGGCGAAATATTCGATTTTAGACGGCTCAAACCTAGCCCATGACTTCAAAAGCGGGGAAACTTTCGGCGTGATTTCTTACCTAAAAATACACTTCAATGACAACAATATCAACAATCTTGCCCGCCACTTAGAACGCCTCACGGGGAACACTTTTTTAATCCTAGATAGCGCGCTTTTTGATGTGATAGAACGGGCTATCAACGAGGCTAAAACTCTTATTCAAGTCGAGCAAAAAATCAAAAATCACTACGGTGTGCGCTTTGTTAAATTTCTAAAAAATGGGGTCAAAATTGCCGACAATCTGATCACATATCCGCCAAATTTTGATACAATGCGCGTATTTAATTTACCCTTAAAAGGAGACACATGAACCCTGAAAAAAACGACAAAAATACCCCCCCAAATGCCGACAAAAAAGAGGGCAAAAAGAACCAAGTTGTAACCCCAAAACTCAGCGTTTCAGAGAAATACATCCGCATTGGAAAGCTCTATGAAAAGTTAGAAAAACTAGACGAGGAACGGGCAAAAATCCTAGCCGAAATCAAAGAACTTAAGTCCTCCTAAAGTGGCAAAAAGATACAATGAAAACGCTCCATTTTCTGATCCTCTTTGCCTTGTTTGAGGTGGCGTTAGCCCGCTCTGTTTATTTCCTCCCTAAACAGAATAAAGAGGCAGAAACAGCCTTACTGACGGCGATTGCAGAGGCTAAGAACACGATAGACATCGCCCTTTACTCCTTCACCTACAAAGACCTAGCCAAAGCTCTACGCCAAGCCAGTAAGCGTGGGGTTGTGGTAACCCTAATCCTTGACACCAGTCAAAACGCCGATAACCCCCAAAGTGTGTTAAGTTATCTTGCCAAACTTTACCGCGTAAAAGTCTGCTTGCTCAGCGGACTAAAATCCAAACGCTACAACCGCTACACGCAACAATACACGGGCTTAATGCACCACAAGATGATGATAGTTGATAAAAGCCTTCTTTTCACTGGCTCTGCCAACTGGAGCACGAATAGCTTCCGCAACAACTACGAAATCATCTCGGTTGATGATGACCCGAACATTCTCCAACAAGCTAACGCCAATTTTGAGGAAATGACTCAAAAATGCTCCGGTTTCTTGTAAAATAACAATCCAAATCAAAAAAAAGGATTCCAATGGATTTTTTTAAAATCGGACAAGATGCGGGCACGCTTTGGGTAGAACTCTACTCTAAGAAACACAAGCTTACACCACTGCAACAAAATGCTTTAACCATCTACTACCACCTCACAAACGGCTACCGAACACTTTACACCAGCCACACACAAGCAGACAAAGACCAAACCGCCCAAATCATCGCCAACACGCTTAAGCCCTTTGCAACTCAAAAAATGAGCCAAAAACGCCTAAGCCTAGAAGTGCTCAAAACTTGGGCTCGTGATCCGCAACGCGAGGAGGAACTAGCAGAACACCCAATCCTACCCGACCGC
>CAGP01000114.1 GCA_000263275.1 Helicobacter bizzozeronii CCUG 35545 | reverse complement strand
AACTTAAAATCATATAAAAAACTTATAGAAAATTATAGAATTTTATAGATTTTAAGTTGCTGTTTCAAACTCCCATTAATCCATCGCAGTCATAATTACAAAACAACACAAGTGGATGTATGCGAATTTTCTGTTTAAATTCTTTAAGTTGTTTGGTGTTGGGGTTATAAGGGTAAAGCATCAACGCATCCTTACAAGAGCAGCAAGATCGACAGAAATCATACTATCAAATCGTAATAACCCACTTTTTTGACTTAGAATTTTTATCTGATCTACCCAATACCCAACCAACCTTCTGTTTAAGCCAATAACTCTTAAAATCCATCTACATCCCAATCCTCACCAAGCTCCACAACATCCACCTTGCCTGTCTGTAATGTATCCTTTGTGATGGTGTATTTATACCCTTGTTGTTGTTGCATAGAAAATCTAAGCGGATTCACCACTTTCTTCAAGATTTCCTTGATAGCACGCATCCCTGTTGTTCCATGCATCGCCTGGTTAATGATGCTCGCTCTAGCTTCAGGAGTGAATTCCAAACAATTCTTATATTGTGAAAACTCTTGCTGGTAGGGCAAGATTTCTTTGTCAAAAGCACTCTCTAGCATCTTGACATCCACACCCCCTAATACAATGCGCACAGAAATGCGCCCAATGAATTCTGGGATCAAACCACAACGCACTAAATCTGCATCACTCACTTCTATAGGTGTATTGGGTTGTGATAGTTTGCTTACAGGTTGGCAAGAATTGCTAAAGCCGATTGTTCTAGACTGGTTGGTGTGGCGGTAGTTCAAGCCCTTAAAATGCCCCGCAAAGATGAATAAAATCTTAGAAGTATCTAAAACAATATCTTGTTTTCCATAACTAAAAGTGAGTGTGTGCCCTTCAATGATCTTAAGCAATTCTGTCTGCACGAGTGATTTGAACTGATGATCATTGACCTCTAAGCCTAATTTATCCACTTCATCTAAAAAAATCACACCATTTTGGGCCTTTTGGATATCTTTACCCGCATTTTGATAAAGCCCAACAAATATGTTAGGGACATCATTCCCTTTGTAGCCCTCAGGTGTCAAGTGTGAAGCATCCACAATATTATAGGGGATACCCAAATGTTCTAAGAGTGTCTTGGTCATATAGGTCTTGCCACAGCCTGAAGGGCCAATGAGCAACACATTGCTTTTTTCATACACCACTTGCTTGCCTATAAAACGCGCATAGTGATCGCTAATTTCAACACAAAAAGCCTCTTTTGCTCTTTCTTGCCCGACAATGTGGCGATCCAAGTAGGCTTTAAGAGCTTGGGGAGTGTATTCTTTGATTGCAGGCAAATCAATAGGTTCATTTCTTTGTCTTTCTTTCTCTAACACAGCATATTCTTTATGCGTTGTTTGCTGTGTTGTGTATCTAGAAGGTTGGTGTTCTTTGTGCTCGCGCACACCTGATTCTTTGGGCGATCTTGCATCCAAGAGGTGGCGCACTTCTTTAACGCTTCTAGGTGTTTGAATCAAGAACACATTAGGTATAAAATCCACATCTTTTTCAAAGATGCATTCTCCATCCTCCAATATCTTTACCTTGATGGGGAGATTAAGATGACTTGCCATAATCTCTAAACACCGCTTTTGCTGAAACATGAGTGATATGCCACTTGTTTCTGAGTACTTGCGGAATTCCTGGATATGATCGGGTGTGAGTTTATTGAGCAAGCTCTGTTGGATATGCGCTAATGTTTTCTTACTAAAGATCTCTTTTAATCTCTCTATCGCCCATGCCCGCAACACTTCTGACATATGGTAAAACACTTGCCCATTTGCCTTAAAAGAGCTGTTTTTGAGAATAGAGGGGATTTTATATTGCCCCCAGCAATCTGTGCTCAAAATCCCTAAAGCTAGACAATCCTCTTGGCTTAACAACCCATAGTTTTTTTCTAAATACAAACCTACAAGTCTTTTTGTGATGCGTCTATTAGTGGATAACCCACTACAAAGAGAATTAACAAGCCCTTGTTTGTCAAACTTTGTTTGCTCTAAAAATTGGCAAAAAACTTTTATCTCTTTTGAAGTTGAATCTATCTCTGGTTTAAGAGAAATCCGTTTTGTAATTTCAAAACACAATTTGTCTTTTGAAAGATAGGGGTTTAATCTGTAAAAAGCCTTTTGGATACAAGAGTTATAACTGGGGAAACGCTCCAATAAATCTTGCTTAAAATTCTCCATAGGGATTTCAAAATTGCCAAACAACCCACCATAGGCTTTGGATTTTACATAATTGTTGATCACATAGGATTGGATTTGTTTAGAAAATGAGAAAATGGTTTTAAACATACTCTCCACACCTTTGCTATCCATAAACGCAAGTGCCAAATCCATACTCTGGCGTTCTTGGCAGATCTTAGGGAAGAAATAATGATCGCCTCTATCTTGTGCGATTTGGGAGAAATCAATGGCATAAAAAAGGTCGTAGATTAATTGTCTGTATTCTTGCTCTTCTTGGTCAGGGGTTTTAGAGAACCCCCACCCTTGCTTTTTCAATAATGTCTTAAAATAGGCTTGGCAAGCTTCTTTAAAAAAAAGCGCATAATCTTTAGGCAATATCCCATAATTATTGAAAATGGCTTTAACGATGCGGTTTGCCAAAATACTGAGTGCTCCTTTCCGGATGAGAAACTCCATGAATTCATAACAACCCATTTCCTTTTTTTTGTTCCTGCATTTTTTGCTTCTTTTTAGAATTTTCAAAAGCGGACATGTTTTAACATATTTTTTGTTTATACTCATCTTAAGTGTATAAACAGATTTATATTTAAAATAACTCACTTGATTTTAAATAACCTTTGATGCTATAAAACGCTAAAAAACTAAAGGCGTCTTTTGTCAAAACAACTGCTTTTGCTCCCCAAACCTTCTAAACCTGCTTTATCTGTGGTTGTGTGTAAAGGGAGAAATAAAGATTATCCTACTCTTGAAAGCGATATAGATGTGCGCCACTACAAAAGTGCTGTGCCCCCAAAAATACACTCGCTGGGATTCCGTAGCAATTTGGGGATGCGCCGCTTTGAAAGGCTTTATGATCAAGCCCAGAATACCAAACCAAAAAAGCGCAGTGGATTTTTTTCTCGTGAAAATAATGCGCTTTTAAAGATGATCTTCAATGTTTATGAGGATACTAAGATTAGTCAGATTAGGAAGTTATTAGTTAAAATCGCTCGTAGCACGGGTTTTACTCTCTTGGAATACCATAAAATCACACCCACAGCTTATGAAGCTCTGTTTTTTTACTCTAGATCGCCAGAGTGGGAAGCAATTAGCTAGATATTCGGAGTCCTTAAGTAAAGAAAACCTAATGCGCTTCCAAACACTCATCTATGAAATTCTTGATCCAAAAACTGAAGTGCCCGATCAAGGGATGTTTGTCTCTAGCAAAGAGTATCTTGGCTTAGTGCAAACTAAGAAAGATTATGAAGTCCTGCAAGCAAAACTCCAAGAGATTCAAACAGATACCACAGAATTTGCCAATGCTATGGAGGAGTTGCTCTTTAAGATTTGTGCAACAAACTTTGAGATCACACTCCATGATGGATATAACTTCTATGAGAAAGTCAATCCTTTTATGAAAAAATACTTTGGCACACTCATTGGGCTTAAAGACTTTGGGGGCAAAAAGGCGGTTACATATCAAGATGTGAGTGATCAGGATTTAGAACAAATAAAAAAGGATAGAGTGGGGTTTGGATTGGAGAAGCTTTGAAGCTTTTGTGATTGGTTGTGCTGGAGAACGATAAGTCAGCATCAAGGTTTTTTTCTAGTATTGATTTTCTCAAAAAGATAAGGCACGCGATTTAATTTTTCTTGTATCTGAGGACTCAGTTCTGTAGCTTTAAGTTTTAGATAAATCTGATAGTAGTTGTATATTACATCTAAGCCATGCCTATTATCAATAGCGTATCTAAAAACACTCTTGACATATCAAAAGGAATTAGTCATCTCCGTCTTCTTGTTGCGTTTCACTAGAGTTGTTTCCTCCTTGTGTTTTTCTACACTGCACCATTTACAAACACTTTACTGTTATTGTTCATTGGAGTATTTTTATTGGGATCTTTTGGGAAACACACACCACATGTTGGGAGAATAAGAGAATGTGCCTCTCTTCCGGCTCCATTCTCATCTATTTTTGAGTCATAGATATGCAATGTCAAAATTGGTTTGTCTAACTTCTCTCTTAAAGCCAAGCTCAAAGCTTCATCGTATCCCTTCGTTTTTTGCCCTCCAAAATCTTGGTCGATCTTATTCTTAATTTCCTCGTAGATTTTTTAGGCAATACATTCTCCACTAACCTTGTCAAACCTCCTCAGAATTCTTCCGCATTGAAGTACAAAAGAATAGGGTGTGTTTTACCTATGTTCCCCATAGCCAAAAAAGCTAAGACTTTATGGTGCGGTCGTTTAGAACGACATAAAAGACACCTAGAACCCATTTCGATTCATTTTTCAAGTCTAAAGCCCCAAAAAAAAATAACACACAACACCCCACAACCAAACCCCAAACAAACATAGCGATCTAGTCCCGTAACTGTTCAAATAATTTACATTGTCTTAGGAGATTTTGTTATAATACGATTCTTCCATGCGTAGTCAACTACAGATCTGCATAAAGTGTCAGTTACTAAGAAAGAGGGTTATATTTAGTTAGATACACTGCACCCTTACCGTGATTTGATGGCTTAATGAGCACATCATGCTTTAGAATTAAAAAAAGTGGTGTATAATACACTTGTGAGTTGAAGGCAACCTTTTAAAGAGTTTGTGTTATTCAAGTAAGGTGGGGTTGTTTGCATTCTTGCACTTTTAGAGGATTGTCAAATTTGGTATTTGACTGACAGAAAGTTGCTAATTTTCGTGGTTAAGCTTTGGTGTAGATAAATTGGGAGTTTGCTATGTCTGTTAGTGGTTTTAGTGGTTTGCGTTCTGTGGGTGACTTGGAGCATTTTAATTTTTTTAATCCCTTCTTATCAAAGAGGGTATCGTTGGGGAACGGCAGAGGTAGAAATCTTACTTAGGGATATTGCGGATTTTATTAAGAAAAGTAAGTCAAATGATCGCCAGCGTTGTAGTTTACAACCTATTGTAGTCAAGGCAAAAGTGGAAGGTCAAGACAAAGTCTACCACGTTATTGATGGACAACAACGCCTTACAACCATTTTTTTAATTGTAAAATATCTTACGAGGTATGTCGTGAGAGAAAAATGTCAAGAAGGTGGGGATGTGAGGTATCTTGCGAGAAAGGAAGGTGAGGAAGTCAAAAGGGGTGATAATTTGTTTTTCATCAAATACGAAACAAGGGAGAGGAGTTTTGAATTTTTAGAGAATATACAGGATCGGAAATACGACGGAACCATAGACTCTTGGCATTTTAGAGTAGCCTACAAGACTATTTGTCATTTTTTTAAAGATTACCAATGCGATGATAAGAAAGATTTTTTAGAAACCTTGTGTGAGAAGTGTGAAGTGCTTTGGCATGAAAGTCCAGATAAAGAAGAGAAAGTATTTGTTCGTTTGAATAGTGGGAGAATTCCTCTTTCAGAGGTTGAGAATATTAAGGCATTGTTTTTAGCGCAAAACCAAACCGATGGATTAACAGAAGAAGAAATAAAACAAAAAGAGGAAGAAAATAAGAACAGGGCAGAGAGATGGTATAGTGCCGAGAAAGAGGCTAGAAAGAACGGAGACTTTATTTACTGCGTGCTAGAACACATAGATAGATGTGACATCATGTCTATAAAAAAGGAGGGACAAGAGTGGTCCGTTCTATCTGATGATGTCCAAAGAATTGGAGTTTATCTCAAAGCAATTGTGTTTCATAAGAAAAAAGGAATTTACAAGCGAGTGCCTTATAAAAAGAAGAAAAATTACTTATTTGACTATTTTTATCATAAATACGAGAATGAGAGCATGGATGATGAATGGAAAAAACTTGATAAGGCAATCAGGCATCTCTCTGACTTTGCATCAGGGGTTTTTAACAAAAACAATAAAAGCAGTGACATTGAAATTGAGATCAACAGAAAAATTTTTCACTATCTTGGTTTTTTGATACTACAAGGTTATGAAATTAACAATCTATACACAAAATGGCTGAATGTTGGAGATAAAGAGAAGTTTGCCATTTGTCTTGAGGATTTGGTTAAGAAGAATGTTCAACCCTATATCAAAAGAATAGATGACTTGACATACAATAAGAACAAGGATAGAAAACCCTTACAAGTCATTCTCTTGCTCTTTAACTTAGAGTATCTCATGGAGAAGATAAAATCCTTAAAACCTTTTGAGTTTAATCGTTTTATACTAGAGAAGTGGAATTTGGAACACATTTATGCGCAAAATTCTGAAAGTGTATGGTCGCAAAAGGAACAAGGCAATTTATCGAAATTAAAAGAGGCAATAAAGAGTACAGAAGATTTAAATAAGTTAAGAGTGGATATTGAAAGTGAGAAGGCAGACATTAGTGGCATAAAAAATAAATTGAAAAATTTATCGCAAAAAGGAAGTAAAAAAGTAAATAATGCCTTTAAGGAGGATATTAAATCTTTTTTAAAGGATATAAAGCATGTTAATGATAGGGAATTCCCCAAACAATTGGAGAAATTATTGTCAGATATGAAAAATAGAGTCGTTGAAGAGCTAGAAAAAAACTAAAGGGTTGGAAGAATCCGTCAAAAAATTCAAAAACGAATGAAGAAATTCATAGGATGATCGTTGAGTTTTTCGAGCAAACAAAAGACGACAATGAGAAGTTTCTCAAACAATTTGCGAGCGAGTTGTTGCCAAGTATAGAGGAAAAGCTTGCTAAAGAACCTGAAGAATGGCTACGGGAAGTAAAGGACCACCTTGAAGTAGAGGACCACCTTGATGATGGTGAGCTTAAAACGGGAATTGAAAAATTTTTAAAAAGCAATAAAAAAATAAAAGTTTCTTCGAACTCTTAGAATCAGAGGGATTGCTGAAAAAAGCAGATGAAGCTTTTCAAAGGGATGAAGATATGCACCGCTTGCAAAATCTTACTCTACTAGACGAAAATTCTAATAAAAAAATAGGCAATCTCATTTTTACTAGAAAACAAGATAAAATCCGAAAGATTGATGACCAGCAAAAACTCATCCCTATTTGTACACGAGAGGTGTTTAACAAGGTTTTTTCTGCCGATACCGATAAAAATAAGAGATTTTTTACAAAAAAGGATCGGAAAGCTTATCTCGAGGCGATTAAAAAGTGTTTGGACAAGTACAAGTATTAGAAAAACCAAAGAACTACAACACGCAAGGGTATGAAGAATGAGGTCTTATACTTTTTTGGGATTTTTAGACTTAGAATTTTTGAAAGAGGAAAACGGAGCTAGTTGTGGTATGCAGAAAATAGAGGTGCCTAGACTCCAAAGGGATTATGCACATGGGAGACGATCCAAAAATTGTGAGAATGTAGCAAATGCTTTTTTGAATGCGCTCTTTGATGTCTTGAAGAAGAAGGAGGAGGAATTACACTTAGATTTAATCTATGGTTATCAAGATAAACGAGTGTTTAAACTTATAGACGGACAGCAACGCGTCACTACCCTATGGCTTTTATATTTTTTCCTGTACAAGAAGTCTCAAAAAATCGATAAGATTAAAGATAAACTCGCTAGATTCGTTTACAATATGCGCAGAAGTTCTAAGGATTTTTGCAAGGAATTGTTAGAAATGGAAGAGGAATTTCGACCCAAAGAGAAACCTAGCAAGACCATTTTTTCAGTAGGAGCAACATCTGGAGATTGTGGCGACGATCCCACTGTTCAGGCCATAGTCCACATGCTTGATATTATCTATGAAAAACTGGATGACAAAGATGATATAGAAAGTTTCACAGAAAGATTAGAATGCATTCGTTTTAATGTTATTAACATGAAAGATTTTGGACTGGGCGAAGATCTCTACATCAAAATGAATGCTAGAGGTAGACCCTTGCTCAAATGTGAAAAACTCAAGGCTTTTATAGAGGATGGGAACATCAAGGATGGAACTAAAATCTCTAGAAAAATATTAAGTGCCATAGATAATCAATGGAGTGATTATTTTTTTGTAGCTAGTGATCCTGATACTTTTGATGATACTTTTGATGATACTTTTGATGATACTTTTGATGAGCGCTTCTTCAACTTTCTGCATTATGCCAATGTCTTTTTTGCCCTAAAAGAAGAATTTACTCCAAAAAAAGAATTAGAAGAAGGATCGGAGAAGAGTGTCGAGGACATTGCAGAGCTCCTCTCAACGGAGCGCGCCATTAATGACTCGTATAGGTTTTTAAAAGAAGAGAAAAATTTAGAGCTATTGGATAGGGCGATCATGCAATTGCCAAAATGGATCTCTTTAAAAAATCTTAAGATTAAAGGACCTGAGTTTTTTGGAAAACGGAAACAGAATAAGCAAAAAAAGAAACATGGGAAACAAAGAGAAGATGAAGAAGATCGAGAGGAGATAAAAGAAGGTAAACTTGGTAGAAAAGATATTTGCCACTTCTTTGCCTTTTTATTTTTAATCGAAGTTAGGGGGCAGTGCGTAGATACAGCGGTGGTTGAAGATTATCTGAGAGTGTGTCAACATTTTATAGAAAACCACGATTGGAATGACGCTGGGGATATTAAGAGTTTTTTTAGACTCCTTAAGGAAATTTCTCAGGGCATCACCTGTACTGTTAAGGAGGGGAAAGAAAATGAATTTTATGAATTTTTGTCTTGTTTTGAATTAGAAAGCGAATTTAATAGAGAGGTTTACGCATTAGAAAAAAGAAAAGCTAAACTTATCTATAACGATGGTGTGTATGATGAAAAAGCTCAAGGCTGGAAAAAGATTTTAGACGACACAAGTGTTCATGATTATTTAAGAGGTTATGTAGGTTTTTTGCTAGATTTTAGCATGGAGCATGGCAAGGAAAATTTAGAGAAATTTGTCCAATATGCTGAATTAACTATGGGGATTTTGGATATTTTTTTTAAAAAAACAGAAACTAAAGATCCCGGTTTATCCCATCTAAGTTTATTCCAAAGGACACTCTTGTGTTTTGGGGATTATAGTGTTGAAGCAACCAATCAGTTTTTTGGTAACCTTTACAAGCCAGGGCTATTTAGATTTAGAGAGCTTGTTTTTAAATTGTTTAGAAAAAAACCTAATGATGAGGGTAAGCCCTATTTACAAAGACTTTTGGACACTCTTTTGTCATTAAATTCTCAAAAGCCAGTGCAGAAAGAGGAACTACCAAAGAAAATGCAAGACATCGTTGAAAATTACACCAGGTCTCAAGGAGTCTACCTTTCACAAATTTCGTGTCCTCTCATTGAAAGAAGTTGGTGGGAACAGCTTCTACTTCAACGACAAGAATTATTTGAATTCATTAATGCTGCTAATTGGGGAAACAGCGACAGATTGCAGGAGTGTGGGAGGATTAAGTTTGAAAGGGATCGTAAAAATAAACTTCAAAGAGTTTATCTCCTTCAAGCAAAAAAAAGATTCAGAACAGGCGAGAGATCTTTTGGGTTATGCGTTTTATTGTCATTGCAAACAATACGAAAAGAGTGAACAAAATGGGGAAGGAGTAGTAAGGATTGATTTAGATTATGAAAATAATAAGAGGAATCGCCAGTTTGGTATTAAGTTTGACAATAAAGAATTTGCTGTTTTTGCAGATAGTAAAGAGTCCACCATTACTCTCACAAAAACTCTCACAAAAACAAAGGATAATGTAGAGGGTGATAAAGAGGGTAACAAACAGAAACATTCATTTGACATTAATCTCGGTTCGCATACGGATGTTTTGAAAGAATTTGGAAGAGTTTTTGGTGAAATGCGAGAAAGGATCACGATCGAATATTCCCAATCTGAGAATTGAGACAACCACCATGCCATAGGGAGAGTCCTTGATGCTTTCAATGACACAGATCAAAGTTTGCATGGCTACCTACAGATCTAGCAATCTCGCAGTGCAACATCTCTACAAACACAATAAGACAACAGCCAAAACCCAACCAACAATCACATAATCTCCAATGGAACAATATTCACCAACCTAAAAAAGGTAGAGGACTGTGAATAGTTATGAATAACAACACCAATACAAAAGCTCATTACGCCAAAGTGCAAGCTTTTAAAAACAATCTTAGAAATCTCATATCTCTAGAGCGACTTATGTCTTATGACAACAATATTGCCAAGCACGATGCTAGTTTGGAGTTCAACGCCAAACTTACTCCCAAAATTGCCCAAGCAGAGATTTACTTGAGAAATATTGTAGATTTTTGTATGCAATTAGTCATTGGTGGTTCATCTTGGATTATGGATGAGCCCTGTCTCAACAAAGAGATAGAGAAAATTAACAAGCGCACAAGTAGAGATAGGCTGATCCAAGAGCGTGTAGTCTATATGACAAAAAAACCGACTTAAAGACCTACAATTCTTACCTGCTGTCTAATTTAACACTGGGGTCTATTATCGTTGTTATCAAACAGAATCATTTGCAAAATTTGATTTTTGATTTTAGAAAACAGAGATTAGATTTCAGAGATTTCTGTAATCTTAACAAGAAGATAGATTTAAAACTGCCCAACTATCACAAGATCAACATTGCAAAGACAAGGATCAAAGAGGACATTATCTATCCTAGACTTTCTGCTTGCGCGCCAAGTAGTGGCACAAATCATCCTGAACGGATTGTAAGCCTTGCATACGAGAGGATTGAATTACTTTTTTGGTAGTTTTTTATTGCAACATCTAGGAAATACTTAGAACATCAATTTTCAAGTCAGTCAAGCGAGTGTGAAACAAGAAAAACCGAAGAATTAAATTAAATAAATTAAATAAATTAAATTAAATAAAGAATAACAAAAAAGAAACCCTCAAAGAGAGCCGGGGGAGCCCCCCGATTTAACTTCATCTGTATTGTTGCATAAAATTCGTAAAAAATATCTTAATGATGTTAATCGATCTTGACATAAGCCTTTGCTCTCATGTACTAGTGTTGGTTTTTGCACACTACCAGCTTCCACAACCATTTTTAACCCTCAAACCATAGTTTGATATTCCCAAACCTTAACCTTTCACTCTACGACCTTTAAAAGTGCTTTAAATGCTATATTTGTTTTATTGCTTCTCTTCATCTTACTCTCCAAAGACATAGTTGTCCTAAATCAATCAGTTTTTTACTCTCTCCCCAAAGGCATGATTATCCCATAGCCATAGGTGTTTCAAGATCAAGAGTCTAATTCTCACTTCAAAACCCTCTCTTAGGGGTTTGGGGGCTTGCCCCCAAGAGTCAAATCTTCATGGTAGCCAAGCTCTAGCTTGGCAAACCGAAAGCTTAAATCATTTCGTGCTTGTACTTTCTGTGGCATGGGGGTATTACCAACACCGCAAACGGCATGCTCACGGGCGCGTCATGTACGCGCGCGGTTAAAAAGAGTTTTTTGATTTTAACAGTTTTTCATAGCCAATATGTTAGCGGGGGCACTTTTTAACTACAAATGGGGAATTAGCTACATTTTTATAAAAATATGCTATAACTGCCAAAAATTCAGAATTAGAACTTAAAGAAAAATAGGCGAAAGTGATTCATAACGACTCGCTTTATAAGCAACTTAAAGCCCTGAGATATAATTTGGATGTCTTGGCAATTTTAGAGTTACAAAATACAAATAACCCAACTAAGCTCGAACAACTATCACAAAAAAAAAAGACAGAAATTATACGAGAAACAGCGATGGTTGTGCTAGCCAATGAGTGGGATAGCGACGACATAGGTGGCATCAACACTTCACAAGACACTATTAAGTCTCTAAAACATTTCGTAGGACTCATTATTAGCCTAGAAAGTATGTTACCTAGAACTACTCGTCCTGACTTAAAACAAGACTTACAAGAAGGTATTAAAGATTGTATTGAGCACATGCAAACCGTTTTGATCCCACGGAGCGAGCGAGCGGATAAAGAGGACATTCCTCCGTATAATCCTCAAATCACTCAAACACTTGAACCAACACAATCTCTCAAAGAGATAGACCAAGAAACTCCACAGTTACAGACCAAAGGACTACATAAAAAAGTAGTTGAAAAAACCACAGAAACAGATTTCAGGGGGGTAGCTACATACCCCAAAGCCGAATGGATAGCAATGTGGCAGAAAACCCTCAGAGCGGATTACGGTCCCATTGTGTATTTAGGGGAGTTAGACCCAAGAAAGGGGCTAGAGAGCTCTACAGAGCCACACAGGTACACACACCACATTAGAACCCAGCGCCCCTTGGAGGCCTTAAAAGAGTGCGTTAAATACCTTGCTAAAAGGAACAAGATAGCCAAGCTTGACCAAGAGCAGTTTTTGACTCTTGATGACCAAGCCAAAGGCATACGCCAATACAATTTGGGGGGCTTGTCAAAAACAATCAAGCCATTACCTTTTGATGTAGGCAAGATTACAAGCAAGTGAGCGAGGGCAAGTTCTTAAAACTCCAAGACCCAAGCCGCAGGGCAAACTATGCTAACAAGCTTCGCGCGCCCCCCCCCCCGCCTAGGGGGGTATATGGTTTACAAATTATGCTCCCCCCTAAAGGGACATAGCGCAAGCTTGTTTTGGTGAGTTTGTTTCTAAAGTATATTGAAGGTTTTTTCTATCTGTGCTTTTGTCTGTAAATGTGATTTACCAATAAATAAGTAGAATTAAATAAAATAAATAGAATAAATTTAAAGCTAAGGTACTTTGTGCTAGATCCTATCTCAATGACGATAATTAGTAAAATAACCGGTTGGTTGTGTGATAAATTGCTTTATAAACTAGATAATCTTGGTAATCTTGAGCATGGGTTGATGGAGAAAGAGATTTTTAGTAATTTGATAGAATGTGCAGAAAAAATTGAAAAGGAAGCTAATCCTTTTTGCAAACGTCAATGTTTTTTAGAGCTAATATGCGCTATTTTGCGTCCTTTGCAAAGTGAGCTTTTATTAGGGGCTTTGGAAGAAGGCGAACAAACTGATAAAAAGATTAAAGATAAGGAAGAAGCAACAAATTATATTTTTGGACAAGAAATAACGGAAAAGTACATATGGCCATTGGATTGTAAACTAGAATATGATGCTTCTCAACATGAATTATATTTTTACAAGGATATTATTCTTGTTGTCCCATGGAATAGAAGTGTTTCTTATGATAGATATATCCAAGCACTTTGTAACTATGGAAATGGTAAGCCCCAACCATGGAAACAAGACGCTGGTAATCATCAGGTGGTGTTGTGGCTTCCTTGGCGCATTGCTTTTGCTGATAATGGCAGACATTCCATTGCAGCTGGTATTTTGAATGCTGCAAGCACTCCTTTAAAACCTACAGCAATCTATGATATGTCGTCTGTGTTGGATTTAATTGATACAGATGGAGAGTATTTCTATTATAAAGAGACTAAAGAAACTAAAAGAAAAATAGCAAGAGTTAAATCAGGACGTTATGCAGCTGTTTTTAAAATAGGTTGTTATATTAACAAGTGTGAAGAGAAATTTAAGATTGAAAATCTGTCAAAATCTAGTCAATAATTGAATGGCATATAGCTTGGCTAGCTTTAGATGAGCTTGTGCTTTAGCATATTAGAGCTAACAATGTGGATTACAGATCTTGCGTGTGTTACACACGATAATAATGAGTGTGCTGAACGAACGAATAGCCCTTATTTGCGCTGTTGTTCTCTGTGCTAAAAATCTTTTCCTCCACCTAGTCCGATGACTCACAACTACCTTGTGTGATCTGATGAACAAGCAAGCACAATCACCCTCTAGTCGTCCTATGACCAAGACCGCCCGACTAAAACGACTCCGTTCTACAACTAAAAATCTCACTTCAAAAGCCAAAAGCGCGCCTCCAATTCATGTGAATCGAAGCGATTCACTCCACTAGGCGCGCAATGCGAAAAAGCGTTGCACTAAGTTCCGAATGTATGAGCGTATAGAGTTTTTGTATTGCTCCCCCTATAAAAGGGATACGAAGTGCGGAGCTTAGAAGTTATAAACATAGTTCTAGTAGATGGATACATTGCGTCTGAAAGTCATGGTTGTTTTAGTTCCTGCTCCAGCGCATGTTCCTCTAATATAACAACCTGTAGTTATGGTTTTGGTTTGTGTCGTGGTGTAGTATGGATCATCAATGGTTGGGGGTACGCATGCCAAAATTCAAAGCCTTGGTGTTTAGTGAGATTAGTCCGAAAGCCCATGTTGACTACAAATTGTACATAGGTAGGTGAAAAAATTGACTGTAGTGCCTGTGTTTTGTTGACATTCTCTGCGCTTTGCTCATAGAATGGCATAACGCCGTTTGATAGGGTTAAAAAGTTTTGTTAAAAGGATGTGTTTTGATAGTTTACTATCGTTGTAGTGTTGCTTAAAATGATATTGCATAAATGAAGCAAAAGCTCATCAATACCGTGTTCTATAAGCGAGACTGAAGACAGTTAAGTACCATTAAACAAACTTTTATGCCAACCAAACTACAATCCACTTTGAATTTGCGCATTGTATAATGGGAACGACGATTGATACTTTAAAGAGAAAGGTATTTAGGAAGAAAGATTACGAACTCCGACATCGTGGTTTCAAAAATGTCAAGGCGGTTTGTAAGATGAAGATAATATAAGAGATCTATCCGTTTGCAGATACCTAATGAAATGGTCACACTCATTGGTAGTACAGACAAGTCCACCAAAATGTTACAAAAGGCACTTATACTTTACCCCTACATCAAAAACCAGGTCATTTCTTACGGTAAAGCAGCAAGAGATACTGAAGATAAAGAAATGGGATTTGATGGAAATCTACAGCGAAAATGGCATCCCCATTATTGATTACAGCATGGAAGAAGTGCAAGTAGGGGTAGAAAAATTGAGAGCACTACTAAAAGCGAAATCTTGAGTAAGATCTCAAAGATTTTGCTAGCTGTTTCTGATACAACACCGTTAATTTCTTTTTTTGAAAATGGATGCGTTGGGATTGTTGGGCGATCTCTTTGAGAACGTAGCTATCTCGTCGGGTGTGTTTATCGAGCTCACAAGCAATGAAAAATTTCAAGATGAAGCCACACAAATTAGAGAATGTGGGTTCATCCATGTTTGCCATGTACCCGATGAAGGAGAGGCAATGAGATTACAGAATATGGGGTTAGACTTAGGTGAAAGCGAATCAATTGTTTTAGCCCAAACTACTGAAACTAAGTTACTCCTAATGGATGAGAAAAGAGGCAGGAAAAAAGCAAAAGAACTAGGTTTAGATGTTGTGGGCACTATAGACATCTTATTGTCAATGAGAGAACATGGGCTGGTTTCTCACGCGCAACTTTGCATTTTTATCCAAGACATCAAAAAGCACAGGCGTTTTATAAGTCAAGAATTGTTGGATGATCTTTTTGCTTTAAGCGTGTCAATTGATGCTAGTGCTAAAAACAAATGACTGTTGCAATTAGAGAATGAATATGGGAGTGTTCACTGTCTTTTTTTTTGACCTTGGTATAGGACTAAAATCTCTGCGTCTTTAAGGTAGCTACACTTACCTTGGCGATACAAGAGGATTCTTGCAACGGTTTCTCTTTATGGTAAATGGTAAGCAGATAACTTATTTAAGGTCTTTATCATCCCTACAAACTTCTTGCAGAGAAAATTTAAGTCCTTTGCCCTCTTGTAACTCTCGCACTGCTTCTAGGGTCTCTTGATTAGGTTCTAAGACTTCTCTTAATATTAATGAACACTTCCACACTCTGTTGGGGATCGGTGTCTAAGACCACCACATCTTTTTGGGTCTTGAGAAATTGTAGTGCCAAGTTAATGCACAAGGTGCTTTTACCACTCCCTCCCTTTTCATTGGCGATGGTGATGATCATAGACTCTCTTTAGTTGGAAATACTTTAAAATAACAGACTTTAAAATACCATACAAGAACTCAAAATAACTTATAATACCACAGCATACCATATTTTACAACATTGTATCACACCACAATATAACATCGTTGTAAATACAATATAAGTATTGTAAATAGTGGTATTGTAATATAATCTCTGCCATGCCAAAAACCTAGTCTTTCTTTGTCCGTAACGGCATGTAGAGGGCGCAATAAAATTGTCCAAGAATTTCAATATCATAGTCAATCATTATCAATTTTTCTTACACCAATAAACTTAATTAAACTCGATCACAGATAACAGCCAAGTAACACTAACAAGCGAAAATAAAACAAGAATGCTTGTCATCTTATCTTGCAAAATATCCTAAAAAATCACTCTTTGAAGGATAATTTTTGTATCATATAAAGCTAACGTATGATAAAAGCCTTCAAAATGCCTATTTTGGTGGCTTAATTCCCACAAATAATGTATGACAAATACGTGGGCATTTGTCGTACAAGGTAAAATCTTGCATATACAAAAAATACACACATATTTTAAGTTATAATGCCTATATGAAACCGATTTTTTTCTTCTTCTAAGAGTTTCTGCCAATGCCTAAAGAGAATAAAATATTGAATTTTAATGTGCATTTCACTCCTAGTGAGTTAGAGCAGATCGAAATAAAGCACAAGAGAGAGAGGATTGAATATTGCTAAATATCTATATTTCTGTGCCTTGAATCATCAGTTTTAGTAAGGGAAGAGTAAAAAGATTTCCCAACCACATAAATCAACTGAGAATTGTTCTATAATCCATAGTAAGAACGCAAGTGTTCTATAGCCTCCTTAAAGACTTCAGGCGAATGAGTTTCTAGTACAGTTTGACCATCTTTATTTAAAATAAAACCAATTTTGACAACATCGGTGTTTTTCAGCTTTGGAAAAGTTTTATTTGAAATTTCTGTATAAGAACTGCCAAACAATACAACAGTTCTAATGATCTTGGTGTTTGGGTAAAACTTTGTCATATAGCCATCCTCAAAAGCATCAAAATTTTCTAGCTCTTTAATTCCATCTTTAAACCACTTGGGCTAGCATGTCTATGCGCGCTTGGGGATTGTTTTCTAATGCTTTGTAGCACGGATAGTCTAGGCAATCTGCCATAGGCAAAAACCCCAAATCCTCACTTGTAAAAATCCCACATTGGCAAACAAGACCGCTCTTGTGTTGTGCTAGATTGTAAGTGATGGCATGAAGTCCCATTGCTTGGGCAATCTGTGCGCTGTAGTATTCGCTATAACTCTCTGTGCCTATTTGCCCTTTGATCAGTCTAATCATACCATCCTCCCCCCTATGCCAACACTTCCTGAGCATGCCATTAGTGGTGAGCTCTAGAGATGGGCGTTTTTCATCCTCTCTAATCTTTGTGCTAAAACCCATAAGAGCCACTGCCTCCAAAGGTTCGCTAAAAGGGTTGTTGTAGAGATTAAAATCCTCCCAAGTATATTGCCCTTGTGTGGGTGTAATCCAAAAGGTATCGGTAAGTGAGAGGGCAAGACTGGCACGCACATAGGACAAGGGGTCGTTCTCTGCGATGCCTGCAGAAAACAAGATTTGGCGCATAAAACAGCGGTGCTTGGGGATACGACGCTTGATAATCCTAAACATTAACCTTTAGCCACAGAAAAATCCAGCTCAAAGCGTTTGCTAGCCACCTCTTTTAAGATGCCCAAATCTTTGAGGCGCAAAATGTCTAGCTCTATGTCTGTTTTTTGCACCTTTAAAGCCATGGCGACACAATCCCCTCTTAAATTCTTTAAGTGTCTTTCAAACAAAAACTTAAAAAAGCTTACGAACTCCCAACCCTCAAAGGGGATACTCACAAATCCGCTTGGCAAGTTTTTTAGGTTGAAACTCTGTATTTTAAAGTTGGCCACTTCCGCGTATCTGTGTAACGCTCTTACCACCTAAGCCGTAGTTATCCGTGCTAATCTCCTCGATGATGACGGTGGTAGAAGCAACGCGATCGCGTTTTAAAACTTTAGCGACCACTTGTGTAACCTCTGCGATTAGGGCTTGCTTTTGTTCTTTTGTGGGTTGTCCCTCTTCTTGGGTGATTTTGATGTTGATAAAAGGCATAATCTCTCCTTACAAACTTATCGGGTAGGCTTGGCAGATTCTAACACTTGCACATTAATGAATGCCAAAAATTTTTCACTTTGTAGCTGCAAGCCCCCATACAGCGAGGTTTCTAAGTGTTTTTCTGTGTATTTTTCAAAACTCCTCTTTTGGCATTCGTGTCATACAGCGTAACTTTGTTTTAAATGCGATCACGGCTTGAGATCAAACATATATAACTTGGAATCTGAAGTAACAAAGAGCGCAGAAGTTTTTAAATCAAAGGCTAAATTACTCACCACTTGGGGCATAATGATTTCGCCCAACATGTTGCCTTGGGGGTTGAAAACCTGAATGCCATGTCCGTTACTAACCCATAGATTGCCTTGCGAATCGACCTTGATTCCATCAGGAAAACCGGGAGTGATTATGGCAAACACCCGTCCATTGTGTAGGCTTTTGTCAGAGGAAACATTGTAGGCTAAAACCTGGTGTTTCAAATGAGAATCGTTAGGATTGTAGGCAAGTTGACTATCAGCAATGTAAAGAATTTTTTCATCAGGACTTAGGGCTAGTCCGTTGGGGCTTTTAAGTAAAGGGGTGTTTAAGCGCACCACCTGTTTAGTCTTGGGATTGTAGCGGTAGACGAACTCACCCTCTTGTGCAGCGGGTTGTCCTGATTTGAGTAACCCAAATTTGGGATCGCTAAAATAGATATTGCCCTGACGATCCACAATCACATCATTGGGGCTGTTAAACTTCTTGTGATGATAAGTGCTTGCCAGCACCTGCCAATGCTTATTTTCTAGGCGTTCTAAATCCCTATTGCCATGGCTCACCGCTACCAAATGTCCTTTGGGATCTAGGGCATGCCCGTTTTGGTGGTGCGATGGCTTGAGGAGTACCCGCATTTTAAATCCGTGGCGGATTCTTTGGAATAACAAGACCTCATTGCCTTCTACATCGCTCACCACCAAATCGCCATTAGGGAGCACCTGCGGTCCTTCAAGCCACAACCCTTGACTATAGAGGATTTTAGGCTGGGTGTGGGTGTTGATGAGGGCACTAAATTTTTTGTCATAAACCTTAAAGATCGCCTCTTGAGCGGGTAACAACGCACATAGGCACAACCACAAGATGAGCTCTCTCATACCAGCTATTTTAGTGGGTCTTGACTAATGAGATTTAATGCGCGCGGTGAAAAACCACATTGCCAGGCGTGTTATTTGCCTGTTGTTTGGGCTAATTTTTGGGGGTATCTCTCCTCGACTATGGCGATTTTGCCTAGCTCCTCATTAAAGGCTTCTGGTTCGCTCTCTTGCCACTGCACGCTCAAAGCCCTGATATTTTTTACTAAGCGCGCTTTAGCGGTATCAAAAAGTTAATGCCCAGTGTTGTCAAGGGGTCTTTTTAGAATTGCCCTTATAAGTAGGGCTTAAGGGGTTTAAAAAATCCTTTTGCTCTTTAATCATTTGGGTGTAAAGTTGGATTTTATGGGCGATTTTTTGCTCGGCGTGGTGCAGAGTCTCTAGTTGGGCGTACAAGGTTTCTAATTGCTTTTGTAAAAGAGCTTTGCGTTGTGGCGCGCTTTTTAGCCCTTGTTGGGCTAGCTCAATGTAGGTTTTGATCTTAGCTAGGGGCATGTTACACGCGCGCAAACATTGCACCCACTCCACCCACGCAATATCGCTTTTAGAAAAGTAACGCACCCCGTTGGTATCTCTCTGCACGAAGGGGAACAACCCCCTATCATACCAAAAGCGGATTTTACGCGAGGGGATGCCTGTTTGCCTTTCAACTTCTATAATCGTGTATGCCATGTACCTAGTCTTTGGCGGGGACGATCGCGTCTATCGCACTGATAGCATTCAAGGCTCTAGGGTAGCCCACAACAGGGATCAAGGCGCTAACCACGCCAATGAGTTTAGAGCGCTCATTGCCCATGTTTAAATTGCCCCTAATATGGGCTTTTAGCTGTGGGTCTGCCCCGCCTAAAGAGAGCAAATACGCAAAGGTCAAAAGCTCCCTAGTGCGCAAATCTAGCCCTTTTCTTGTGTAGTAGTCCCCAAAGCAATTTGCCGATAAAAACCGCCGTATGTGTTGTTCGTCTTTGGGGGCTGTCGCGTTGCGTTTTTCTATTTCTGGTCCGAAAATCTCTTTTTGGATGGTTAAACCCTTTTGTGCCCTTAACTCTTGGGGGATGCCCTCTTCTGGGGCTAGCTTAATGCCTTTGGCACTAAAAGCTTTATCTATCGCCTCTAAAAAGCCCTGCACCCGTGCAAAGCCCACATAGGGGATGGCTTGGTATAAAATCTCTCTAATGGCTTGGGGCTGTAGGTATTCTAGCGCGCTTTCTAGGGCATTGGCGTAAGTGGGCACAGAGCCTAGCGCAATTAAGGAGGCTAACAACACTTGGCTATACTCGGTAGGGGTTAAGCCTGAAGTTTGCAGGGCTTCTTGCAAGGCGAAGTGGGTGAAGGTGTTAAACATTTGTGGGTCGTTTTTAAGGGGGCTATTAGTAAAGGGGTTAAAGGCACTCTTGGCAGGCTTGATAGAGTCTAGTGCCTTGTTATACTGCGCATCGCTTACCTTTTCTAGCCAATGGACATTCTCCCCATTTTTATAGCCTGTGAGGGCTAAATGCGCCCCGCCTGTGTGCGCCCCAGCCCCATGCCAGTGCTTTACCCCGGGCGGGCAAGAGATCACCTCGCCCACTTTTGCCACGCTTACCTTGCCATCACTTGTGCCCGTGTAAATCTCGCCCTCTATTACTAAGAGAGTTTGCCCTGCGGGGTGGGTATGCCATGCACTGCGCGCTTTGGGGGCAAAATGCACGACCCCGCCGCTAAAATTGCGCCACTTGGTCGGACCAAACAGGGCTTGGATCTGCACCTGTCCGCTGAATTTATCGCTAGGACCTGCATAACTC
>CAGP01000113.1 GCA_000263275.1 Helicobacter bizzozeronii CCUG 35545 | reverse complement strand
TATTAGAATATTCACGGCTAAACTCCAGATTAAGCAAATCCCCCTGATGGGCAAATCCGCCTTGCTGGTAATCCTCTAAACACAGACTGCGCCCGATAATTTGTTGTTGGTGCAAAATGCTCAAGCACACCAGATCGCCAAGTTTGGAATGGGGTTTAGGGGTGCTGCGCACAAGGGTATAGGGTGCATCTTGCATGATAAGATAATCTATGGAGTTTTGCAGGGATTCCCCTTTAAAGGCAAAAATGCGGGGCATGGTTTTAAAATGCTCTAAAAGTTGGTTTGTAACAGCCTCTAGGGGGTATTTGTAGGGGTCGTTAGGATCATCTCTTAATTGATCGTAAAAATCATAGTAGTCAGAGCGCCACCAACCTTTAAATTCTCTGAATCGGTATAAATAAAACCTCTCTTCACTAACGATCCTAAACTCGAGCACAACGGGCTTATGTTGGGCTTGAGAAGTGAGCGTGGGCGGGATAAAGCGCAACATGGCTAATTTGATGAGTCTAATGCCTTGTTTGGGGGTATCCTCAAAGCTAGGTTCTGTGAAATCTTTCAAACAAAAACCTTTTTCAAGCGCGCCACTTGGCTTGATGATGCCCAAACACATGCCCTTAGCTTGCACCTGATAATCTTTGTAAAACTCGCCATAGGCACTCAAAAGAAAGGTGTTGATCTTAGAGCAATGGGGTTGATCCTTTGGGCATGGGGCACTATATCTGGGGTAATCATCTGGGCTAGAGGGCAAATCGCTTGCAGGGGGGTATAAAAAGAAACGCTGGTACTGCCCAGCTTGCATAAAATCTGCTAACCATTTTTTGATTGCCCCTAAGGCTTGTGCTTGCGTTGTGGCAAATAGATTACCAGCACCCAAAATCGCCACCCCGATCAAAAGCCCTAATATCTTTTTCATCTAGGCTCACACAGCCCACGGAAACGGCACTCGGTTTCAAGTTTGGAGAGTTTGGGGATGGTTAGTTTATCCAATGAGAGCAAATTTTTAGCATTGGGATCGTCTCTGGGTTGTCTGTAAAAAATATCTGTGCCTAGAAGTTCTTTAAAAGCGCTCTTGGTCTCCACTTGGAAAACTTGTTGGCTATACTGGTATAAATACAAAGCCCCATCGATTTCTTTTAGCGTGATGAAACCTTTATAAGCCTTGATAAAAGGTTTAGAGGTGGGTTTATTTTGCCAGTAACTCTCTAGGGTCAAAAGATACCCCTTGTGGGTGAATTTAGTTTGCGCCCCTGCGCTATGGCATAGAGCCCAATATCCAAGACCTTGGGGGCGGATATAATCACAACCAGCAAGAGGGGTGTGATCCAAGTAAAAATAGGGGGCGATTTGGAATAGAGTATAAGATCGCTTGCCCATCGTAACATCTACGGGGAGTTGTTGGGGAGGATTTTTGAGACCACAGAGGCGATCTTTGACCTGCATTTTTAATTGATTCAAAATGTTATTGTTGAGCTCACCCATCGCAATTTTATGTGCGCCCTCTGGGTCATCTTGGGATAGACAATAGCGATCGATTCTAGCATAAGAACTCTGTGCGCCGTAATAATCTAGGTAAAAGGTGCGATCGATGATTTTAAACACCAAAATAGGTAATGTGGGCTGCCCATAATAAACAAGACCCCCCCCAAGCACTAAAACCAAGTAAGGTTCTTGATTATGTTCCACAACTTGGGCAAATAAAGCCCCATTAAAACCCTCCAAACAAAAACCCTTGTAAAGTTTGCCTTGATACAACACGCCCGAGCACATCCACGCATTGTTAGTGGCTTCATTATTGGCATAAAACTTGGCTTTGGCATAGAGGAAGGTGTATTTTTCGCCCTTAAACTCAATGGGGACTTTGTTCTCCACGCTCCATTCTGCTTGGGGGGTGATTACATAGTAATTATTGGCATCTTGGCTCATCTCTTTGGGCACAAAATCACGCACCCACTGCTTGACCTGCTCCATCGCTTTGCGATCGTCCATGGCGTGTAAGGATGCTAGGAAACAAATTAAAAAACATAGGAGTTTTTTCATGAGATGCCTTTTTATTTTTCCCCCATTGTAACACATTGCCACATTCATTTTGGGGAGTGAGATTGCAGGAATACTAAAAACCCTTGTAGATTTGGATTTAAAAAGTGTGGCAACACCTCTAGAATTTAGGGCATCTGCCAAGTGCCCCCAAGGAGGGACTCTAAGAGCCTAGTTTTTCTTTTAAAAGCGTGTTGATCGTGGTGGGGTTGGCATTTTTTTAAGCGTTTGAGCACTTGGCCGACAAAAAAGCCAAAGAGTTTGACCTTACCATTTTGGTATTCAGCGACCTTATCGGGGTGTTGGGCCAACACCTCCTCAATGGCTTGTAAAAGCAGAGCACTATCATCCACTTGGGCTAGGCCCAGTTGGTTAATCCAATCATCCACATCGCTAGGCTGGGTCGTTTTTTGCTCCATCAGCTTGTCTAAAATCTCCTTACCCGCTTTGCCCGAGATATGCCCAGTGTCAATGTGGCGCACTAATAAACCCAGCGTATTAGCTTGGATGGCGCAATTTTCTAGGCTCTGCTCGCCCCCCAAACGCCCCATTAGCTCCACTGCCAGCCATGTAAAACTCCCCTTAGCACTCGCACCCAAAGCCACCATTTCCTCAAAATAACGCGCGATGAACACATCGCTCACCAACATTTGGGCATCCTCACTCTTCAGCCCTAGATTTTGGACATAGCGTTGTTTCTTGGCTTTAGGCAACTCGGGGATATTTTGGGCTTTTTGCAAGAGTGCAGGCGGGATAAACACACGCCTAAGATCGGGATCGGGAAAGTAGCGATAATCAGCTGCCCCCTCTTTGCTGCGCATCGACTGGGTGATCCCCTTTGTGGTGTCAAAAAGCCTTGTTTCTTGCACCACCTCTTTAGCGTAAGTCCCGCGTTCGAACGCCTCGCTCTGGCGTTCCACCTCGTATTCAATGGCTTTTTGGATAAATCGAAAACTATTGAGGTTTTTGATCTCCACACGGGTATAAAGCTTGGGATCGCCCTTGGGGCGGATAGAGACATTGGCATCGCACCTAAAATTACCCTCTTGCATATTCCCATCGCAAATATCCAAAAAGCACACAATGGCATGCAATTGTTTAAGATAGCTAATCGCCTCTTGGGGGCTACGCATATCCGGGCGACTCACAATTTCTAAAAGGGGCGTGCCCGCGCGATTCAAATCCACCTTAGAAAAGGCATGCTCGTGGATATTCTTACCCGCATCCTCCTCTAAATGGGCGCGCTCAATGCCAATGCGTTTAACTTGCCCCTCTAGCTCGATATCTAAATACCCATCGCTGACAATAGGTAACTCGTATTGGGAGATTTGGTAGGCTTTGGGCAAATCGGGGTAGAAATAATTCTTGCGTGCAAAAATGCTATTTTGGTTGATTGTGGCATTGATCGCCGTGCCAAAGGCGATCGCCTTAGCTAGGGCTTGTTCGTTCAGCACAGGCAAAGCCCCGGGCAACCCTAAGCACACCGGGCAGGTGTGGCTATTGGGGGTGTCCTTAAAGCTAGTCGGGCAGGAACAAAAAAATCTTGGTTTGCGTGTTGAGCTGGGCATGCACCTCTAGTCCGATAATGGTTTCAAACATAAAACTCCTTTAGATACTATCCTTGGGTGCCATTTGTTGCTTTTTTTCCTCTTTTTGTTCTTGGATTTTGGGATCCATCGTAACAATGCCAAAGCTCAAGTCATTGATCTCGGTGTGGGATTTGATGTAATCGTTGATCTCAGCAAGGCTCAAATGGCGGATGCGATCGAGCATGATCTTGTCATAATCTAGGGGCAGACCCAAATAAAAGTTGTGGAACTTGGTGGTCAAACGCTTACTTAAAGTTTCATTGGCTAGGGGTTCAGAGCCTAGTAAGAATTTTTTAGCCCCATCTAGTTCCTCTTGGGTGATCCCCTTTGCCACAAACTCTTTAATGACTTCCCGCACTAAAGCAATGCTCTTATCTTGGTTTTCTAATTTGGTTTGTAAATAGCCCGTGGTGCAGTTGATGATTCTAGAGAGTTGGATACGCATGTAAGCACTATAAGCCAAGCCCTCTTTAACCCGAATTGTGTCCATTAAGCGCGAACCAAAGCCACTAGAACCTAGCACAAAGCCCATCACTTTGGCTAAGGGCAATTCTTTTTCTAAGTCTTTCATGTGGAAGGGCGAGCCAAAGTAAATATAGGCTTGTTGGCTGTCCTTATAGACAACTTTGGTTTCGGGTTTTTGCGTGGTGCTAAAATAGGGGGTGAAAAAGGGTTTGTTGGAGGGCAGGGCTTCTAGGGTGGGTTTTAAAGCCTCTAGGGTTTTATCAATATCCATATCCCCGCCCATCACAATGATGAGCCGCTCAATGTCTAATGCGTCCTCTAGGCGTTTTTTGACATCTTCTAAAGAGATGGTCTTAATGCTCTTGGGTGTCCCAATGGAGGGGTGGGCTAGGGGGGTGTTAGCAAATAAAATCCCATTGAGCTCTAGCTGGGCTAAGTAGTCAAAATTACTCATCTTATTGAGAGCTGCTGCGGTCATGCGTTTTTGCACCTTTTCTAGGGCACTGGGGGTGAGATTGGGCGAGAGCAAGAGATCATGGAGGTAACCGATTGCCTTATCTTGGTATTCGCTTAGAAAACTCAAATCCACATGCAAGGATTCTAAGCGGATATCCGCATCGATGGTGATGGCTAGTTCCTCAAGCTGTTCGGCAAATTTGACATTGCCTAGCTCCTTAGTGCCCTCATTGAGTATGCTAGCACTTAATTTGGAAAGCCCAAACTTGTCCTTGTCCATGATATTCGCCCCCCCCCATGAACATGAACTTGATCGCCCCCATAGGCAAGAGGTGGTTTTCCTCATAGATCACGGGGACCTTGATCCCCTTGACCTCAAAATACTTAATCCCTTCCCCAATCTGATCGCGTTTGATGGTCTGGGCTTGTTGCGTGCCTTGTTTATTTTGTTCCATTTTTCTTTCCTTCCATATTCCAATGATGATGAGCGCTACGATCAAGAGCCCTAATAAAATATAGCGTATCTTAGGCATGGTATCTCTTTAAAATTTCATAAGCGGTGTTGCGTTTGGCTGCAAGGCTCCCAATATCCCCAATCAAAGCCACCATCTCTTGTTCGTTCAAACAAAAACTCGTGCCTGCCGCCTTGACGACATTTTCCTCCATCATCACACTCCCTAGATCATTAGCCCCAAATAAGAGCGCTAACTGCCCGATGAACGCTCCTTGCGTAACCCATGAACTTTGGATATTTTTAATATTATCCAAAAATAACCGGCTACAAGCCAAGAGGCGCAAATAGCGATTCGAGCTGGCTTTTCTAATATGGGGCATTTCTTGTTGCAGGGGGGTAAAATCGGGCTGGAAACTCCACAAAATAAATGCCCGAAAGCCCCCCGTTTCATCTTGCAGATTGCGCACCCGCTCCAAGTGCTCGGCGATGTCCTCATTAGTGTCTGTTGTGCCAAACATCATGGTTGCCGTGCTTTTGATGTCCAGTTTGTGCGCCTCTTTATGCACCTCAATCCAGCGATCCGCACTCAGCTTTTTAGGCGCGATCACTTTTCTAACCCGATCGCTTAGCACCTCCGCCCCTGCCCCCGGGATCGAGCTTAAGCCCGCTGCTTTTAAACGGGCTAGCACCTCTGACAAGGATAGTTTAGAGATTTTGCTAATATAGTCAATCTCCACCGCTGAAAAGCCATGGATGGTGATGGTGGGGAATTTTTGGGCGATGTGGGCGATCAGATTTTCATAATAGTCAATTTTGAGCTTAGGATGCACCCCGCCTTGAAAGAGAATCTGCGTGCCCCCGATGGCTAAGAGCTCCTCGATTTTTTTATCGATGGTGTCAAAATCCAAAATATAAGCGTCTTTGTCCTTGAGCGTGCGTTTAAAAGCACAGAACTTACAATCCACAAAACAAATATTGGTGTAATTGATGTTGCGATCCACAATAAAAGTCGTGGTGTTGTCTGGGTGTAATTCTTGCTTTTTGGCTAATGCCATTTGCCCCAATTCCTTTAAGGGCTTGTGTGCCATGTAATCGAGTAATTCTGCTTTGCTCAAGCGCATGTTTTCTCCTAAAAACGAGTCCCCATAGAAAATTCGAAACGCTGGGTGAGATCGCCCATGTTGGGATTGAAATATAAACCTTTTTTGTCGCTCCAATCATTGAAAAAGGCAATGGGGAAGATCAAGACTAGAGGACCCATAGGTGAAATCCATTCAATTTGCAAGCCTGTGGAGGCGCGCCAAGTGCCATGTTCATAGCCCGCACCGATCACACCATAATCTTTAAAATTCACATCGGTCCCATAGGCTTGTTGCCAAAAGCCCCCGGTTTTGGTGGGGGTTTTAAAGGTCAAAAAGCCCCAGTCAAAAAACCACGCCAAGCGCATTTTAGCCGACTTTAAAAGCCCATAGCTCAACTCCACAGAGCCCGTATAAAGCCCATCGCCCCCCACCCACATGCCCAAAGGCGTGCGGGGTGTGATCGAACTGCTCCTAAAGCCCCTAACTGTGGTAACACCCCCTAGATAAAAGACCGAGTTTAGGGGCAAGTAGTCTTCTGTGTTGTAGCGGAAGATGTAACCCCCTTGTGTTTTAAAGCGCGCGATCAGATCAATTAAAATGTATTTTTGCAGGTGGTGGTAGGCGGCAAATTTGCCATAAATCTTGGTGTTACGCACATTCCCCCCCAAACCATTCCACGAATTTAAATCCCCTTTGGAGGGCAGACCTGCCATGGTAACATAGTTAGCAAAGGTGAAACCATTTTTGGGGAAGTAGTAGTCATCGGTGTTATCAAAGTTGGTGCTGAGAGTAAAAGAGCTGATTGCGGGTGTGTGGTAATCGCGATTCCAAAGCCCGCGCATAAACTGCCCATTACTAAGTTTAACGGGTTCTCCATTGACCGTAATAATGGTGTTTTGGCTGCTATAAAATTGTTCATACAAGGGGCTAGAAAACCCCAAAATCTTGGTGATGTTGTAGCTATAACCTAGATTCATGCTAAAGGTGTTGGTGAGCATGCGCCCCGCACTCACGCGAAAACCCCCGCCTTGTTGGATGTAGTTATAATTGATGATGTATTCGGCAAAGAGGCTAATAGAAGAGCTATAGCGGCTATCAAAGATGCGTGGGTTGGTTAGGGTCAAGTTCCCCGAGAACATCCGCCCACTGCCTCTAATCCCATAATTCCGATTGCCCCCACCTGTGGAGATATTGGCATACAAGCTCATGTTTTGGCCCGTGCCAAAGAGGTTTTTCTCGCTCACGCTCCCATTGAGCATCAACCCCCCATAGCTCCCATACCCCACGCCAAATTGCAACTGCCCCGTGCGCCCTTCCTCCACATTGACCAACAAGTCCATCAACTGGCTATTGACCCGTCTTTCCTCAATCTTGACCTTAGAGAAAAAGCCCAAACGGCGTAAGGCACTTTCTGAGTTGGCGACTTTGGTTAGGCTGTAACGCTCCTTAGGGCTTAACCACACCTCACGGCGAATCACCCGATCGCTGGTGCGTTGGTTGCCCGAGATGATGATATCATTGATATAGACCATATCCCCAGTTTCAATGCGGTAAATCACCTTCACCTTGCCATGTTTTTCATCTTTATCTAAGTCTGGTTTGACCACCGCAAAGGCATACCCCTGATCGGCGACCTCTCTTTTTAAGATTTGCGCATCGGCGCGCATGTGTTCAATGTTAAAGACCACACCCTTTTGCACCTTGATTGCCTTGAGCAATTTGGGGATGGGCACAACGGGTTTATTGATTTGGATTTCAATGCCTGAAACGCGGTATTGAATCCCCTCCTTGACTTTATAGTAGAGTTTGGCTTTATGCGTGCCAAAGTTGGTGTTCAAAAAAGGGGAGGACACATTGACATCTAGGAAACCATGGCGTAAATAGACATCTTGGATACGCATGGAGTCATATTCTAATTCGTTTAAGTGCAATTTACCCGAGTTAAGCCCCCACATCCAGCCCATAAAGTCGCGTTGTTTGTTCGCGCTCAGTGATTCGACCGTGCGTTGCTTGAGTTGCTTGCGCCCTTCATAAACCGAGCGGGTGATGTGGATATTATTCCCCCGATTCACATCAAAGATGATGCGGTAAGCCCCTTGATTGGCTAGCTTCTCGGTGCGCACTTCCACCACGCTCCCATAAAAGCCTTGTTGTTCTAGGGCAGCTTTTAAAATATATTTGGCATTTTCTAATTTGGTTTCATCGTAGGTATCCCCCTTTTTGATCCCCATTTGGGTATAGAGGTTTTCTTTTTCCTTTTCTGTGCCATAGCCTTTAATTTCGATACTCGCAATTCTAGGCTTTTCTTTAAAGTGAAACACCAATTTGCCATGATCGAAGGTGGCATAAACATCTTGGAAGTAACCTTGATTATAAAGTGCTAAGATCGCTTCATCGATTTTTTCAGGGTCTAAAATGTCATTTTGCCTAATCTTGGTGATTTCATTGGCCAGCATGTCTGACATGTAGGAGAGATCTTCATATTCGATGCTTTTGATGCGCTCTTGCGCGTCCAAGGGTGAGAAAAACTGACCGATGCAAACCACAATAACGGCGAGAAACTTTTTAATGTTGCTGTCCTCACAATTCAAGCATGATGATTTGGATTGACCCTTATTATACCCAATTTTTCCAAAAGTAATAAAAAAAATGAAGCTTTGGTAAATCAACACCTAATAGACTACCACACCCTCAAAGGATTATAAAGGCTATCCCTCTCCACCGCACAAAAACGCGCATCTTTAATTTGGTAAATCAAATCCTCCTTGCTAACCCCCCGCTTGCTCTTAGCCCCCCCGGCTGATTGGATCATCTCCACCTCAATGGTGCCATCTAAATCATCTGCGCCAAATTCTTGAGCCACCACCGCCAAATTCAAGCCCAAAGTCGCCCAATAAGCCTTGATGTGGGGGATATTGTCTAGCACAATGCGGGCAATGGCGATCGTCTTTAAGATTTCAAGGGCACTTGGGCTTCTTTGCACCTTCAAAAAATTATGATCCCTTTGGTAGAGTAGGGGGATAAAGGCATTAAACCCCCCCTGCTTTGCCTCCACTTTGTCAGCTGGACTCTGCGTAGCCTTTAAGCGTAGCATGTGATCCAAGCGGTGCTCTCTATTCTCCACATGCCCAAAGAGCATGGTCGCATTACTCATCTTGCCCAAAGAGTGCCAATGTTTATGGATTTCAAGCCACCGCGTGGAGCTGACCTTGCCCGCACAAATGTGCTTTCTGACCTTCTCATCAAAAATCTCTGCCCCACCCCCGGGCATGCTATCCACCCCAGCCTTTAGCATGTCCTCTAACACCGCTTGGTAGGGCTTGTTAAATTTGGTGCTTAAAAAATGCACCTCAGCGGCGGTCATCGCCTTTAAGTGTAAATCCTTAAAGCTTGCCTTGATCGCCCTAAAGAGCCCCAAATACCACTCATAGCTATAATTAGGGTTGTGTGCGCCCACTACATGCACCTCTTTAATGCCCCTAGCATAGGAATCTTGGATTTGCTCCAAAATTTGCTCTTTAGTCATCTCATAGGGGTTGGGGTTCTTGCGGCTGGCAGAAAAGGCGCAGAACTTGCAACTATCCGCGCAAATATTGCTGGGGTTGATGTGGCGGTTGGTGTTGAAAAAAACCTTGTCTTGGTGCTTGTTGGTGCGTATGGTATGTGCTACCTCTGCTAATACAAATAAATCATAATCATAGAGTTTGGCTAACAAACTAGCCTCGGCACATTGCCCGCTTAGGGCTTGTTCTAATAAATCCATTGTCATCCTTTTTGCTTCATCCCCCCGTTTTGTAAAATGCCCGTTCAGACACTTGGTTTTGCATGCCTGCTTGCCATAAATTCTTTTCAGGCTTGTTATGCACGCTTTGGCGCAAGGCTTGGCGCATTTGCGTGGGATCGCCTTGTAAAATCGCGCCTTTTGCGCTCACGCTATCTTGGTAGTAAAGGCAGGGGAAAATCGTGCCATCCGCACTCAGGCGGATTTTATTGCAATGTTTGCAAAAATCGTCATTGTGTGGGGCGATGATCCCAAATTCATAGCCATTCTCTAGGGCGTAAATCTTAGAAGGGCTTAACCCCTCGCTGATTAGCTTAACATGAGGGTATTTGGCTTGAATCACCCCCAAAATCTGCGCCTCACTAAGCCCCTTTAGCTGGCTATTGGCGTGCGTGTTCTCCATGAACTCAATGTAGCGGATTTGGGCGTTTTTACCCCGTGCAAATTCCAAAAGCTCTAAAATTTCATCCTCATTAATGCCTTGCAACACGACCATGTTAAATTTCAGCCCCAAGCCCACCTTTAACGCCTCATCAATGCCCTCTAAAACCGCTTTTAAGCCATCTTTTTGTGAGATTTTAGCCACCCGCTCGGGCTTGAGCGAATCCAAAGACACATTGATTCGTTCTACCCCCGCCTCTTTGAGGGCTTGGGCTTGGGCTTTGAGTAAAAATCCATTGGTGGTTAAAGCCAACTTGACATGGGGGGCGTAGGCGTGGATTTTGGCGATGAAGGGGGCTAAATCTTTGCGGATCAAGGGTTCGCCCCCCGTGATGCGGATTTTTTTGGATGCCCTCATCAATGGCGATTTTGATAAATTCCAGCATCTTATCTAAGGGCAATAATTCCTCGCGATCAAAAAAATCCATGGGCGTGGTGGGCATGCAATACTGGCACCTGAAATTACATTGCTTGGTAACAGACACCCTCAAGTAATCCACGCGGCGATCAAAAGTGTCAATTAGCATGCTCTCTCCATGATTTTTTAGGCTAAAATACCAAATACAGCTACAATTTGGGCTGAAATCTCTTTAAAATGGTGGGAAATGCACGCTTTTAAAATGGCAGACACGCCCTGTGTGATTCTAACCGGCGGGCAGAGCAAACGCATGCAAATAGACCAGCAACAAACCAATAAAGCCCTCCTGCCCTTTGGCAAATTTAGCACACTTCTAGCCTACCAATTTGATAAAATGTCTAGCTGGTTTGAAAAAGTCTATATCTCTAGCAAAAAACCCTATGACCTGCAAGCCCCCTATCTGTTGGATAACATGCCTAGCTACACCCCTTTAGCGGGCATTATGTCCGCCCTGAGCGTGGCTAACCCCTTTGTAGTTGTGATCCCTGTAGATATGCCCTTTGTAACTTTGGAGACGATCTTAAAACTTTACGAACATAAAGACAAAGCCCTAGTCATCTACCCCCAAAGTGCGCAAAATTTTTATCTGTGCAGTGTGTGGCACAAAGACGCATTAGCCACCCTCCAGCAAGAGAACCCCCAGAGTATCCGCACGCTTTTTGGCAAAATTGGGCGGTTTGGGCGTGGCAGTGGGGGCTAGTTTGGAATTTAGCAACCTCAACACCTATGAAGATTATTTGGAAGCACTCCAACACTTAAAGGACATACATGGCTGAAGAAGAAAAAACCGAACTCCCCTCAGCCAAAAAGATAGAAAAAGCCCGTGAAGAGGGCAATGTGGCTAAAAGTATCGAGGTGGTGGGCTTTTTGGGGCTGGTGGCTAGCTTTGCATGTGTCTTTGCCTTTTTTAGTAGCTGGCTTGATGGTTTTAAAGACATGTTTAGGCAGTCCTTGCACTGGATCAAATTGGATTTCACCCCCCATAATTTACATGTGCTGGGTTGGGAGTTGCTAAAAGACTTGTTGTGGATTTTATTGCCCTTTTTGTTTGTGGTGGCACTGGTGGCGTTTTTGGCTAATGTCTTGCAATTTGGCTTTTTTATTCAGCCCTAAGGCGATCGCCCCTAAGTTGATGAAAATCAACCCCATCAATGGCTTTAAAAATCTCTTTAGCCTCAAAAAGCTCTTAGAGGGCGCGCTCATCACCACCAAAGTTTTTATCGCCTTTATTTTGGGCTTTGTGGTGGTCTATTGGTTTGCCCAAGAATTAGGGGGTGTGGCTAAGATCAATTTTAAAGCCCAACTGCTGTGGTTTAGGGACAAAGCTCTATGGCTCATTGCCATTTTGTTATTTTTGTTCTTGGTGGCTTCCATACTGGATTTTTTCATCAAAAAACGCCAATACATCAACTCGCTGAAAATGACTAAACAAGAGGTCAAGGACGAATACAAGCAACAAGAGGGCAACCCTGAGGTGAAAAACAAAATCAAGCAACTCATGCTTAAAAATTCGATGAGTAAGATGATGGCGGCAATTCCTAGTGCTAATGTTGTGGTTACCAACCCCACGCACTATGCGGTGGCTTTAAGGTTTGAGGAAAATGACCCTGCTCCTGTGGTGGTGGCTAAGGGAATCGATCACTTGGCAATCCGCATTAAGGGGATTGCCAGAGAACATGAGATTGAGATCATTGAAAACCCCCAACTAGCCCGCCAGCTTTATAAAGAAGTGGATATTGATGAGGTGATCCCTAAAATGCTCTTTGAGGCGGTGGCGATTGTCTTTGCCCAAGTGGCGCACCTAGAGCGCATGCGCAACCAAAAATCATAGCCCCTTGCGCTCCAACCACCCCAAGAGGGTTTGCAAGACCTCTTGTTTGTCTAGTTCATCAAAAATCTTGTGGCGATCTTTTTCAAACAAACGCAGGGTAATATCGCTAAAGCCTTGTTTAACCAAACAGCGGTAAGCCCGCACGACCCCCACGCCAAAATCCCCGCACACATCTTCTAAGCCACTTAGAAGCAAAATAGGCAAACTCTTATCCCCATAAGCATGGGCATAAAAAGCAGAACGCGCGCCCTCAAGCAGGCAAATAAAGCTATTGGTGCTAAACACAAAGCGACTCGCCTTATCCATGCTATAAAGCTTGATGACCCGCTCATCACGGCATAGCCAAGACCCCTTAGAGCCCATCGCTTTCACGCGGGGGTGTTTGGAAAAAAGGGCATTAAGCCCCCAAGTAATTTCTATCCCCAAACCCCTAAAGATTTTGAGCAAGAACACATAGAGTCCTAGCCCCAAAAAGGGGGCGGGGGTGCCTGTAAGCACCAAAGCATCTAGCTTACAATAGTTGTGTTGCACCAAACGGCGCGCCAGTAAAGAGCCCATGCTATGCCCTAAAAGCACTAATTTATGCGTGGGGTAGAGGGTTTTAATGTGGGTGGCTAATTTTGCCATGTCCTTTACCGCCCATTCAAAGCCATCAACCCCCATCTCCCCCCAGCACACCTCAGTGCTATTTTCCAGCACGCTCAAGCCATGCCCGCGGTGATCGGCTACAAAGACTTCGTAACCTTGATCGCATAGTTGTTCGGCTAGCCACACATAGTGGCGTTTGTGCTCCACCATGCCCGTAGCGATTTGCACCACCACCCCCCTAGATTCTAGGGGTTGGTAGTGATCAAAATGGATGTCTAGGTAACTGGGTTGTTGGCTGCTAAAACGCCCTGAAAGACACCGCCCGCGCAAAACACCTCCTTTAAGAAAATCTCAACTGGTGGTAGTGGCTAGGGATCAGATGATCCGCACATGTGATCCACTCCGGATACAAGCCATGCTTAAAACCCAACTCAAAGAGCTTATCAATGCCTTGTTGTTGTTCTGAACTGAGTGTATAAGAACTGGCATTGGCATATAAATCCAAGTAATGGCGTAGGTGGTGGGCATCAACTCGGATTAATCCGCGCTCCATAAGCATGTTAGAGAGCAAATCGGCATGCTCAAGGGCAATTTGGATTGCCCGACTCAAATTTTTCTCTAAGCTAATGGCTTGGGTTAGGGGGATGGATCGGCGCAAGACCATGCCCCCCAAGGGCAAGGGCAGAGTGGAATCAGAGAGCTCACACCAGATCTCCCACAACTCTTTTTCCACCACCAAATCGCTATGAAAATCCAAAATATTTTCATGGATCAACACCCCCGCATCGACCTCCCCGCTTAAAACCGCCTCCTCAATCTCTAAGAAATTTTGATACACCACTCTAGCCTGTGGGTAGTAGAGTCTAAACAAAAGGGCGTTGGTGGTGTATTGCCCGCTCAAAGCGACCTTGAAATTCTTTTTTAGGGGCTTGTCTTTACGCCGCACCAACTTAGGACCATAGCCTAGCCCAAAGCTGGTGGCGCATTGCAAAAGGGCGTAATTATCTTTGATTAAGGGGTAGAGCCCAAAACTCACCGCACTGATGGCATGCGTGCCCTTGAGGGCTTCTTGATTTAGGGTTTCAATGTCTAGGGCGTGGTGGGTGAAGGGCTTAGGCAGATCCACCCAGCCAAAAACAATGGGGTAGAACATAAAAATGTCATCGGCATCGGGGCTATGGGCGATACTAAGCAAGGGGGATATCTTTTCTTGTTTTCTCTAAACTCCTCAGCACCCAAGTGCTATAAGTTCCCGAGAAAATATATAAAAGCATAAACACCCCTAAGAGCCCCTGATACCACAGCAAGGGCAAGACCTCTAAAAAGGATACCGCCCCTTTAGCAAAGCCTAATAAAATGAGCATTTGCGCCCCATAAGGCAAGAGCCCTTGAAAAATGCATGAAAAAACATCTAAGATCACCGCGCTTTCACGGCGATCCACCCCAAAACGCACACTGATACGGCGGCTAATCTCACCGGCAATCACAATGGAGACGGTGTTATTGGCAATGGCAATATCAATGAGGCTAATGAGCGTGGCGATCCCCACTTTTGCGCTTTTCTTGCCCACAATGATCTTTTCAATTTTGGAGATGATCCATGCAATGCCCCCTTGCTTGGTTACCATAAAAGCAATCCCTCCTGTGAGCAAAGAGAGCAAGAAAATTTCTTGCATGCTAGAAAAGCCATTGTAAATTTCTTTGGCAAAACCCAGTAGGGTAAAAGAGCCATAGTAAATCCCAATGATGCCCGATAAGATGACCCCACAAAAGAGCACCACAAAGACATTGAGCCCCAAAACAGCCAACAAGAGCACGAAAAGATAGGGGATGGTTTTGACAAAATTAAAATCATGAGTCCCCATCGTGGCAATACTCTCAGGTTTGCCAAAGATCAGCAAGAGAAAAATGGTGAGGATACTGGCAGGCAGGGCAATATAAAGGTTGATCTTGAATTTGTCGCTCATCTCCACCCCTTGCGTGCGTGTGCTAGCAATAGTGGTGTCTGAGATGATGGAGAGATTATCCCCAAACATCGCCCCACCCAGCACAGCCGCCAAGACTAGGGGCAAGGATAACCCGCTTTCTTGGGCTAGACCAATGGCAATGGGCCCTAAAGCCACAATCGTGCCCACACTCGTGCCAATGGAGGTGGAGATAAAAGCAGCGATCACAAAGAGTCCAGCTGCCAAATAGGGGGCGGGGATATAGGTTAAACCCAAATTAACCGTGGCTTCCACCCCACCGCTAGCCTTGCTAACCACAGCAAAAGCCCCAGCTAAAAGGTAGATGATGCACATGATCATGATGTTCTTATCCCCACAGCCGGCTAAGAAATCATCAAATTTTTTGTTCAGACTATCCTTGAAGATCAAAAAAGCCACCGCTGCGCCCACAGCGGCAGCAACAGGTCCTGAGACTTGGTAAAAGCCCATCTTGACCCCGCTAAGTTCCAAATAGAGTCCTGCGCCTAAATAAATGGCAATGAAAACGATGAAGGGAATAAGACCAATAAAACTAGGTTTTATCCTTTGGGTATCCTCTTGAATTGGCATGGTGATCCTTTAGTGTTGTTTTTTAAGGCAAAAAGTCCAAATTCCACAACACTAGCGCATCAGTTTGCTTAAGTGCTCCACAGAGAAGCGTCCCATGTTGGGTGCCCCCACCACGCCCAAAGCTTGTAAAATCAGATTACAACTCTTTGGGACACTCAACATCAAAACTCCTTTAAAATATTAAAGCGGTCATTCTAGCGTATTTTAGTTAAAATTGTGTTAAGGTGTATGGGATTTTAGATTGAGGAGTTTTAAATGGGATTGAATCAACAAATCGCACAAAAAATTAGCCAATTAAAAGAGCGCGCTTTTTGGTGTGTCCGCTTGGGTTTATTTGTGATTCTGGCATGGATAGGATCGCTTAAATTTGCCGATTATGAAGCAAGGGGCATTGTCCCCTTGCTAGCCCATTCGCCCTTGGGTAAGTGGCTCTACCACCATGCCCCATCTCACCAAGAACACACCAAAGACACGCTAGAAAATCACGCATGGCACCAGCAAAACAAGACCTATCAAGTGTCCTATGCCATTGGTGCTTTGGAGCTTTTCTTGGCTCTTTTATTGTTCTTGGGTCTGTGGTTCCCCTTAAGTGGCATGGTGGGCGGGTTGCTGGTGGCTGGCATGGGCTTAGTAACCCTCTCTTTTATCATCACCACTCCGGGTATTTGGATGCCCCATCTGGGCTTCCCCTATTTGAGTGGGGGCGGGCAGTCCTTGCTCAAAGATTTGCTTTTATTCTCGGGGGGTCTTTTGGTAGCAAGCTTAGATGCGCAACGCTGGTTAGAACACAAGGGCTTTTCAATCACCCCAACCCAAAACACATGTGGCAAAAAGGGCTGTTGTGGGTAACATATAGCTAGGTTTTAGTAGGAACACTTGGAAGTGCTTTGGCTGTGGCAAGTATGGGGATAGCATTAATTTGTAAAAAGCCCTAGATTGTCCAGAAATCTATCACGAACACAGCCTCTATCCTGCCCATGACGACCCGATGATCTTGTATTCAGCCAAACAACTTTGTGGTTTGGAGAGATAGCCTAGTGGAACAAGCCAAATGCAAGAGCACATTACAAAGTTTCAAACTAATGAAAACACATTGCACATTATTATATTGAACAATTGCTGGAGCAATCAGTTTAGAGCAATTTGAGTGTTTTTCGTGTTTGGAAGCAGAGAAACTCTTCAAAAGAGAGTGCGCTAGCGCGCTTGAGCCAAAGGTGATTGGCTTTGATTTTACGCATTAAAAGCTTGCCTTGAATTTTCTCTAAGAGCTTTTGGACTTTATACGCCACAAATCTTTTAAACACCCCTCTAAACACATAATAAAGGTAGGTGGTTGTAAGGTCTGTGTTTCTATTGATAAAGACTTGAAAATCTAAATTTAGTGTAATGTCTGCGTCTTTGAGGGTGTCAAAGCGCAAACGCGTGTAAGCTTTAAGCTGGGATTGTAAATATTGTTGTAGGCGTGCCTCTATGCGCTGGATGTTGTTTTGGTAACGCTGGGCGATCTCTAGTAATTGCCTTTCCTCATCGTCTGTGGGTTCTTTTAACCCCAATCTTTCGTATCTCTTGCCCTTATACTGGTAAAAATCCGCCTTGCTGCTGTTGAGGATAAAGTGGTGCATCATCGCCTCTTTGTGGCGTTTTTAGGGGTTTGCAAGGCGTGCAAACCATAAGAGGCGATGAAGTGTTTAAAGGCAAATTTTAACGCCCTTTTTTCCCGCCCCTTACTTTGAATCTCTAACCCCCTAACGCGCCTAGAGCAGGGCTCAAGCAAATTTGTTTCTTTATTGAGGCGGTTCTTTAATATCCTCTGCACAGCTACAATCGATTGGCGCACATTCTCTTTAAGCCCTTGTAGGGAGTCTTTGAGCACTTGGGCTAGGCGTTCTTGCATTTGATCCTCTTTGTTGCGCCCCGGACTTAGGGCAAAGATTTCTTGGCACTTGGGATCGTCTAGGCTAATTTGGGCGTGCAATTTCTCACAAAAACAGCGGATATGCTTAAAGATAGCCACTTGGTGGTTAAAAATGTCCTTGAATAAAGGACTCCTCTTATCCACGCCTGCTAGCAAGCGATCGAAGGCGATAAAATGTGTGCGCAACACCTCTAGAGCGAGCCCATCAAAAAGGCTAAAAATCCTTGCACGCCACTTGGTTAAAATCCCCTCTAACTCCTTGCGGGTCTGCTCTTTTGTTGCCATTTAACCCCCACGCTTAATGTCCGAATTGCTGGTGGGCGTAGGCTGCGCTAAAAAACTCAAAAGCCAAATCTAATTGCTTTTGCTCTTTTTGAGCCACATCGCTTGCCTCTTGGATGTCCTTTAACGCCGTGTAGCTGTGGTGGATGAATTTATCTTCCTTAGCCAGCTCATCCTCTAGGCGCTCCTTCACGCTGGCAATCGAGCCCTGCAACTTCTCCCTAACCTCTGCTTGAAACCCTCTTAAGGAGTCTTGGAGCACCTGTTTAATGAGCTTGTCCATCCGCTCCTCTTTTTCCTTGCCTGCACTGAGGGCAAAGATTTCTTGGCACTTGGGATCGTCTAGGCTGATCTTGGTGTAAAGTCTCTCGTGAAAGCCGTTGATGTCCTTAGATAGAGAATCGCGCTGTTTGTTGATATTTTGCAATAGGGAGTGCAGATCGCACTTGCGCCCCATTTTGTAAATCTCCTCGACCAAGAAATTAAACATGCCATCGCATTGGTTGGTCAAGGCTTGTTTGGGCTCTTGTGCCATCTCTCTAGCCTTTTCCTTGAGCGTGGCTAAAATTTGGTTGAGCTCTTGGGCAACCTCTGCAGACGATCGCCCTGAATATTCCTCATCATCGTCATCATCGTAGTTACTTCCCGCATTGAAAGCGGGGGTCTGCCCCACCGCGCTTGCGGTTTCTCTGCCAAAAACCCCACTACACAATCATGTTTGATCCGCCTCATCTGCATTCTTTGGACTTTGCACTGCCTTTCTTTTTATTTTCTTATCTCGAGTTTGGGCGTTTTGTATCAAGTTAGCGTGAGCATCCTTAATCTCACTGGGTCAATCCTTGTTCTGTTCTTGGATATTCCACTCTGGGTAATCCCCCATCTCATCTTTGTAATCCAGCAAACAAGCGTTTTCTAAAGGCTTATAACTAAGAGAAGCATCAGACACCTTGCGCAAGCCTAATAAACCTTTCACATCTGTTTTAAAGTTGTCTTGGTAAATCATGTAAAATTCTATCTTGCTACCTGTTAACATCGTGTGGTAGAGAAAATGCCAAATCCCATAACTTCTAATACTAGGTCGCCCTTTCACACCTCCATCTCTATAAATACGCAAGGTACTCTTAATCCCCCCCTTGTCTTGTGAGCCCCCAATTTTTTTAATAAAACCATCTACGACAATTAGATACACCCGAGCGACATTTTTAGTCAAAATATTTTGGGGCAGCGGTTGCTTGTTTTCATCTTTCAACTCTTTAAGATAATTGAAATTAAGCTTGGTGTTGTTAGGCACAAGCTTTACATCTGCGATCTTAAAGGCGGTTTTCACCTGTGAAATGCGCATGTTTATTCCTTGATGATTAAAAGTTCATGGGACTTTTTCACATACCCCACATCGCCCCGCTCAAGGCGGTTTTTACCCATTCTTGTTTCCCCTTGTCCCATCGTGTATTGCCAAGTAAGTTCAATAATTTTAAAATCTTTATAAGCCTCCCGCACAAAGGCACAATCGTTGTAGCTCAAAATAAAGGGTCCCGGGCGGGTTTTGAGCATTTGGGCTAATTGTGCATGGGCAAAATCATTGTGGTGTATGGGAAAATTGCGCATCGGGTAAATCCCCCTAAACATCTTTGAATCCCCCTCTAAGAAATAAGGTGGGTCTAGATAGGCAAAGTCATCTGGGTAAGCTGATAATACCTCTTGAAAATCCGCACATTGCACGCTTAGAGTGGGTGCGTCAAAATTTTTTTAGCTTGGTTAGGGCGTTGTAGTAGCGTTTTTCCTCTGTGTAAATCTTACTAAGCCAGCCCAAAAACCCGGGACCATAGCTTAAATTAAAATTAAAAATAATAATTCCTTGCCAAAGTGAGCGGGTCTAGAACGCATTCTTGCTTATAATGCGCCTTGAGCTCGGCTTTAATGGTGTTATAAGTTTCTTGGGTGGGTTTTAGCGCAAGCAAGGCTTGATAAAGACACTCTTTATCTTCGAGCAAGACTTGCCAAAAATTTACTAAAATATCAAAAATATCAAACGCCAACACCTCCAAGCCCAATTCAGTGGCACAAGCAATCTCCACACTCCCCCCACCCATAAAAGGGCTAATCACCCTTTTTACATTTATAGGCATGCGCTCTAAGATTAAGCCCACCGCCAAAGACTTACCCCCACCATAGCGTAAAGGGCTTTTAGCGTAGCGTTTATAACGCAATTTTTGGGATTTGAGATTGTTTAAAAAATGTGTTTTTTTGAGTTGGTGCAAGCGTGCCACCTTAAGTAGAATATCCCCTCAGCACACCACACTCTAAACAAAACAACAAATCCTCATTAGGATTTGCAAACCCGCAATTTGCGCATTTGATCATGTTTGCCTACCTTTTATTTTTGGCAATACTAGCATAAAAAACTCAATGCGGGGTGGTTTTTAGACTTTTATTTGGCTTAAGACTTAAAAAATGTTTCTTAATAACAAGAATACACATGTTTGGAGATAACAAAAGTGAGGTTTATTGTCTGTCTAGTGTCTGATCGATCCAATCATAACTTGCAAAACCACCAAACTATTGCTAAAGAGAGGCAGAGATTGCCAAGCTCGCCACTTGCACCATAAAGCCCCTTAGATTTAACTACGGGGATGCTGGTGCCAGTGGACCACCTTGCTATTTATTTGAAAAAATAATTATTGGATTGCCACGCAGATAATGCCTCCATGCGTTTGCTGATATTTTTTATCACCGCATTGGCAACACTTTTATCTGCTATAGCAATCACCTCGCGATAGAACTCTTTGCGTTGTTTGGGATTCATTTTTTCAGCCCGTTTGTAAATTTCCATCGCATAATCGGGTTTTTTCTCGGGGGCAACTTTGCCAGCCAATTTAATGAGGTCCGCATTACTTGTGTTTTGATACGAAACTTCTCTTGCTGACAAGGCAACACACAAACTCGCTAAAACCAAAGCAGAAATCCCTAATTTAAAAGACTGCATGCCAATCCTCCGTAAAAAAAGTAAAAATACCACACCATTTTATTCACATTTATAAACCTTGCGTAAATGTGCTAGAACAGATGTTTTAAAATCCCCAAATTTTGTGAAAAATTGTTAATTCAAGGTTTAATCAAAGCATAGATCGCAACTCTATTTTCCTCTGTCTGTCAATTTAGAACAATCTAGGGTGCTTGATGGTCATTGTGTATCTACACACTTCTCAAGACTCCCCACAGACTCCAGTCTTATCCTAAACTCCTTAAAGCAATAGCTTAAACTTCTTGGGATACTGATTAGTCTTGAAGATACAGATGTTAAGCGAGTCTTGGTCCGAAGATGTGTTGTAGGGTCTTATGCACAGGATATTTTTTTGGGAGGTTCTTGAGGGGATTATTCTAACGACACTCATTTAGCACGCTATTTGGAGCATTTGTGGGCTAGCTATGGCATAAAAAAATATTTGTGATATGTTTAAGCTTGTGGGTTTTAGCGTGCGGATGGCAAATGGTCTACCCTTTTTATCGCTTGGTTAAAGCACTAGAGAAGTCTGTATCACCCTTTTATGGCTCTTATCAATATTAGCTTTAGGGAAAGGCAAATCTAGGGGCTCATAATCGGCATTGCCGGCTAGATGTCTGTGGGCGCGGTTATTAAGCTGTTCTGCCCCTAAGTTCTCTTTAAAAGTGCCTAGAATGCTCTTCATGGGGCTAAAGCCCTCTAAACCCGCTTTATAGCCCAAACTTCCCGGGTTTTCCCCCTTGTAAATATGCCCCTGTGGCAGAAATACCCTAGCGCGCATCATTTGGAGTATTGAGAGAAACGCTCTTGTGGGAGATTTAAGCCTTAGGGGAGTAGAATAAAGTGCCCCCAAATGGGGGTAACCTCTTTTAAAGGATTGCTATGCGCAAAGCTAGCAAAAATCCTTTACGCCTATTTTGCCTAAAAATCTCTTTTTTTGGGCTTAAGTTTGTGTTAAAATTCAAACGATAGCGTGAGGATTTCCCCGCTTAAAGCGGGGTTCTTTTGAGGTGCAGACATCACCATTTGGAATATTGAGGGGGTTATGTGAAAATTAGGATTTTTGCGTTACAATAGCACTTAGTGGGTCCCCACCCTCAAAAGAGGGTGGTTAAAGGGTTTTTAATATAATGGCTACGCTAAAACCATTATAACCACTAAGGCTAAGAAGACAAGCTTCATATTAGGCTCTCCTTTCTAGGAGAGTGACCCACTACTGCTCCTGCCCCTTAAAGACTTGATTTAAGCCCAATGCTCCAATTTAGCACGATTCAAAAGGTTAGCCTAATAATGTAACCCGCATATTTTAGTGCATTGGGGCTAAAGGCGGGCTTTTGCCCATCAAACCCTATGCCACTTTAGGTGGGCTTATGCCCTTGACTTTTCTTATTTAGTTGCCCGTTTGGGTATTAAAATGCTAACGCATTTTTGCCCTTTGGTATTTTGTTGCCCGTATGACCCTTAAAACCCTGCGGGTTTTGCAAAAGCTTAAGCTTTTGCCCATTAAACGCTCCACTGGTAGGTGGGGCTTTCGCCCTTTATATCATTAAACCCTCCGGGTTTAACCCTTGTCAGCCCTTCACAAAATTGTTAAGATGTCGGCGCACTTGTAGGTGTTCTAGCGTGGTGGCATCTTAAATTCCCATTAGGCTTGTTATTTCTCCCCACCACGCTAGAAAAGTCCATCAAAAGGGGCAAAATGGAGCTTTACAACAAAATCCAAGAATTATTAAAAGCCAATGAAAAGACCAAACAAGAGAGCATTTCGCTTTTAGAATTGGCTAGAAGCACGCTTAAAAAGCAAAATGAAACCCAGTTTGCTAACAAAGCCCAGCAATTAGAAGCGCAATTCAAGCAGGCAATCCAAGACAAATTAGAGAACCCCCAATTTGAGCTGGACATGCAAGTGCGCTTAGAAACTCTGGCTAACCAAGCTATGCAAACCATTATCCCCCAAATCAGCCAAGAGGCGCGCACACAGATTGACACGCAACAAATCACCCAAGAGGTCCAAGAGAGTCTTAAAGAGGCGGTGATTGCCAAGTTGAGCCTAGAGGACATTTTAAGCCCCCAAGAGTTAAAAGGGCTCTTAGAGGAGATTAAAACCCAAATAACACAGCACTGGCAAGCCCAAGAACATATCTTGTTAGCCTCTTTGCAAGCTCAGATGCAAGCCCTCTTAGAACAAGAACAAAAGGGCTTAGAACAAACCCGCACACAATTAGAACAAGAGGCTAGAGAGAGGGTGCAACAATCCCTTTTTTCTTTGGTGAAAACCCAAGTGGAAGGGCTGGATTTTAGCTTTTTAAAAGAGCAACATGACATCTTTTACCCCGCCATTGAAAAGCATTTGAAGGCGTTATTTTTAAAGGAATTAGAACAGGACTTTTTAAAACGCTATTGGGAAGAGCATTTGCAAGGCTGGTTAGAGCAACAAGCCCAACTTAAAAGGCTTAAAGAGATCGAATTT
>CAGP01000112.1 GCA_000263275.1 Helicobacter bizzozeronii CCUG 35545 | reverse complement strand
CCTTAAAATCATCAATATGTTTTTCTAAAATCTTAGACAAGCCATAAGGCTTAAGAGGTTTACCATTAGCCCCTTTCAAGCCCTTTAAATCTGTGGCACTTGCTCCCCAAACTAGATCAATATAGCCCCCACTCTCGCCCAAATCCTCCCTATAAAAAGCCCCTGCTACTTGCCCTCTTTGCTCTTTTAAAAGCTTAGCCACTGCTTGTGCGCCTTTACCCTCAAATTCTTTAAAATGTTCCCCAAAAGCGGGGTTGGGCTCAATATGGGGCACTTTAAGCGGGGGTTTGGTAGGGGGGTTAAGACTCGTTGTGCTAGAATTATCAGCGAGTTGGTTAGAAAATGTTTTAACCTTAAAAGTCTCAGCGAGTATATTTGGGGCTTTCTCAGCTACATGTAGCACCTCTCCACCATCGCCTACGACATTTTTTAATCTGTTCAAAGTCTTATAAGAATTGGTGCGGATAGTCCAACTGCCATCACCTGATCGGGCTACACTGGTAAAATAATATGTTTTCTCAATACCTTTAACAAAGATTAAGGCGTTCTCCTTGTCTCTTAAAATCATATCACTTTGCTCTAAAGCGGGTTTGATGTGGGGCAGTAGGCTATCTCTTTGCCTTTTCTCCAATTTAGCCAAACTCCCGCGCGTTAATTTAATTTGTTCCCCCTTTAACACGGGTTCTAAGGCTTCTTGCACTTCTTTACTAAGTTGGGGGATAAAGGGCTCATCTAAGCTTTTAAGATTAAAGGCTTTCAGCCACTCATAGGCTAGAGTCCTATCTTGCAACTGGGCTAATCTGCTTTGGTGGTGTCGGGCTAATTCATAGATGCTCGGGCTATTGTTTTTAAGTTCTTTAGCCTTGTTAAGTGCCTGCAATAACTGGGCGTGGCTTAAATATGCTTGCCTGCCTTCTAGCAGGATTTGCGTGCTGTTTTTAATATCCTCTTTAAAAATCACGCGGTTAATATCCACTTCTCTTTTATAGGGCAAAAGCCCCGCGATGGCTTGCTTTCTTTCTTGCACTAATTGCCCTATGCGTGCAGGGCTTAGCCCCTCTGCTTTGGCATGCATTACCAACTCTTGGGTATTTTTATAGGTTAAGAGCAGGGGTCTATCTTTAAGCCCTTGTGTGCTATCTTGAGCTAAAGGAGCTTGTATGTCTGAATCTATCCCTTTACCACCGGTTAAAGATGTGGATTTTTGGTTTAATTTTGAATCTAAGCGGTTATATGCATTGCCCGATACTGAGGAAGACCCCGCTTTTGAGTTTAAAGGGGGTTCATGGGTAGCGTTTAAATCTACGGCAGATTTTGTAACTAATTCAGATTGGACGGGGGAATATTGTGGAGAAGTGAGCCTAGAGGAAGCAAAAAGACTAATATCTAAGTCTGATTCTTGACCTAGTTCTTTTACCTTGCGTCTTAACTTTTTAAGTTCACTCTTAGTGAGTGTAGGTTTTAACTTTTCTCTGCGCAACTCTTTATAATAAGGGTCTTGCTTTTTCTTGGCTTGCCAACTCTTAGGCGTGTGTATTTGTATCTCGCTAGGAATGCCATTGTAAGTAAAGTTAACATGTGCGCCCTTGTAATTGTCTTGAGTCTGAATAAATCTCGGGCTAATATCTTTGATCGAGGGATTAGCTTCTAACACCCCTAAGATATGCTCTAGCTGTGCGTTAACATTCTCTCTAGGCGCAATAAAAGCCCCCCTTAACTAGATCATCCACCCTTGACACATCCGCGCCATAGTAAGCTAGCTTCTCCTCAATACTGCTAACACTCTTAAGCACATTCCCTGCTTCTAGGCTATATTGCCCGGGTATGCTCTGCAAAAGCCCTTTAAACCCCGCTTCTTGGCTCTGGGCTTGGGTGTAAAGTTCTTGGGCTTGATTTTTAAGCTCTGGGGTGGTAAATTCCGCAGTTGGTAGCCCACTCGGTGTTAAAGCACCTTGCTCATTAGCAAGCCTACCCGGCGGAATGAAAGAGTGGATAATGTCCGCATCTCTTATTTGTTTTTGCAAGTAGCTTATTTGTCTAACTGGTAAACCTGTAATGAGGGTTTCGTTGTTATCAGCTGTAATTAATAGATATTTTAAGGTCTTGCCTTTTTCATCCTTGAAAGCTTTGATATATTTTTTTCTTGCAGGGTCATTAAAGACGAGTTCAATATTGGGACTTTTGAGTGTTGGCTCCACAAGGTTAAGGTAAGCCAAACGGCTTTGTCCATCTTTTTTCTGGGCTAAATGCTCAATAAAGTTCTTATGATTTTTAACGCCCTCTAATGTCTTTAAAAACCCCTCTACATCTAAACTTGCAGGTATAGGTGTGGCTGACGCGCTCAAATCAAGGTTTTTAATGAATACTTCTTTGTCCTCTTGTTTTTCAATGACCACATAGGGTCTAGTTTCTCCTCCACTCCCACTCCCATTCCCCTCCTTGCCCATGTGCTCATCATTGCCTTTAGGGGGTTTATTATTCCCCTCACCACTAATGGGCGTGTCTTTAGGGCTAGCTATCCCTCCACCTCCACCACCTCCAGGTGGTGGGTCATCCGGTGGTAATCCCCCCTCAATCTCTCTAATCAAGGCTTTAGTGGCGTTATCAAAGTCTTGGCGTTGGACTAGGTGGTTAAGCTGGATTTTAAAGTCCTGCACACTAGCAGACTTGTTTAAAGCGGCTTTGAGGTGATACCTTAGAGCAGCAGCACTCACCTTCGTGTTAATGCCCTTAAAAAAGGGGATATGGGGCATAGTCCTAACCA
>CAGP01000111.1 GCA_000263275.1 Helicobacter bizzozeronii CCUG 35545 | reverse complement strand
GCCACGCCGCAAAGCCCCTAGCTTTAGCTATGGGGATATAAGGCTAGCACAAGCATGGCTGTGCTAATATTTGTGTTGCAATCAAGGGGTAATACCCTTGGGGTTGGGGCATCAACCTTTGGAATAGGGAATGTAAGACTCCAAACGGAGCTATCCTGCTTGAAGCCGCGATCTCCACTAAAGCTAGAATCCCCTAACTTTAGTTATGGGAGAGTATGTCAATTGGTGTATTAAGCAAAAACCAGTACTCTATATGGTAGAGTCTGGTTAAATTCGGTGTGGATTTCCACTCATCTCTCGGTTTTACCGGGAGATCTCTTCTTGTCAGTGTTTTGCTTGCTTTTTTGTTCTTGTATCCTTTTGTTTAGTTCCGGATGGATTATCTTTATTAAGGAGTTTTTGCAAGGTGAGATAGGCGAAGAGGGCGCAGTGCTTAAGAAAGTCATTGAGGACAAATTAAAGTTAGAAATAGAGCTTGTGCACTTGGAGTTTGAAGTGTTGCAAGAGCAGTTCAGAGCAAATTGGGGAGATGGTCCGTGGAATTTTAATTGGGGCGATTCGGAGTTTGAAAAAATTTTAGAGACGCTCAAGACTGTTTTTACCAGTGCTACATTTGCCACTTTGTTTGAAAGCCTCACTTCAACTTTAGTTAATGCCTTTAATCTTGGTTACAGACTTCTTAATGCTAGCCGAGCAATCCAAAGGTCTCAGAGCCGTGGGTTCAGGCGGTGTATTTGCACGCCGTAAGATGGCAAATGCCGATGAGCTAGTCCTACCCCACAGAGCGCAGGTAATCGACTATGACAACACCGCAGTGGATCGTGTTGAACCCCCACAAGATGAGGACAAAAACAAACCACTAGGGCAATACCTAGAGGAACAGCTTCAAGGCACGCATTACACTATTAGAGCCGTCTATGAGCACATAAAGGGCAAAGAACAACAGATCATGGAGGAAGCCTATGGCGTGAAGCTTACAGAGCGTTTTAAACGCATTATAGACACACATTTAGAGCAATTAGACCCCGAGCAAAAGCAAAGCATGCGCGCCGTATGTTCTGCAGTCAATTGGGCACAAAATGAGTATATAACCCAAGCTAGAGAGGAAAAAGAGTTAAGAGTCAAGATGGGGGCATCTGATCCGCCAGAACTGCAAGATAAGTGTGTTCCTATACCCGAATGGCAAGAGTGCGGGTGCTACCAATACAGCCTATATAGGATCATCAAAACCGCCTATGCCTATGCTATGGACCAACTCAACAATGGCTTGAGTGTCTTTGTCTATGGAACAGATCAAGACAGAGCTATAAAGAATTTAGAGAAGACTCTAAGGACCAAAGAAGCCAAAGAGCCATCATCTGACCCACCGCCTGATTTATGTGGCGATGAACAAGAGGGTATAATTGATGTGCCATTCTAAACAAGGGGATTTTTGTGTCTAAAGAAGTGCATTGTGGTTCTTGTGATGATGACGATAGAGCTTTCCAACTTTTTCTTAACAGAAATACTGCTGAGACTCAACAAGAATTTATGCGCATTGGCTTTTGTGGTGAGCGTTGGTGTCCCGTATGTTTGTGGCGCAAAGTAACTCGCTTGATGATGGAAACAGCCAGCATTCTAAACCAAATACAGCACGACCATAAAGTGGCGTATATCTCTCTTACTCTAACAATGAAAAATGCAAGCATGGATAAATTGAGAACTTCTATTGAGCATTTGTCCCAATCATGGGATAGATTAATTCAAGCTCCGCAATGGAAGAATAATATTTTGGGTTTTGTTCGCATTACTAGGCTTCTAGGCAACAAAATTTTTTCTCAAAAGTGTAATCCTCATTACAATTGCATTTTAGTTGTGCCTTTCAATTATTTTTCACATAACTATATCAAGCAAGCTGATTGGGTGCAAATGTGGCATAAAGCTTTATGTGTAGATTATAATCCCATTGTGTTTGTGCAGTCTGTTAAAGATAATTTAGAATCTATTTTACTTCGTTGTATGGAACCTACTAAGGTTACTAGACTTAGTGAAGAGAATTTTGGTATTTTAGACAATCAAGTGAGAGGTATCCGTCAATATAATAAGGGCGGATTAGTTGAACAATATAAACCGCTTTTGTCTAATAATTTGGATTCTAATCTATGGGAAAAAATTGAGAATGGATTTTATGAATGGTATGAGGATACTTATTTGTTTAAGGCTAGAGATGTTATAGGTTATTTTTCTGAGTGTTTAAAAAGAATTTGATATTTTATTAGCCCCTACGGCACTTGAGTAGCAAATTCACCAAGCGAACTTGTGAGCGCACCCGATTAGGGTCGGTTAATTTGCAAATTCACCAACCCCTAAAGGGGACACAGCGCAGGCTTGTTTTGGTAAGTTTGCTCTGCGAGGCTAAGAGAGATTTAAAAATCCTTCTCTCTTACCGCTCATACAGACCGCCATATTGTGCAAAAATTTTTGATTGCCAATGCACTTCTTTTTTTTGCAAAAAATCCCTTATTTAGCCCTTGCTAATCGCCGAAGGCGAGGCAAGGCGCACCACGAGCCAGTGGCGAAGTGGTGCTTCAACAATGTGCAAACCCAAGAGCAGTTTTTATTTCAAAGAAGCATAAAATTTTTCACTTCTAAAGCCCTTGTGAGTCGTGCAAAAACCCGAGTCATTTTTTAGTCCAACCGATGATATAAATCAACCTTCCCTTATTAAAAAAATGTTGAATATCCGCACCGCATTTTTTGCAAAACTTTTATCATTACCAAGTGTATTTTTTGCAAAAATTTTTCTCATTACTAACCGCCATATTTTGCAAAAACTTTTTGCCATATTTTGCAAAAACTTTTGAGCACCCAAGCCAAAAATTTTTAAGTTATAATGCAACTAAAAAAGGACTGACCAATGGCAAAAGATTTTGGTAAATTCACCGAGAGGCAACTCTACAACCACTTAGCAAAACTTGAAAATTCTATGGCAAAACTCCGCAAAGATTATTTAACGATGAAAGCCAAAGCCGACAAGCTCAAAGAGGAAAAAGCCCAAGCATTGAAAGCCTTAGAGCTTTTGAACACTTCTAGCAATTTTGAACAAAAATAAATGGGCAACCTAGCTTCAATCAACTTTAAAAAATCTATCTCTATCCAAGTGGTGCATAACGATAGAACTTTACCACCGACCTACCTACTTGATAAGTCTTTGGGTTTGGGTTTTGAATGCAACCGCAATGCTAAAGAGGCAAGAGCTTTAAAAGCCCAGATGATAGACCAAGCTATGCAAAATTACAACCGCCTTTATAACCAACCCTTTAAAGCCAAATCCTACGAGTGGAGTGCAGTCGTCAATCTCAAAGAGGATAGCACGATGCAAGACCTAGAGAAGCTAGCCCACCACTTCAAAGCCCAATATGGCTTCCAATGCTACCAAATTGCCATCCATAGAGATGAAGGCCACATTGATGAATACGGGATAACCCACATCAACCACCACGCCCACCTAGAGTTTATCACCTTAGATGAGCTCACGGGTAAAAGCCTTTTTAGAGCAGAGCTCCAAAGACCCAAAGCCCTAAGGCAAATGCAGACCGAAGTCGCCACTATCTTACAAATGGAGCGAGGACAAGATAAGCGCATTAGCAAGACCAAGCGCATAGAACCTAGAGCTTATGCCCAACAAGCCGAGAAAGCCAAAGAGGAACGCAAAGCTCTAAAAGAGCAATTCAACAAGTGGGCTTATGCAAAAATTGATGAGGCAGATAGCCTTAAAGCCCATCTTCAACGCTTACAGCTAGAGCTCCAAGAGTTAGAAGCCCAATACAAGAAAGAGAAAGAAATAAGGGAAAAGCTAGTAGCAGAGCTCCAAGCAAAAGAGCAAATTATCCAAAAACTAGAGCAAGACAACCAAGCTTTAGAAGCCAAAATACAAGAGTTTATTTTACAAGACATAGAGCAGAACATAGAGCAGACTAGCCAAAAAATGGAACAAAGAATGCAAGATGTGATGACCAAATTGTAACAATTACAAACCCAAAATCAAGCCCCACAAATGACAAATAGCAGATCTGAACCACACCCTGAACCTTGGTTAGAAGTGGAAAATATGAAGATTAAAGCTTGGTTAGAGGAAATCAAAAAACAAGAACAGCAAGTATCAAACCAACAAGCCCAAACCCAAAATCAAACCCACCAAACCCAACAATCAAAACCCACTTCACAAGCACACAACCCCCAATGGGAGGATTATTACCAACCCAAAAAAGGCAGAGGCAGACACTAAAAAGTGTAACCCAAATGGTATTACTCAATAGTGTAACTCAAAATAGAGTAAGCTAAAAGTGTAACTCAATAGTGTAAGTCAAATGGTGTAAATGAATGGTGTTATTGAATAGTGCAACTAAAATAGTGTTGTTGAATGGTGTTATTGAATAGTGTAAGTCAAGCTTAAGCATTTCAGTAATATAATCCGCTTACACTTTTCAACAACAAGGAGCAACCAATGAAAGTAGAAAACCTAAAAGACCTGACCCAATATGTCAATCGCTATGAAGCTCTTAAAGCCCAATTTGCAAAAGCCAATCAAAAAAGCCAAAGATGACCTAGAGGAACTCTTAGAGCTCCACAGCTTCCTTGAGAACATAGCCCACAAAGCCAGCAAGACAACCAAGACCCCAAGCAGTGAAACCACCGATGACCAACCCAAGCGTGAGTATCGTAGCACCAACAGAGCAGAGATAGAGCACACCAAGAGATTAGAGAAGCTCACCATCTTAGAGCAAAAAGAGAAAGAGGGCACACTGACCAAAGAGGAAAAAAGAAGGCTAAAAAACTTCCGTGAAGCAGAAAAGGCTTATGCCCAAAATTTAGCCCATTCTAACGACCCGACTAAAATCCAAGACTAAACATAGCGATTCTAGCCCCGTAAAGGGGTCAAATTTCAACGACACGGGGGGGGGGTGCTATCTCAGTGCAGATGCGGGCATTGTATTGAATTGATGGGTTTTTACAAGAAAGAGATTGATGATTTAGAACAGACTCGTGGTGGGATAAAGAAACAAAGCATAGAGACACAACGTGAATCATATGCAAAATTAGAGAGCCTAATCCTCGCTTTTGTGTTCTGCATTTAATCCGCTCTAACTCATCAGGAGTGAAATATATCTCGATTGATTGTATTGCATTTTTGTATTTATCTTAAATTCTTAAATTAGAGTAAAACAGCAAAGGCAAATTAAATCTTTAATTTAATCCACATTTTCCTTGAATCATTGTCCCTTAATCACAATCACCAAGTTAAATATCCCATTTGCTATTCCACGGTAATCTTGCCACACCCTAATAACTTCGGGTTTAAAGGCTTCGGGTTTAGGTGTGGCAAAGACTAGGGTCCAAAATAGCATTGAAACGCTCTAGGAACATTTTAAGGCTTTAGACAATGGTGTTTGGACCGGTTTCTACAAAAAAATCTTGCATTTTAAAAGCTTTACTATGGGCTAAAATGGTTATTTTTGGGGTCGTTGGTTTGACCGCTAGATTTATCCTTATTCTCCGTATAAGCCCTTTCCACTTCACGGATATTTTTGAGTTTTCTTTTGTCTTGTTGGGTGAGCGTGCTCTCTTGTTCTTTTTGCTCTAAAGTGGCGAGCTTCTCTAATCTCTTGGTGTGTTCAAGCTCGGCTCTATTGGAGCTATCGTATTCTCTTTTGGGCTTGCTGTCTGCATTGGCGGTTTCACTGCCTGCACGCTTTTTAACCTTGCTAGCATTATGCGCCACTTCTGTAAGGATATGGTGGAGCTCTAGGGCTTGCTCAAATTCATCTAAGAGCTTTGCTTTTTTTGAATTTGTCCTTGAGTGCCAAAAACCAAGTTAAGTATGCTAATCTCATGTAATAAGGGGCTGTAGATGCTTTTAAATCCGTAGAAATGCATAAAAAAAGTGGATACTCCGTAGTATCAAGCACAAAGTAGTGGTGTTTTTGATACCTAATCGCTCGGCGTATATTTTCCGAAATGCCAAGGAGCATTCCCAATTTGGTAAACAATTTTTGATCTTTCAAAGTGGATTAGCCTGATATTGCCTGCCTAATATATTCTATCTGTCTAAGTAAGGCATGAAATCTTTTTAGCGCGCTAGTATTTTTGCGCTAGTATTTTTGCTAATATACACAAACTTAAACAAAACAAGGAAACAACATGAAAAGGTCGCTTTTAGCTTGTACTCTGGCTCTTTCGCTCGCATTTTGTGCTCAAAATACGGCTCAAGATGTAGCTAAAAATACTAACCAAAATACAGCTAAAAATACTGCTCAATATGCCACAGAATGCTCCAAAACAAATATTGCACCAAAAAAAAATGAGTTACAAAGAGCTGATTACCTTAATTAAAGATGCGAAGTTCTATTTGCTAGATGGCGAATTCAATGGAAAAAAAACTAAGGCATATTTTATATTTTCAGACGAAACACCTTCCCTTTTTGTCCTAGGCGTGTATAGAGATAGTTATAAAGATTTAGACTTGGACACTGCTAAATTTGGTTTTGAAAATGGCTTGCTAACTTTAGAAGGTACGCTTGATGGGGTAAAATTTAAATTCAGGCAAGATGCGAGCGCAAAAATTAGCGAAATTTTTCTTGTGTCAAATGAATTCAATGTAGACAAAGATTTCAGTTCATATTACTATTCATATTACTATTCAATGTTAAAAATATTCATCCCAAAATGCAATAATAATCTCTCAAATGAAGCCTATACAAAGCTAAATCATTCCATATCTTTAGGAGCTAAGAGCACAGATGAACTAAAAAGCGAAATATTATCCGAGCTAAAAGAGGAGTATGCAAGCGATGCGTCTCAACAAGATGAAACTCCACATTATCAAAAAGATGACGAATATGTTTCAATAGACTTAATAGATGATCACATACTATTACTACATGTCAATGTCAATGACTCCACTAACAATGGATATAATGGCGTTGAAGATATTAAAATGATGGGCTACAATCTTAAAACTGGAAATCCAATTCCAAGTAGTTTCGATGATGTATTTGATAAAACAAAGAAAAGGCATTTACTAGACTTTCTTGGCAAAAGGCTTATAAACGACCCAAGTTATAGCGACTGGATATCCCCGGCAGCATTTCCCTTAACAGATGAACCAGAATTTTATATCATGCCCGGTTATGTTTCATTTGCATGGCATATATATGACATAAGCATTGGCACAGGAGGAGAACTCACTTATCTTCCAATCAAGTTTAGCGATCTCAAACAATTTATTAATCCAAAATCTGAATACGCCTATCTATTTAAATAAGGCTTACTTCTTAGTGTTATAGGGGGTTCTGAGAGTGCCCTATTTTAGGGGGTTGTTCAATTTTGGAGGAGGGAAATCTTAAGAGGTTTTTGACTGAATTAGGCTACATGCCTAGTTGCATGAATCGCTTCATGGCAAGGCCAGTGAAGCATATTCAATAATCGCTCTAAAACGCTCTACAATCGTTTTTTATTGGGTTGGGCTATTCTAAAGATTCTTTTTTGCAAAGTTGCGCTCTATGACCCCTTTACGGGGCTAGAATCGCTATGTTTAGTCTTGGATTTTAGTCGGGTCGTTAGAATGGGCTAAATTTTGGGCATAAGCCTTTTCTGCTTCACGGAAGTTTTTTAACCGCCTTTTTTCCTCTTTGGTCAGTGTACCCTCTTTCTCTTTTTGCTCTAAGACGACAAGCTTTTCTAATCGCCTCGCATGTTCGCTCTGCGCTCTTTTGGAGATGGGTTGTTCGTGCTTAGGTTGGTTATCGATTGGAGTCTATGGCGGGGAGTGTAGAATAGATAAGGGGGTATAGAGTAGCTAGAGTATCCTACAACCAACAGCTGGCAAGATTGGTAGTGTTTGGGTCCCACACGGCTTGAGCGATCGGGTAACAGACTGCTAGATTGGGATAATCCAAAGGATTGGCATAACACAGATTTTTGGAGAATCAAGGGGGTTGCAGGAAAGTTTGGGGAGAGTCAAGCTCATAGATAGCATTTTAAGGGGTCTAGGAGGCTCATAGAGCGACAGAGAGAGGGTGGGGAGTATTGTCTATCAGTTCCATTATCTTGCGCATCAGGCATATGACTACTTATAGAGTTTGGAGAGAAGCAAGATTTATCCCGTTCTTACGCAAGCATTTTTGGAAAGAACAAAAGTTTTGGACAGATGGATTTTTTTGCCTGTTCCATAGGAGAAGCTAACCCAGAAACTATCAAAAGATACATAGAAAATCAAGGGTAGGGGGCATTCATCCCACCCGCTAAAACAAATGCGACGCATTTGCTAGAGTGGGATTTCTGCCAAAAGATGTTAAAATATAAATAAACAATATTTCAAAATAATTAAGTATTAGGAATATTGATTTTTATTTGCAACAAGCGTACAAGCTTGCTACATTTGTTAGTGCAGATTGATGTCTATAGATTATAGGGAACCTATAAAACTCTTTTGCAATGCCAAACACAGTGCATTACTAGACTTAAAAACTTGGAGCTTACCCTTAGGGTCTAAATACGCACAAAGAGTATTCTCCACACTTAAAAGGCGTTGGGTTTTCAAGTAGTCTTTTAGGTTGTGGTAAAGATTAGCTGGAGGCTCTTTAAAGGCGTTAAGACAGGTTTGGTAGGACAAAGGGTCTAGGAGAGCACCTAGCAAGCACACACTAGGTCTTTGCACAATGGCAGATAATTTTAAGGGTTTTTGAGGTGTTTTTGGTCGATCCACATCAAAGACCTGATCGATGTAAAAACCCCAATCTTGAATATCACCCACAGATCGGGATAACTGGTAGGCTAGGACTTGCTTTAAAGAAGTGTCTAGTTTGGGATCGTGGGGGGCGTATGTTTGCAATTTATTAGGATGATCCCACAACTCTGCGCTAAGCCCATAAGCCACGAATTGAGATTGGGGCACTTTTATGGTTTGCTTGCCTAGGTTCCGGAGTATATTAACTTTAAAGGCAAGCCCCATAACGAAATTATCTTGGGGTTTGGGCTTTTGGAGGGGTAAGTGTTGCCTAATCTCTAAAAAATACACGCCCTGTTCTTGCAATGCCACTAGAGGCTGATAGATTTCTAGCAGAGACAAAAACAATTCCAAATTGGCTTGGGGAGTGCTGAGGGCTTGGTATTGACCCGCCTTGTTTCTGGCTTTTGGCATAGAGCCATTGAGTAACTCTAAAAGCTGGGCTTGGCTTAAAATTTTAAGGGTTTTATTAGGTTTTAGAATCTTTAAGAGTGGCATTTCTTGGATGAAATTTTGGGCTAGAGCGCGGATTTCTTGGGCTTTTTGCTCTAAAGAGCTTTTTAAAGGCTCTTGCTCTAACCTCCGTGATCCGTGCCTAGAGCGCACATCGCTAGAGATGGCGTAACGCTCCAGCACCTTAGCCTGTAAAACTTCCATTTGTGAAAGCCATTTTGCAGGCGATGCGTGCATTAAGCCCACAAACAACAAAAACACTAACCTTAAGCACATTCCAATTCCTTTGCAAATTCTTATCGCTCAATACACTTTATTTTATCCATTTTTCTAGTCTTTTGGCTCTAGCATAGCTAACTAGAACAATGGAGTGTGCGGACTAAAGAAAACCCATGCCGCAAAGCCCATACCTCCTATTAAAATCACGCCATTAAGCCCGGCGATCGCCAAACAAGCCCCCTTCCAAACCTTGCTAGGTTTTGTTTCATTATAAACCGCATAAATTATCAAAAAGGACAACAAACTACAAAGCGACGCGCTCAAAAGTGCTAAAATTTCATACCTAAAATAAGCTAATCTAGCCCCCACTCTAGCGCATAAAAAAAAGCGTCAAAAAGGGTGTTATGCCCAGCAAAAGCCCTAATGCAAACCTTAATAAAAACCTCTCTAGGCGATCGATCCACTTGCTATAACGTTCCAAACCCAACCTATCATACACAAACAAAATTATAAGGGGTATTAATACTAACCCCAAGCATAAGAGAAAAGTTTTCAACATGAATCCTTACATAGAACGCAAGCCTTAAATAAATAAGGCATACCACAACACCACAGCTAGAGCATTAAAAACCCCGCTAATGACACAACGCCACGCCCAAACTTCGCTAGGCGCATGGTGCTTGTAAATTTTAAAAATGGGGTAAAAAGACAAGCCCCCTAAGATCAATGAAGTTATAAGGGCGAGGTTGAGATCAAGAGTAATAACAAAAACCAGCGCATAAAAGAAAATGCACGATGCAAAAGTAACAAAGGGCATGAGCACCAACTCCAAGCAAAACAATGTCGTCTTTTTCATTTTATGCTCCTAACAACGAAACGATTGCATGTCTAAAAGTAGTCCCCCTATAATCAGCAAGTACACCACAACCATCATATTAGTGTACATACTGATCTTACAAGCCAAAGCCCAAGTCTTACTAGAGGCGGTGTGTTGATAGATTTTGACAAGGGGCACAAAAGAGAGAGCCCCTAAGAGCACATCACCCAGGCTAAGCGCACATGGCAAGGACCAAAGTATATCATCGCGTCTGCACACACCCAAAAAGTCAAAAGGGGCATCAACACCAACACCGCCCCAAGCAAAACGCAGTTATCTTGTTCATAGTAGCCCCTAAAACATCTTAGTCGGGCAACCTACCTATGTAGGGGTGCTCCAGTAGTAGCGCGCCCCAAACACTCAGGACAATACTTTCCGATACAACTATCTTTATCCTTCACAGGGTCTGTAAGACAAGGGCTCTCATAACACATCCCCTCGCACACGCACCGCTCTGCATAGCAAGGGCGATCCCAAACCCCAAGCCCCACAAAAAACCCACTCAGCACCACTAATAAGGTGAAAATCCCACTCATCTTAGAGCCAAAAACCCAACCCGTGCGCTTGTAAATCACAAAAACCAATAACAAAAACGGCGCACCTAAAAACACTTGGCTAAATAAGGCTAAGTGAGAATGGCAAGCCTTGACAAGTTGCCATCCGGCAAACAAACACGCCGCAAACGCCACAATGGGGATCAACCCCAACACTATCCCTAAAAACACTTCTTTAGTTTTCATCATCAACCTTTTCAATACACATAGGATGCGATCATATGGCAGAACACCACCACCAACCCACTAATACCCGCACTCAGCACACAGCCAGAATGCCAACCCGTGTATTTATAAATCTCTCTAATGGGCAACAGAGACAACACGCCCAACACTAACACGTCTATAAATGCCAAAACATGGGTATGGCAACCATAATTATCCAATGTTATCATGATCCCCATACACATACACAAAGTAAAGATAGGCATGAGCACTAACACCAGCCCTAAGAAAAAATTTTTTATCTTCATTATTATCCTCACAATAACGATGCCATACTAAGCCCCACAGCATGGCTTTGAGGCTAATGGTTTGATTCTAGCATTAAGGGTTTTAAGCTTCTTTGCTTTAGCATGCCTTTGCTTAAAGGCTATTCATTAAGGAAGACAGAATGACAAACATAATCAAAAACATATTCAGGCTAGTCTTAATCAGTTTATGTTGCTTGGGGAGTGTGTATGCGAGTAAAGAGGCAGATCAATACTACGACATCGCTACAGAGGCTCTTTGGAAATACCGCGACGATCCAAAGGCTTTTAAATATTATCAAAAACTAGCTGATATAGGAGATTCTAGGGGTTATGTGGGTCTAGGGTATTTATATAGCAAGTCTACAAGGATTGGTATAGATTATCCTAAAGCCATAGCATACCTCAAAAAAGCAGGGGATATGGGGAATGCTGAGGGTTATTTCTTTTTGGGGGAGATATATAGCACGCATAGCACTTGGTACGATGCCCCTAAAGACAACTCTAAAGCCGCACAGTATTATGAAAAAGCAGGGGATATGGGGAGCGGGGAGGCTTATTTTCTTTTGGGATGGATGTATCGTTATAAAGAGGTTTCTGCAGACACTTCTAAAATCATAGAATGCTTTCAAAAAGCAGGCGATCTGGGATACAGCAAGGGTTATTTGGTTCTAGGGAGCATGTATGCCTATGGGATGTATGTTTCTACAAACTACACTAAAGCCGCTGCTTATTACCAAAAAGCAATTGATTTAGGCGATCCTGATGGTTATTCGGGTTTGGGGGATTTATACAATCAGAAACAAGACACCAATAAGGCCCTAGAATACTACCAAAAGGCTTGTAAAAAAGGTGAAGACGAAGTTGATTGTGAAGAAGCTGAGGAATTAAAACGCCAACTCTCTTTGAAAAATAAATAGCCCTTTAAGCCCACAAAAGGCACGCCTCACAGCCCGTTCTGTAATGCCACACAAAAGGGGTTTTTAGATTTGAATTTTTGGAGCTTACCCTGTGCGTTATGGGCTAAACACGGGCTGTTATCAACATTGACAAGGGGGATTGTCTGCAAGTAGCCGATAATCTTAAAATAGTCTTCTATAGTTTGGGTTTTATAAGTGCCTTTTTGCAAGATGTCTAAACAAGCTTGTTTGAATTTTTGGCGTAAATACTTAGGCTTGAGGCAAAGTTGGGGGTGTTTTTGCAAAGTGGGGATATTTAGCTGTGGTCTAGAGAGGAGATCATCATAAGTGTAGTAATAGCTCTCATAGAGAAACTCGGTCAGCCGCACATTATATTGGGCGTAATAGGGGGCGTAGAGTTTTTGGTACTCTTTTGTATCAACTGCATCCCCGCAATCACTTTCAAAACCTAGATTGTTGATCGCATAAGTATTGGCATAGCCCCAACTGAGCAACTCGCCCAAGATGGCTTGCGTATCCCCTCCCTTGATTAAGCGGTAAGCCAATTCAACTATTTTAAAATCCTCAAAAAAGGCTTGCACAGGCAACATAGGCTTGGGCTTAACTTGTCTGTTAGTAGTAAAATAGTGCACCGTGTCATCCCAGCTCTTAGGATCAGAGGGGAGCGTGCGTAGAGCCTTGATATAGACATTTAAATCCAAACCTTGTTGGTGCGCTTTAATGAGGGGAGCGTAGATAAAATCCAGCACTTTTAAGTAGTCATTTATGATCTGAGATAAAGGGGGTTTTTTATCTGGATCTGCTGTGTAACCTGCAATCAAGGCAAAGAGATGGAGCATCTCAAAGTTTTTAAGCCAACCCACAAAGTGCGCTTCTTTCTCATTGTGGGGGTTAAATTCTTGCAAGAGGGGGACTTGATTTAAAAATTCTAATCCAAGTTTTTGTATTATGGGTAAAGAATTAATCACAGCGTCATCGCTATCCAGATCGTCCTCAGGGCTTGTAGTGGCTGTGGCAGTTGCCATCGTGGTTTGTATTTTTTGGGCAATGTCTAGCAAGGCAGAAGGGGTTGTTGCCCCCAAAGTCCCTAACAAGAGGGCAAGAACAAAAAAACGCATTAAAACTCCTTTTTAAAGTTAGTTTGCAGGGCTTGGCAAAAAAACATCTTTGGTTTGGAAAAATAGGGGTTGTTGGTTGGAGTTTAAAGCCACACAGGGGGCATTGTCCATAATGAGAATCCCCAGTAACTCTAGCTGTTTTTTGAAGGCAGGGTGGGGCTTTGCTAAGAGAGTTTGGCATTCTTGTTTTAATGCTAGATTGAGATAGTTGGGGTTGAGGCAGATTGTGGGGCGTTGTTGCAAGATTTCAGGGCTGATGTCTTGCAAATCCACATAGGCATCGATGTCTTTAATCACCCGCAATACATGCACTGCATAAAGGTTTTGCATGGCATCAAAGGGGGGCCAATTGGGGGTTATTGGCTAAGTTTTTGGCAAAGATTCCGTGTTTTTCCATATAACCGGCATCCTGGTTTAACATGGAGGCAATCAACGCTTTAAACCAATCGTTAAAGATACCCCAAGCCCCATGGGGTTTATAAAGGTAGGCCACATCATCCACCAAATTTTGTGCAATGCCATCTGAATTAAAACAGAGATAATCTTTCATGGCAGAACCATAAATTCCTAGCGCATTGTAGGCATCTAAACGGCGTTGGGGCACGGAGCTTTTGGCAAGATAGCGCAAATAGGCATCCATCTCTAACCCTCCTTTTTTAGCCTCAAAAAAGGGTTTGTAGAAAAAATTAAGAGTTTCTAAGAACCTTTGTGCCATCTTGGGGATTGGCGTATCATCAAACATCCCAATCAAATGCATCGCTTCAAATGTCTTGGCATGGTCTAAAAAATCTTTTTCATACGCATTAGCGGGGTTAAAAGCCTCAAACAAGGGGACTTGATCTAGGGCTGTGTGCGCTAGTTTCCATATTTTATCTGGATCCAAATTCTTTTGCAGGGTGCTTAAGTAGGTGGAATAGGGCATACCTTGCGGGGGGATGAGCTTGGATGTTTTGTCCTTGGCGGTTTGCAAGGTCTGCTGTAGGGTTGTGAGTAGTTGGATAAAGGCGGGGGTGGGTTTGTTTAGGGATTCTTGGGGGTTGTCTATGGGGACAAAGATAGTCGGTACATTATCTTTTGCCTGCAGATTGAACGCCAAGAGAGCTAAGAAAAGCAAGCGAATCATTTTTTATTCCTTTGTCAAATGTTTTTGCAATACCAAACAGATCGTATTATCAGACTTAAACACTTGGAGTTTGTCTTGGGAGTTGAGATACACACAGGGACTATCATCAATAGAAATCAAACGCACAAGATGTAATTGCTCTTGAATGTCCTTAGCGTTGTAGCTTTGGGTTTTAAAGAGTTGTAGGCAGGTTTGCTTAGATTTGGGGCTTAAGTATTTGGGATTTAAGCACATCGTGGGGTGGTTTTTTAAGATGGTGGGATCATCGTCTTTTAAGCGGTCGTAAAAAAGGGCGTTGTGGCTGAAGACAAGGATGCGGGCTAAATAAAGGGCAGAAAAGTGGCTAGGATCTATTTTTTGTTGGTAGTGGTGTAAAAAATTTTCATAAATATTATCATCGGCATAATAGGCGGGTGGAACATCTTTATTGTTCTCTTTATCATCGCCTAAGAGGTGTGCTAAAGTTAAGCGTTCCCACAAACCCCGCGAAG
>CAGP01000110.1 GCA_000263275.1 Helicobacter bizzozeronii CCUG 35545 | reverse complement strand
GTTATAGGTTTGGGATTGGAAGAGCTGTAGGCAGGTTTGCTGTGATTTGGGACTTAAGTATTTAGGGCTTAGGCACATGGTGGGGTGGTCTTTTAGCGTGTCTTTTAAAATCTTGGGGTCGTCATTTCTTAAGCTGTCGTAAAAAGGGGCGTTACGATTTAGTGGGATTGCCCGTGCTGTGTAGAGATCAGAAAGATGTTCGGGGTCTATGTGTTGGATGTTGTCAGCTATTGCCCCTTGACCAAAAATACTAGCTATGGTAGATGGAGGTTGTCCTAAATCTAAGATGGTGTTTAAAACTAGCGAGACCCAATACCTATAGTCTCCTCCGTGAAAGAGTTCCACAAAGATGTCATTAGGATTACCACCCGCGTTATCCATATCTTGGAAAAGTCGTTTTCTAAAAGGTTTATGGGGGGTAACTCTTTTTATGGCTATCGTGTTGTAATTAAAATTAATGATATTTCCCATAATATCATAATAAAACCGCTTTTTAGAAACGATACGATGGAGTTGTTGGATATAGGCAATCACATCTAGCCCAGCCTTGTGGGCGTTGAAAAGCGGGGCATAGAGCCATGCGGTGGCGTTTAAAAATGTGCGGGCATCTTCTGTAGGTGATGCGTCTGGGATATACATGACATCATCGAGTTTTGCCTCAAGAACAATATTTGCAGAGAATATGTCTAGGATGTCTAGGACATGGAGCATTGCCATATCCTCAACATGGGTTAAGAAAAGCTCTTCTCTTTTGTTTTTTGGCTTAAACTCTTGAAATAAGGGGACTTGCTTGGCTACAGCTTTGGCTAGAGGGATAGAGTCATCTGTGTAATCTCCTATAGTCTGAGTCAGATCGGTTAAGAGAACTGGATTGTCAGGAGGGTTTTTTAGATCATCATATATCGCAATAAAGGATTTTCGCATGTAGTCATGGAGTGCCTTAAACGCCTTGAGAAATTGGGCGTTTTGAGATTCTTTGGGTTTTTTCATGGGAATCATGATGGTCAATACATTTTCTTTAGCCTGCAGATTCAAGACCAAGAGAGCTAAGAGGATCAAGTGAATCATTTAAATTCCTTTGTTAGGTTGGTTTGCAAGGCTAGACAAAGGGCATTACTGGATTTAAATAACTGGAGTTTGTCGCTGGTGTTAAGATACACACAAGGGCTCTCATCAATGGAAATCAAACGCAAGGATTTT
>CAGP01000109.1 GCA_000263275.1 Helicobacter bizzozeronii CCUG 35545 | reverse complement strand
GCAAAATAATGTCGTCTTTTTCATTTTTATGCTCCTAACAACGAAACGATGTAGTTTGAAAGGATGCTCCATAATGAGCAAGCCCAACACATGCTAAATTATATGGCAATACCCGCTGGTTTCTACAAGTCTAAACCCCACAATATGGCTTTGGGGCTAAGGGCTTGGTTGGTGTTGCTTGGGGAGTGTGCATGCGAGCAAAGAGGCAGATCAATATTACTTAATCTCAGAAAAACCCCTTAATCAAGACAATTTTAAGCCCACAAAAGGCACGCCTCAAAGCGCGTTTTGCAATGCCATACAAAAAGGGTTTTGAGATTGGAATTTTTGGATTTTGCCTTGTGGGTTGCGGGCTAAACACGGGGTGTTATTTACACTGACAAGGGGGATAATTTTTAAATAGTTCTCTAGGGCTTGGGGTGCGTAAGTGCGTTTAGCAAAGATGTCTAAACAAGCCTGTTTGAATTTTTGGCGTAAATAGACGGGCTTGAAGCAAAGTTGGGGGTGTTTTTGCAAAGTCGCTACATCTAGTTGCGGGCTAGAGAGGGGATCATCAAAGGTGTAGTAATAGCTCTCATAGAGAAACTCAGCGAGCCGTGCATTGTATTGGGCGTAAAAGGGGGCGTAGCGATCGTAATAGTCTCCCGTCTCCACGACAACATCAATGTCGCTATCTTGACCGATGCCTAGCTGTTTGGCCGCATAGAGATCGACATAATCCCAATCTTGCGACTCGCCTAAAAGGGCGAAGAGGTTTTGCTGATCTTCCCCTTTAATCAAGCAGTAAGCCAATTCCACAATTTTAAAATCCTCAAAAAAGGCTTGGACGGGCAATACAGGTTTTGGGCTAATCTGTTGGTTGTCAATAAAATATTGCACCATTTTTTCCCAGTCTGCTGGAGTGGTTGGGAGTGCACTTAGGGCTTGCGTGTAGCTGTTTAAATCTAAGCCTTCTTGGTGTGCTTGCAATAGGGGGGCTTGACATACTCCCCATAGCTAAAGCTAGGGGATTCTAGGATCAACAAGGCTTGCCCACTAGGCGGGTCTTATAGCCTCTACTCCAAGAGTGGATGCCCCCACTCTATGAATATTAATGCTTGCGTTCAAATCTCTATCCAAAGAAAACCCACAAGAAGGGCAATGAAAAAACCTATCCTTTAGGCTTAAATCCTCTTTGAGTGTCCCACAGCTAGAACAAGTTTTAGAGCTAGGGTAGAATCTATCAATTTTGATTACTTGGGTTTTTTTCTCTAGGATAGCCACAAACTCACCAAAAGCCAAATCATTAACCTTACGCCCCCAAAGTTTAACCATACCCTTTAGGTTCAAATCTTCAATGAAAATAGTGGTGTATTGCTTAGATAGGCTATTGGCAAGCTTATAGAAAAAGTCTGTTCTTAGGTTTTTGATTTTTCTATGCAACTTGGCTAGCCTAATCTTGGCTTTCAAGCGTCTATGGCTACCCCTTTTCTTTTTGGAGAGAGAGCGACTACAAGCACGAATCAAAGGCAAATATTTAGAGAAAAATAAAGGCGATGGGATTTGCGTGCCATTAGAGCAGGTGAGAAAAGTTTTTAACCCGAAGTCAAGCCCCACGCTTTTACCACCTGCAGGCTTAGGGTTATCCTCTTTTT
>CAGP01000108.1 GCA_000263275.1 Helicobacter bizzozeronii CCUG 35545 | reverse complement strand
AAGAGGGCACAAGCACGCGTCCAAGTGGAGGTCATTAAGGATAAATTGACCACCCACCAACTCAACACTTTTCTAGGGGCTAAGAAGCAAGAGATCAAGGAGAGCATCAAGCAGAATTTAAAGCACTTGGACATTGACCCAATCGTATTGGAGTGCATCACAGAGACTAGCAGTGATGAACTCTTGTTGAAGGCGATGAATTTGCATTTTATTAATAAAAACATCTTGCTAGCGGCTATCATTGCTAAAGATGAGCTTTTAAAGATGGTGAGAAACAACCTAGAGAATGCCAAGGGCAATCCGGTTATTATCGCTGCTGCTGAAAAGGTGGCTAAGATGTTTAGCGAGCTTAAAATTAGTCTTTTTGGGAAGGACAACACCCTACCTCAAGAGAGTTTGGAGAATGACTATTCTAAGATGACCACCCAAGAGCTCTTAAAGCTGGCTAATGAGCCACAGACTTAAAAGCCTCTAGGAGTTGCTCAGCGCGATCTAATTTCTCTTGGCAAGTGTGCAGATTTTGGGTATGGATGTGCTGGTAGTGTTTCTCAATGCGTTTTAATTGTTGGGGCTTTTGGGCGTTGTAGTTTTCCCAATCCAACTCTAGGCTTTTGATTTGGGCGTTTTGGGTGTCTAGGTGCTTTTGGGCGGCTATAAGGCGGTCTTTATAGATGGCGGCTTGTTTGTAGTAGTGGGCTAAGCCCCCCAAAGAGATCAAGAGGCTAAGCCCCAAACCAATAACGCTATAAAGCAGTGCCATTATTTTTTGATGTTGAGGATTTTTTTTAACCAGCTCTAGGGCGTTATCAATGCCCAAATACCCCACAACCGCACTAGCCCCGACTTTGGCAATGTAGTTAAGCTCTGTTGCGCCCAAGATGGAGAAAGTGCAGATACACAGAAACGAGCTGGTCAAAACCACTTTAATGGCGTGTTGGAGGGTTCCTTTAGGGTCATTAAAATAGTTTAGCCCCCCAGCTAGCAGACCTATGAGCGCAATGGGCAAGAGCTCTAAAAATTCCTCCAAGTGCGTCATTCCAACTTTTCCTTAATTTCGATGAGTAAGAGCTGTTTGGGAATGCCTTGTTTGCTCGCCTCTTTGATCAAGTCTTTGAGCACATCACCCGTAGCACTATCGTCTTTTTGGTTTGTTTCTTGTTTGTGGATGCCCTTTTCAATCTCTTTTTTGGTCTTTTGGTCGCTATGGGTGGCATTGACCAATACCAATAATGCCGCTAGGCTGGAATTGTATTTTAAGAAGTAGTGGATATTTTGGGCAATGGATAAAACCAGCGCAAAAGCCACAAACACGCCCACCAACGCCTTAAGCTTCTCTTTTCTCTCAATGCCCATCTTATGCCCTTTCTAGGTCGATGATGGTGAGGCTAAAATTTTCCACCCCATGTGTTTGGCAAAGCTCGTAGAATTGTTGTGTGGCTTTTGTGCTATCCGTGATTTTGCCACTTTCTTTGTTGTAGCCTAGCCCTAGCAAAATACAGCCCAGCGTGTCAATGGCGTCATTACCAATGTGTATCATAATGCGCCTTTTGGCAAAATTGGGGTTATTGGGGTCTTTTAGCCATAGGGCTTTGTTGCGCCCGCTTGTCCCCTTTTGGCGGTAATTGGGCGGGACACACACGCCACTATCCGCCCAGTGCAGGGTATAAGTGCGCGCGATGATGGGCTTGTCTTGCCCGCTTGCATC
>CAGP01000107.1 GCA_000263275.1 Helicobacter bizzozeronii CCUG 35545 | reverse complement strand
GGTGGCTGGGGGGTTGGGGTTTTGCACTCTTATAAAAAGGGGGGGCTTTATAGCCACAACCCCCCAATAAACATGCTAAAATCAAGCCATGAAAAACTCTCAAGAGATCCTCGCTTCTATCTTGCAAATTCCCTATCTCCAAGAACTCAAAACACGCCTTGAACTGGATAAACTCCGCTTGTTTTTGCCCTTAGAAGTGCGTACAGGGTTGCGTTGCATTCTAATCAAAAATTCTAAACTTTTGCTTGTTTTTAACCACCCCAGCGCACAGAACTACTTTAGAATGCACCGCTTAGAATTTAATAAAACCCTCTTGCGGGAGGTGAAAAGATTGGATATCGCATTGCCCCCGCATTTAGAGGTGCAAGACTACATGCCCGCTGTGATTGCACGTTCTTTAGAGAAACCCAAACCCCCTCCGCTTTACTATAACGAACAAGCTAAAGGGGATTTTACCAACCACGCTAAAGACCCTAAATTGAGGGAGATTTTTGAAAACATCCGCACCTATATCCAAAAAGAACATGGACGCTCTTGAACTGCAAAATCTCCCCACGCAAAGTGGGGTTTATTTGTATTTGGATTCCCAAGCACGGGTTTTGTATGTGGGTAAGGCTAAAAATCTCAAAAAACGCATTTGGAGTTATTTTAAAATTGTGGGCGATCAGGTTTTGCCTAACCCCAAAGTGGGGGTGCGTATTAGGCAAATGATTAGCCAAATCCACGCAATCCAATACCACACCACAACCAGCGAAGAGGAAGCCCTTTTGCTAGAAAATGCCCTAATCAAAAAACACCAGCCCAAATATAATATCTTGCTTAAAGATGACAAAACTTACCCTTATGTCTGCATTGATTTACACGCCCCTTACCCGACTTTGGCACTCAAGCGTAAAATCCCGCCTGAAATGCTTTGTTTTGGTCCTTTTAGCAGTGGGGCTAAGGAACTTTTAGAAAGCGTGTTGGAGTTTTTGCCCTTAGTGCAAAGCCCGGTTTGTTTGAGGGGCAAGCGGGCATGCGTGTTTTATGAGATGAAGCGTTGTTGTGCCCCCTGTGAGGGCAAGATTAGCCCGCAAGAATACGGAGGATTTGTCAAACAAGCCCTCAAACTCTTAGAGGATAAATCCCAGCTCTTGCGTCTTATTAAGCAACGCATGCAAACTTTAGCCCTGCAAGAAAGATTTGAACAGGCGATCATTTATAAGGAGCGTTACCAAAAAATCCAAGCCCTCTTGGAGCGTAGCCAAATGCCCGCCGAGCAAAATGCTTTAGGCTTACAAAATCTCTTGGGTCTTTCCAAAGTGCCTTACCGCATTGAAATCTTTGATGTCAGCCACCATGCTCAAAGCCATTGTGTGGGGGGCATGGTGGTCTTTGATCGGGGGGAGTGGATCAAGAGCGCTTATCGTCGTTATGCGCTCAAAGCCCAAGAGGAATATGCCCAAATGCAAGAAATGTTAGAACGGCGTGTTAAAAGCAACAAGCCAAAAATGCCAGATTTATGGCTAATAGATGGGGGGAAAGCACAAGTGCAATTAGCTAAACGGGTTTTGAGCCAAGTAGGCTGGGGGGTTGTGGCTGTGGGAATTGCTAAAGCAAAGATCAAGGGCAGGACCCAACGCTCTCAAGGCGATGTGCCAGACACCCTCTACACCGATCAACAAACTTTGCATCTAGACTCTACAGATGCAAATCTGCAATTTTTTACAAAGGCTTAGGGACGAAGCGCACCGCTACGCCCTATCCTACCACCACCAAAGACAACTCAAGGCGGCTTTTAAACCTACTTCCTAGGGTTAGCCTCGGTTACCCGAATGGTCCTCCCCATAAAATCGGTATTATCAAGGCTACTAATGGCTTTTAGTGCCCCTTCATCTTCCATTTCCACAAACCCAAACCCTTTAGGTCTTTTGGTTTCGCGATCTTGGATGAGTTTAACAGAGCTCACGGCTCCAAACTGGCTAAACAAATCCTCAACCTCTTTGTTGGTTGCGCTATAAACCAAATTACCCACATAAATATTTTTCAAATCTCTCTCCACGCCAATATTAATCTTTAGCTTACACTAAAAGACCGCTCAATTCTACCTAAAAGTAACTTAAAAGTGTCTAAAAAGTTCATTCATTACGCAAAACGCCCAACGCATGGACACTGGCTGCCTTGTGTGCTGGATAATAAGAGGAGAGAGCCACGATGAGCAACGCCCCAATCAGCGTGCCTAAAAAATCGCCCACGGACAAATCTAGGGGCAATTTATCCATGCCATAGACATCAGCGGGCAAAGAGATAATGGGGAAACTAGAGAGGATGGCCATGAGCAAAAAGGCGAGCAAAACGCCTAAGACAACTCCCCCCGCCCCCAATCACACTCCCCAAATAAAAGAAAGTTTTTTTAATTTCGGTCGTGGTGGTCCCCAATGAGAGCAACAACGCAATCTCCTTGCGGCGGTGCATCACCACCATTAAAAGTGAGCTGACAATATTTAAAGAAGCCATCAAAATAATCAACATCAACACGATAAATAAAGCGCGTTTTTCTAACGCCATGGCTGAAAAAAAAGTTGCCATTTTGTTGCCACCAGCCTTCAATATCCACGCCATGGTTGGGGATGGATTTTAAAGCCTCTTTGATACGGGGCATATCCTGCATGGCCTCTTTAGAATAGACATGCACGCCATCATAAACATCAGGGGGCAGTCCCCTAATCGCGCGTAAAGCCCCAATACTGGTATAAAGATAACTGCTATCATAGGCTCTCAAGCCCGAAGAAAAGGACCCCACCACATCAAAACGCTTCATGGTAGGTGAGAGCACAAAGCCAGTGGGTTCTAGTTTGGTGAAAAACAATTCTAATTTTTTGGCATGCCCTAGCAACAAATTATCCACCAAGCCCTTACCCACCACCACATAAAAAGGATTTTGTTCCAACTCTTTTAAATCCACATCCCCCAAACCTTCTTTTAAAATGCTATTGATCGGGACTTCCTTATCCAACTCCACCCCAAAGAGCATGCCCCCGCTCACCATGCCATTATAACGCGCCACCACTTGGGCTTGCAAATAGGGGCTAAAACGCAGATGGGGGAATTTTTGCTCTAGGGCTTGGATTGTGTGTTTTTCAATGCCATAGTAGCTTGTGGAATAGAGGGTGAGGGGGTAATTCATCACAAAGAGTTTTTTTTCAAACTCGGCATTCATGCCATTCATGATCGCCATCGCCACAATCAACACCATCACACCCACCCCCACGCCCAAAAAGGCTAAAATAGCTGTGATACTAATAAAGGGCTGGTTTTTATCAAAACGCAGATAACGGCGCACCAAAAACGCCACTAAAGACACAGAGGGCATCAGTCAGGCTTGTTATTTTTAGCAAAGATTCCTTTTTTGGGTCCGCTTTTGGCATGGCAGTGCTTGTATTTTTTCCCACTCCCACAATAACAAGGGGCATTTCTGGACACACTCTTAGGCTTTTCTTGTTCGAACTCCCAGTTACTCAAGCCCAACTCAATATCTTGGTCGTTAAAGCTCATCTCCTCTTGGTTGTCCCCTAGATCATCTAAGAATCGCTGGGTTTCCTCCGTATTGGGGCTCAATTCGAGTTTGTGGAAGGTCTTGATCGCCTCTAATTTGATCGAGTCGATGAGCTCCAAAAAGAGGTTATAACTCTCTTTTTTATACTCCACTAAGGGGTCTTTTTGGTTATACCCCCTAAGCCCAATGCCGGTTTTGAGATTATCCATTGTGTAGAGGTGCTCCCGCCAAGCATTGTCCAAGATTTGCAGATAGATCACCCGTTCAATCTTGTCGCGATCTACAATGCCCTGCATTTTTTGCTGGTATTGTGCGATCAGCGTGTCTAAAACAAAGGCTTCTACCCCACTAGGGCTATAATCCTCTAAGCCCTCAAAACTCACCTGTGCGTTGAACTCCTCTTTGAGCGCGTGGGTGATGTTTTCCAAATCCTCTTTTTGGAAGTCTTGGTCTTTAAAACTTTGGTGCGCCTCTAAAATTTTCATCACGGCGTATTGGCGGTTTTCCTCAATGCGCGCACTGATGTCATAGCTCTCATCTAAAAGCTCGTTTCTAAACTTATAGACGCTCTTGCGTTGCTCGTTAGCCACATCGTCATATTCTAACAAGTGTTTGCGGCTCTCAAAGTGCAAGGCTTCCACTTTCTTTTGGGCGTTTTCTACCGAGCGGGTAACTAGCTTGGATTCGATGTATTCCCCATCTTTTAAGCCCAATTTCTCCATCACCCCCTTAATGCGATCGCTCCCAAAAATACGCAACAAACCATCCTCAAGGCTCAAATAAAATTGGCTCACCCCCGGGTCCCCCTGCCGCCCGCTACGCCCTCTAAGCTGGTTATCAATCCGCCGACTTTCATGGCGTTCTGTGCCGATGATATACAACCCGCCTAAGTCTTTGATCTCTTGGCTGAGTTTAATATCCACGCCCCTACCTGCCATGTTGGTCGCAATCGTAACCGCCCCTTTAAGCCCTGCATCTTTGATGATCTCCGCCTCTTTGGTGTGCTGTTTGGCATTTAGCACCGTGTGGGGGATACGCTCTTTTTGCAATAAAGCGTGCAACAACTCGCTTTTTTGGATACTAGCAGTGCCCACCAACACGGGTTGCCCCTTAGCATAAAGCTCTTTGATTTTTTCCAAAACCGCATCAAATTTTTCTTTCTCACTCTTGTAAATGAGATCGTTTAAGTCCTGGCGCTGGATGGGGATATTAGTGGGGATCGAAATGACTTCTAGGTTATAAATCTCTAAAAACTCGGTCGCCTCAGTTTGGGCAGTGCCCGTCATCCCCGCTAGTTTGTCATAAAGCCTAAAATAATTTTGAAAAGTGATGTCCGCTAGGGTTTGGCTCTCCTCTTTGATCCCCACTTTTTCCTTAGCCTCTAGGGCTTGGTGTAACCCCTCACTAAATCGCCTCCCCTCACTCAAACGCCCCGTAAATTCATCCACAATCACCACTTCCCCGTTAGCGACCACATAATCCTTATCTTTGGCAAATAAAATAATGCGCTTTGAGGGCTTGATCCAAGTGGTGGGAGAGAATGGCATTTTCTAGGCTATAAAGATTATCCACCCCAAAGAGCTTTTCAGCCTTTTTAATGCCCTCCTCAGTGATCAAAATCACGCGGTTTTTTTCATCAATGGTGAAATCATTCTGCACCTCCAAGTTTTTAGCCACCATGTCCGCGCGCTCGTAATTCTCCATGCGTTTATTGACCGGACCAGAGATGATTAAGGGCGTGCGGGCTTCATCAATTAAAATCGAATCCACCTCATCGATGATCGCAAAGGTATGTTCTTTTTGCGCCTTTTGCTCGAGGGAATATTTCATGTTATCGCGCAAATAATCAAACCCAAATTCGTTATTTGTGCCATAGATAACATTATTGGCATAAACTTCTAGGCGATCGGTGTCATACAGCCCAGCAGTAACCACCCCCACGCTATAACCCAAGAAGTTATACAAGGGTTGCATTTGATTGGCGTCCCTTTGGGCTAAGTAGTCATTGACCGTAACCACATGCACACTCCGCCCCCCCAAGGCATTTAAGGCTACCGCCAAAGTCGCCACTAAAGTTTTGCCCTCCCCGGTTTTCATCTCAGCGATCTTGCCCTCATGCAAGACCATCCCCCCAATGAGTTGCACATCAAAATGGCGCATGCCTAAAATCCGCTTAGAAGCCTCCCTCGTGATCGCAAAACTAGAGACCAAAACCTCATCTAAGCTTTTTTCCCCATTTTGCACCTGCGCGCGTAACCCCTCAAAACGCGCCCTAAGTTGCGTATCGTCTAACCCCTCATATTCCTTTTCTAACGCATTGATAAGCCCCACGCGTTTTTGGTAGCGTTTGATTTCCCGTTGGTTTCTGGTGCCAATAATCTTACCTATCATGGCTTTAATCATGTTTATCCCCTAAAAGCAAAAGGAAGCGAAGTCTTTTGTATTGCATAAGTGCGGATTTTAACAAAATTTTGTAAAATTCTAAATAAAAAGGGCAAGCATGCGTTGGTTGTTGGTGTGGTGTTGTTGGTGGGGCTTTATGGGGGCACAAGCCCTGCAATTTGAGAGTTTCAGCGCGCATTTTAAGCAGGTGGTGCTAGATAGCCAAGTGCCCGCCCCGCTTAATCCTAGCTATGAGGGGCAAATTTTTGCTAAAACCCCCTATTTTGCTAAGTGGGTCTATGACAAACCCAGCCCTAAAGAGGTGTACATGCAGGGTAAGCAAGTGGTGATCTATGAGCCCAAGCTCTTGCAAGCCACCATCACCAAGTTAAACAAAGCCCTAGACTTCTTTGCGATTCTCAAAAAAGCCAAATTGCAAAAAGACGGGCGTTACAAAGCCAAAGTGGAAGGAACAACCTATTATCTCACCCTCAAAGATGGTTTGCCCGCCCAAATTGACTTTAAAGACAAGCTCGATCACCAAGTGCGCATCACCTTCACCCAAGCGCGCGCCAATGTCCCCTTAAACAGCGCGTTGTTTGAGTTCATCCCCCCTAAGGGTATTGACATTATTCGGCAATGAGTAGAGGTGTTTAAAGTCCTCGATCGCCTCTTCATACATGCTTAGGGCTTTTTGGATGGATTGATCCAAAGTGTAGTTTTGGGCACTCAAGGCATAGTCTTTTTCAGCCTCCATGCGCTCTGTAGGGTGCTCGATCCAATAGTCAATCTTAGCCGCCAAGTCTTGGGCGTTATTGGATTTAAACAAGGAGCGATCATCTAGGGCAAATTGGTTGGTCGCACTGATCTTGCTATCAGAAATAATAGGCACGATCCCACAGCTCATCGCCTCTAAACACGCAATCGCCTCGCCCTCCACATCAGCGGCATGGACATACAAATCACAGCTATAGAGCAAATCTTTTAAGCCAGCAGGCTCGATAAAGCCAAAATCTACCGGGTGGGCTAGAGCTTGTGCGTGTTTTTGCAACTTGGCTAAATTAGGCCCTATGCCCTTTAAATGCAACTTGATTTTATCTGCATGTGCGCTCAAACGCACCGCCTCGATCAACACGCTTTGGTTTTTCTCGGGGGAATAACGCCCCACCATGATAATATGATAGAGATCATCGCTTTTAATGGGGCTCTCTCTGGGGCTAAAGAGGGGATCAAACCCATTGGAGATCACATATTTTTTACCCCCATAGCCATGCCTCTCTAGCTCAGCCTTGATCAAGGGTGAAGGGCAATGGATATGCTGGATGTGTTTGTAATAACGCGTCTTAAAATACCAAAAGATCGCCTGATTGAGCCAGTCCCATTTTTCTAACCCCATGTTATAAGTGATGTGCTCGGGTTGGAGGTGGAACGCCCCCACATAGGGGATTTGCATCTCTTGGGCGACCTGAATGGCTATGCGTTCTAGCTTGAAGGGCAAGAACACATGCACAATGTCCATGCCCTCAAAGGCTTTTCTTAAGATGGAGCGATCAGGCTTGCCAAAGATCATGTGTTGTTTGTGCGCAATGGAGGTTACTAGCGGGATATGCCTCTCAGGGACAGGATAAAAGCCCTCCCCACTCACAAAGGGAGCCACCACATGGACATGGTGCCCACGCGCTTTAAGAGCCTTGTAAAAGCGATAAGCGGTCATGGAGGTCCCATTGCTCTTGTCCTCAAAACTATCCACCACTAATGCGATCTTCATTGGTCCTCCTTGAAGTTGAATTTAAACGGGCGTTTTTCAAAGATCAAAATCTCAAAGTCCCCCTCAAAAACTTTAATCTCCATAAATTCCCCCTCCACCTTGACTGATGATTTTTTTGGTGCTGGCATGGGTTGTGGTGGCGTTAAAATAAACCTCTTGATTGACCTCAATGGGGGCTAATAGGCTAATTTTCATCGAAGAGATCAAGCTATTTTTTTTTATTTCAAAGCGCATAGGGCGGCAAAACTAGCCGCACTCACCACAAAACCGGCATGCACCACATCTTCCTCACAAAGCATAAACTCTTTGGGGGTAAAACACACGGTGGCTTTATTGGCACCAAAAGACACCAATTCCGCACATAAGCTCTGATCGAGCTTGGTGCAAACCAACAAGCCCTCTTCAATCATTTGTGGATCGGCCATAGAACTCCTTTATTTGTGTAAGATAAAATACCCACGACAAGGTGCAGCATAGCCCTCAATGCTCCGACTAGGATCGCTAGGGTCTAAAAAGTCCCCCAAACTCAAACCCGTAATCCAAGGCGTTCGGCGTTGCTCTTGGGTGGTGGTGGTTTTGGTGGTCAATAACCGTAGATCGGCAAATCCGGCTCGCTCTGCCCAATTTTGTAAGGCTTTTATGCTGGGGATAAAATAAACATTGCTCATTTTGGCATAACTTTTGGGGCAGAGGGCAACCTCTAGAGGGCTATCATAAAGCAGGGTATCTAAGATCAGCACCCCCCCCTTTTTTTAAGCCCATGTGTAAGGCTTTGAGCGCGCTTAAGGGGTCTTTGCGGTGGTAAAGCACACCCAAACAAAAAATCACATCAAAACGCCTAGCATAGGTGCGTAAATCCTCAATACCCAAATTTTCATAGACAATTGGGCGTTGCAAGAGGGCATTGATATAATCAAATTGCGCCCTATAAAGTGTGCTGGGATCAAAGCCTACGAGGTTTTTGGGTTTTTGTTTGTCCATGCAAAAGAGATAATAGCCATTATTGCACCCCACATCGGCTACATCTAAACCGCTCAAAGACACGCTATCTTTGATCAAATCCCACTTCATAAAACTTTGCCACTCGCTCTCAATGCAAAAACCTTGTGCGCCTTGTTGCACATAAAAAGGACCCTTACGCCAAGGCCGCAGTGCCCACGCTTGGGCGTGCAGGTGATCTAGATTGTGGGTGGGCTCCACTTGGATACACAGCCCCTCTAAGATTTGGTATTCACAGCCCATCAAATAGACCTTTGAGGGGTTTTTTGGGCTTTAAAATCTGCTGGATTTCAAAATCCCCCCCAATAAAGCCCAGTGTGTAGGGGGTTGTTTGCAAAATTTGGCGCAAATGCGCCAGATCGCTATAAAGCACATGGGGGGCTGGTAGGGGTTTGGGGGTGAAAATTTGGATTTGTTGCCATGGGGTGATTGTGTGGGCAAAGCGTGCCATTTGGAGCAAAGATTGGCTTTGTTTTTCTAGGATTAAAATTTGCGCACTTTGCCCAAAGGCGCAGGGTTCTAATTGGGGGTTGGTGTAAAAGGGTTGCATAAAATTTAACACCCCCAAGCGATCCAAATGGGCTATAACACCTGCAAGCGTGCAAATATGCAGGGCTTTAGCCAGCTGGGGGGCATAAAAGCTAGAGAGTTTGAGATCGTGGCGTTGGTGCTGGTAACAAATGGACATAGAAAAAAGCTCAGGGAGCAAGATTTCAAAGGGCATGGGTTCTAAAGGGATGGTTTTAGGCTTGAATAAATGGGCTGGCAAGCTATCTTGCCAGATCACACAGGGGGCAGATAGGTTAAAGTCCAATAAATCCAGCTTTGAGCCCTCAAAGAATAACAGCCCCTCGGGGGCGATTTTTTGCAAAATGGCAAATTCCACCGCGCAGACCCCAAAAATTGCCGGGGCTTCTAAAAGCTTGTAATACAATAACTTATCAATCGCCCTATTCAAATCAGGCACATAAATCCATGCGACCTCGGGATCGATGATGGGCACTTCTTGATCGTATAGGATTCCATAAGCCCCTAGACTCAAGGCTAAATCGATTTGTTGGGGGTCTTGTGCGACAAACAAACTCCCCTGCTTGACTTGACCAATTACATGCGTGGTGTGGGTGAATTTAGAGACATAGGGATGGCTTTTTAAGACCCCCCGAGTGATTGCCACCACTTCATGGACATCCACTAACTAATGGTGCTCCCATTGGGCATGGGCTCTAGGGGGGCGATGAGTTTGAGTTTGCCACTATCACTAGCACTTAAAATCATCCCCTCACTGAGTATGCCCATCATTTTTCGGGGTTCTAAATTCACAAGGGCACAAACTTGTTTGCCAATGAGATCATCAGGTTGGTAATGCTTGGCAATGCCTGACAAAATCAAGCGGGTGCGATCCCCAAAATCCACTTCTAATTGCAACAGCTTATCACTCTTGGGCACGCGCCTAGCTTGGATAATGGTGCCCACCTTGATTTCAAGTTTGGAAAAATCCCCAATTTTTAAAAAGTTTGCTTGGGGGGGGTGTTGGCGTTGCTGGGGTGGCTGGGGGCTCTTTGGGGAGTTCTAATTTGGGGAAAAAGGGCGGGCTTTTAACAAGTGTCAATGGGGAGAGGACATAATCTTTTTGCATGCACGCTTTGAGGTTTGGCAAATCTAGGCTAAGCCCTAGGAGGGTGGCTAGCTTTTGGGCACTGGCGGGCATGATAGGGTAGAGATAAAAAGCGCCCTTAGCTAGGAGGATGGCGATCAAAACCAGTAAAGACATGGTTTTTTCTTTATTAGTTTTAATGAGATTCCATGGCTCCTCCTTAGCGATCAAGACATTAGCCCCCTCAAAGACCTTCCACAAGTCCTCTAGGTATTTGTGGGGTTGCATCTCTAGCATGCTGGTATCCAAAGACTCTAAGAGGGCGTGGGCGTGGGCGTAGGGCTGGGCGTAGTGGGTAAAGACCTCCATGCTGGCTAGCTCCCCATTAAAATATTGGATCGCCATGCCACTTAGGCGTTGGACTAAATTACCTAAGGTGTTGCTCAAGTCCGCATTGCAACGGCGGATCAAGGCAAGACTAGAAAAATCCCCATCTTGACCTAAGGGGACTTCACGCAATAAAAAGTAGCGTAAGTTTTCCGCCCCGTATTTTTGCGCCTCTTGCTGGGCACACAGCACATTCCCAATACTCTTACTCATTTTAACCCCCTCAATGGTCCACCACCCATGCACGCACAAGTGCTCAAATAAGGGGAGTTCTAAGCTCATCAAAAAGGCAGGCCAATAGATCGCATGGAAGCGTAAAATATCCTTACCCACGACATGGATCGCATGGTTAAAATACGCCATTTTGCTTGTATCGGTGCTGGCATAGCCTAGTGCGCTCACATAGTTAAGCAGAGCATCCAGCCACACATACACGACATGTTTAGGATCGTTTAAGCTGGCGGGCAATTTGATCCCCCACTCAAAGCTAGTCCGTGTGATGGAGAGATCGTGTAAGCCTTGTTCGATGAAACGCACCACTTCATTACGCCTAAAGAGGGGCAAGATCGCCTTGGGGTGTTGTTTGTAAAAATCTAACAAGCGTTCTTGGTAATGACTCAGCCTAAAAAAATAACTCTCTTCCTCTAAGATGATCGTTTCCTTGCCACAATCTGGGCAGAGCGCATGGCTGGCTACAAAACTCTCACAGCTCACGCAATAAGAGCCCTGATATGTGCCCTTGTAAATATCCCCCCTTGCGTGCATGGTCTCAAAGGCTTTTTGCACGGCTTGTTGGTGGGCTAAATCGGTGGTGCGGATAAAATGGTTATGATCAATGTTAAAATAATCCCACTGATCCCTAAAGGCTTGGCTGATTGTGGAGGCGTATTCTAGGGGGCTTTGGTGGTGTTTGGCTGCACTCAAGGCGATCTTTTGCCCGTGTTCATCGGTGCCCGTGAGCAAAAAAAACATCTTTGCCCCGCAAGGCGTGGTATTTTTTGAGCATATCTGCTATAAAAGTGGTGTAAGCATGCCCTAAATGGGGGACATCATTGACATAATAAATGGGTGTAGAAACCAACATTTTTTTTTGGGTTTATTCATCGCACTGCCTTTAAAGCCTAAATTGATATAATAACATAAAAGCAATAGGATGGCTATGTTATCTAAGATATTTTTAAAGTCCATGTTTAAAAAGTGGAAAAATGGGGATTATCGGGTGATTTTTTGGGATAAAGAGGTCTATCAAAATGGGACCAAGACTCCCAAATTCACCATCAAGATCAACCGCCCCCTCAAACTCAGCGACATTAAAAAAGACATGTCTTTAACCATCGCTGAGGCGTATATGGACAAAATCATCGATATTGAGGGCTCGATGGATGAGGTTGCCCGGGTGCTCTACTTGCAAACCAACTACGAACACCTCCACAAGCACGACAATGCCATGCCTATCCAACAGAGCACTAAAGAGAGTGCTAATATTGAGAAACATTACGATCTAGGTAATGATTTTTATTCCATTTGGCTGGATGAAACCTTGAGCTACTCTTGTGCCTACTTCAAAACAGAAGAGGACACCTTGCACCAAGCCCAGCTCCAAAAACTCGATCACACGCTCAAAAAATTAGACCTCAAACAGGGCGAAAAACTCTTGGATATTGGCTGTGGTTGGGGTTATCTCTCCATTAGAGCCGCCCAAGAATACCATGTCGATGTGCTGGGCATCACCATCTCCCAAGAGCAGTTTAAAGCCGCTAGCAAGCGGGTTAAAGATATGGGGCTAGAGGATCGGGTTACCATCAAGCTATTAAACTACCAAGATTTGGATGGCATGCATTACCGCTTTGATAAGGTGGTGAGTGTGGGGATGTTTGAGCATGTGGGCAAAGCCAATCTGCCCTTTTACTTCAAAAAGGTAAAAGAAGTGCTCAAGGTGGGCGGGATGTTCTTACTGCACTCCATTTTGTGTTGCTTTGAGGGCACGACCAACGCTTGGATTGATAAATACATCTTCCCGGGCGGATATTTGCCCTCTTTGCGTGAGGTGATCTCCATTATGAGCGAAAGTGATTTCCACTTGGTGCTGGCTGAAAGCCTGCGCTTGCACTATGCCAAAACCCTAGACATTTGGCACCAAAACTTTTTAGACAACCAAGACAAGATCGCCCAAATGTATGACCAACGCTTTATCCGCATGTGGTCGCTCTATCTCAATAGCTGTGCCTCAGCCTTTAGGGTGGGGAGCGTGGATCTCTACCAGCTATTGCTCACCCACAGCGTGGATAACACCATCCCCCTCACGCACGAATACATTTATAAGAGCTAGGATCGTTTCAAATAACAAGGGTTGGCACACCCTTTGTGCTATGGATTGCTCAAGTGGATATTTTTAACATGGTCCTTGTAGTGCTGGCTAAAGACATGCACGCCGGCTTTATTTTTGACAAAATAGAGGTATTTGGTCTTGGCTGGGAAGAGGGCGGCTTTAATGGCTGGCTCGCTCACACTCCCCACCGGGTCTTTGGGTAGTCCCTTGTGCTTGTAGGTGTTATACGAGCTGGTATCCTCTAAAATGCGCTCACGGGTAACCTTGGTGTGGGAATACTTGCCATAATTCAAACTCCCATCCATCTGCAAGGGCATGTTTTGACGCAAACGATTAAAGATCACCCCGGCAATCAAGGGCATTTCTTGGGTGTTAGCCGCCTCTTTTTGGATAATGGAGGCGATGATGAGCGTTTTTTCCCATTGCTTGGGATCGTAATGCCCTAAAAGTTTGTGGCTCAAGTTTTGGTAATAATTAGAGGCGTGCTTGAGCAAATGCTCTATGAGTTTATCCGCACTCACGCCCACAGCAAAGCGGTAGGTGTCTGGCACAATGCCCGCTTCTTTGTAGGGCGCATGGATTTCATAGGCTTTTTGCAAGTCTGAGACTTTTAGATGAAAAGTTTGGGCTAGTTTTTGCAAGAAAAAATAGAGAGTCTCGCCCGGAATGAGGGTGGCGTTTTGATAGAAGACTTTAGAGAGGCTTAGGGCATATAAAAAATCACCCTTGCTGGTGTAGCCTTGATTGTTGGTGGGGATGAAAATATAGCCGCTTTTGGGTCTTTTCCACACGCCCAAAGCGCTCATCGCGCGCAAAATGAACACATCAAGGCGGTTTAAACCCAGCCCCTCGTGGGTGAGTTTTTGGAGGGGACCACTTGGAACATAAATAGCTTGGTAAGATTTTATCGGTATACTAAGATAAAAGACCAACGAAAGCACCATGCTAAAAGCCACCATCAAAAGAACATCCAGTCTTGCTGTCGTTTTGGGTCTGCTCATGGTGCCTGTATTGATCTTGTATATTATGTTACGAAATGGAATCCGCATTCCCTCTATTCAGTTTGGCAAAGTTAGGATAGAACGATTGTATCTAAAACTGGATAATAAAGTCTTGCTAGAACTGGGCAGCTTGGATATATCCGCTCTGCTCAAGCCCCACCCGCATAAAAAACCCCCGCCCATTAACCAAATTGTGCAAGGAATCCGATCCGCCATTGTTGGGCTGGGGTATTTTAAAAAGATTGAGATTGGGCAGATTGTTTTTACCCCCAAAATTAAAACCCATGTGCACTTTGATGGGACAAATTTTGCCATTTCTCTGCCCGGCTGGGTGGAGAGCCGCATGCTCTTACAAGATCAAGGCGATCTGCATTTAAAAATCCTCAAATTGCATGTGATCCCCTACCGCATCCATGCCAGTGGGGATGTGTTCTACCATATTAAATCCAATAAATTAGACTTCCACTTGTGCGCCTTGCCCATGCTAGACATCTCACGGATGAACTTGCGCACCTCCAATCTCATCACCTCCATTAGGGGGCAGACAGATTTTAAAAACTTAAGCCTCTCTCTTAGCACCAATGAGTTCCACCACTTGGATTTTTTAAAACCCTACATCCCCCACAAATTCAAAGCCACACGCACTTGGCTATTTGATCGCGTTAAATTCTCCAGCCTGCAGATCAAAGAGGCGCACATTTGGTTTTAATCTAAAGACCAAGCACACCTTGCCCTCTATTTTGGAACGCCTGCGTGTTAGGGCATTGGTTAAAGAAGCGCGCGTGCGCTTTAACCCCCTCTTGCCCCCCATTCTCTCCAAAGAGGTTTGGTTAGAACTGAAGGATAAAAACCTCTACATGGAACCCAAGCGTATCTTTTATGATGGGATGGCTTTAGAGGGCTCACGGGTGCAAATTGATCACTTAGATAAAAACCAAAAACTGATCGCACACATCAAAATCGCCCCCAATATTGCCTACAAACGCGTTAAAAACCTGCTCAAGGGCTATGACATCCCACTGCCCATCCAAAATCTCCAATCCCAGATCAGCGCGGATTTGCTCTTAGATGTGCAATTCAGGCACCAAGCCCATGCGCTCTTATCTATGCAAGGGAATATCCAGGTGCAACAAGGCTCTTTTTTGCTCTACAATGTCCCGCTTTTTAGCCAAAATACCCAAATTGCCCTAGACATCCAACCTGACTTGCACCGCCTGTATATCCAAACCCAACACACCCGTTACCTCAATATCGCCGATGTGAATGCCAATCTCATGCTTGATTTCACGCAAAAACGCCTAAGCGGCCAAGCCAAAATCCACAAACTCCAATTCAACACCAATAACACCATCAACACAAGACCTTTTGATCCTGACCGATCTATGCCCGCACAAATCCCCCAACACCCCCTAGACCTTAATGGTCTTGGTGCCTTGATTGCCAAAGGCACACGCTCTAAGGCTTTTGAGAAAAAGATTTTGGAGCAAATCCAAAACCAAAACCAAGAACGCTTTAGCCAAGATGTGATCTATGCTGCGCCCCAAAACCTCCCCACCCTAAGCTTTAGCTTGGACTTTTCCAAGCCTGACACCTTAAAAATCAAAAGCCAGCAACTCCAAATAGAGGCGCAAATAGCGCAAAAAACCTATGTCTTGCAAATCAGAGACCTATCCAAGATCGCCCCTATCTCGCCCTTGTTACGCTATTTTGCTGTATCTCAAGGGGCGGTGCAAATCAGCACCCAAGATTTTAAGAGTTTTAATTTTGTCTCCAGCAATTTAGGCATTGATCTCCCCCTTTATCGCCGCGATGGCCGTAGGCTCTCTTCCTTTGCGTTTTTGGGCACAATACAAGATGACATGGCAGAAATCTTTAGTTTAGATGGCTCTATTATGGTCAAAATTCAAGGGGGGGAGCGCATCATTTTTTTTAAAGAACATTGATTTTAACCTAGATGCGTTTTTGGACTCTAAAATGCCCGCCATTAAAGAACTTTTAACCTTTAAACAACACACCCAACCCACCCCAGAACAAGCCAAAAATGAAGAGATTTTTTATCCGCGCCAAACAACGCTATGAAAAACGCCATAAGATTATCCCAGATGTAACCATTATCAGTGCCACTAACTCCGTGCTCACCTTTAAAACCCTCCCCTTTGCTTTTGAGAGTATCCGCATGGTGGCTAGAGATGGGCGTGTGAAAGCCGATGCCATGTATGAGCGTGCGATGGTGAATTTAGACATTGTGCATGGGAATTTGCACCTGAAAGCGAGTAATTTTAGCGGAGATTATGTTAATATGGCTCTGCAAGGAATCACCAATAAAAATCTCATAGAAGGTGGGCTTTACACGCTGAGTGGAACTTACCAAGACAACGCCTTTAACGGGCAATTAACACTCCAAAATACCGCTATCAAAAACTTTAAAGTCTTGCAAAATGTGATCAATGTGATCAACACCATCCCCTCTCTTATCGCCTTTAGAAACCCGCGTTTGGGCGTGAATGGCTATGAGATTTTAAAGGGGAAAGTGATCTTTGGGGGCAATGATGATTTTATTGGGATTGAAAAAGTCCAGCTCACCGGCGCAACATTAGATGTCGATGGGAGCGGGATTGTCAATTTGAAGACCCGTAAAATCGATGCGGTTCTCAATGTCTCAACCATCAAGGCTTTTTCTAATATCATCAATAAAATCCCCATTGTGAATTACTTGATCTTGGGTGGGGATGGCAAAATCTCCACCCATGTGCATTTAAGGGGGAGCTTAGACAACCCCACCGCCAAGATCACCCTAGCCAAAGACATTGCCCAAGCCCCCTTTAGGATTTTGCGCCGCATTTTTACGCCCATAGACATCATCATTGAAGAAATTAAGAAAGGACTTAAAAATGATGACTCTCCTAGACTGCCAGAAGAATCAGAGATACACAATCCTTAAGATTGAAGGGTGTGATGACGCGTTGAAGAACCGCTTTCTATCCTTTGGGATTGTGGCTGGGGCGCAATTTGTGTTGTTGCACCACTCCTTGCAAAAAAGCCACCTTGAGTATTGCTCTGGGGCACGCCCAGATTGCCCTAAGAGCCCATGAGGCTAAATGCATTTTGGTTAAACCCCTATGAAAGCCCAGATCATTAAAGAACTCTTGCTAGCGCATTTTCCAGAGCCTAGCACCGAGTTATGCTACACCAACCCTTATGAACTCTTGGTCGCCGTAATTTTATCCGCCCAATGCACCGATGTGCGCGTGAATGCCACCACCCCCGCCCTCTTTAAGGCCTACCCCACCATTCAGGCTTTGGCAGTAGCCAACTTGGCAGAAGTTTTAGCCCTCATTAAAAGCATCTCCTATCCTAACAACAAAGCCAAGCACCTCATCAAAATGGCTGGGCAGGTCATGCAAGATTTTAACGGGCAAATCCCTAGCACCCAGCAAGAACTAATGCGCTTGGCAGGTGTGGGGCAAAAGAGCGCCAATGTGGTTTTATCGGTGGTATTTGGGCAAAATTACCTAGCCGTAGATACCCATGTTTTTCGGGTAACCCATCGCTTAGGCTTAAGCCAAGCTAAAAGTGCGACCCAAACCGAAAAAGATTTGAGTGCGCTTTTCAAACAGGACTTAGGCGCATTGCACCATGCCTTGATTTTATTTGGGCGTTACACCTGCAAGGCGATCAAGCCCCAATGTGGCACATGTTTTTTTGCACCGCTTTTGCTTGAGCCAATCCAATTTTAAGCCCCGCTAAACAAGAAATCAACCAAAATTGAGTATAATGACAGCCACCATGCATCTTTTTTGCACCAAGACCCTAAAGAAGTAAGGTAACAGACATGGATAACCAAAATAATCGCGACACGCAGGGTGTGAGTATCCAATCTAACCCTACTCTAGCCACCCTAACCCCCATTAATCCCAAAATCAAAAAACAACCCACCCTCAACCCTAGAGAATTGGAACTCACCACCTACCTAGAAGAGCTCATCAACGACTATAAGGGCTTGTTGGATATGGAAGTTACTTTTATGGCAGAATTGGGCGCAACTTTGATTCCGCTAGGCGAGGTCTTGCGTTTTGAACGCGGATCGGTGATTGACTTGCAAAAACCCGCTGGGGAGAGTGTGGATACCTTTGTTAATGGGCGTGTGATTGGCAAGGGCGAGGTGATGGTCTATGAAAAAAACTTGGCGATTCGCCTCAATGAAGTTTTAGACTCTAATGCCATTGTCTATTACATCGCTAAGGACATGTAAGTTTAAGGGCATGGCGAAGTTGGGTCGGTGGTTTTTAATCTATTTGCTAGGCTGTGTGTTTGTTTGCGCCCAAGAGCTCAACCAAGTCGAGCATATCAAGGTCTCCCCAATGCCCGATCTGAGCACCCCCGGGGTCGCCCTAGATTTGCTCTTTGCTAAACCCCTTTTGCAAACCCCCCAAATCTCAGCCTTGCAAACCATCACGATCCAAAATATCGCCCCCTTTGCCCCCAAATTAGAACAATTTAGCACCAGCGTGCTCAAAAGCCTCAATGTCTATCCCCAGGATAATACCTTGTTGGTTGTCCCCAAAGGGGCGATTTTATTTGATGTTAAAGCCAAACTCTCCATCGATAAAAAGTATTTGCGTCTGGAATTTGTCCCCCTCATCCCCGCACTCAAAACCCAAACCCTAAGCCCCCCCCCCACACCCAGTAGCCCCCCCAAAGAAGCCACCAAAAACCCAGAAGCCCTCATTTTAGATTATGCATGGAAGGTCTGTGCGGTCATTGGAGGGTTGCTCTTACTCTTGTGGATTCTCAAACGCAAGAGCACCCAAAAATTCCTCTTCCCCAAAGTGGGCTTAGAGCCTAGCGTAACTTTCATCAAGCCCCTCGATGCCACGCACAAGCTGGTTACCATTGAGGTGCGCAACCAACTTTATTTGATCTTGCTCAATTCCAACCAAAGCTTGATCTTGGATAAAATTAGCCTCGATCTCCCCCTCAAAAAAGATTCTGCTCAATTGAAAGAAGAACTCATGGAAGAAGCCAAACAACATATCCGCCATTCTAAGCTCAAGGACCCCTATGCCTAGAAGGGGGCGCATCACACCTGCGGTCTTGGAGGAGGCTTTAAGGAGCAGGCGTTCTGATCGCAATTTCTATATTTCCTTGCTCCTCTCGTGTTTGCTCCACTTGCTTTTGTGGTGGCTTTTCCAATATGGGCGTGAATTTTTTGCCCATAAACCTAAGCTGGTCAAAGTCAATCCCTCTAATTTATTAGTGCTCAAACGGGGGCGATCGCTCGATCCCACCAAGCACACCCCCGGGGCAAAAAGACTCTCTAGGGCAGCACCTAAAGCTGTCCCCCTGCCCCACCCCCAAACCAGACCCACCCCGCCCCCCACCCCCCATAGACCCAAACACAAAGTCAAACCCCAAAAAGTCCAACCCAAATCAATCGAGCCCAAGCATGAACACATCGCTAGCCATGAGACCCACCATAAGGCTTTACAACAAGAACAAAAAGAGGTGGTGAAAAAAGCCCCCCTAGAAACCCCCAAACAAGTCCCCCAAAAAACCCCAGAACCCAAGCACGCCCCCAACACAAGGCCCAAAAAGCCCCTACTGATGATTTTAACCCCAATAATTTATCCTTCTTGCCCTCAGAGCAAACCCCCCAACCCCAACCCAACCATGCTAGACGCCAAAGCTATGAAGAAGACAAGGGCATGGATAGCCAGACTCGCAAGGATATTGACGAACTCTATGGCGAAGAATTTGGGGATTTAGGCACAGCTGAAAAAGACTTCATTAGAAGCAATTTGAGCGAAATTGGGCGCATCACCCAAAAATATTTGGAATACCCCAGCGCGGCGGGGTATTTGGGGCAAGATGGCGTGGATGCAGTCGAGTTTTACCTCCACCCCAATGGGGACATCACGGGATTAAAAATTATTTTGCCCTCTGGCTACAAACTCCTAGATGACAACACGCTAAAGACTATCACCATTGCCTACAAAGACTACCCCCGCCCCACCACCACCACGCTAATTCGTATCCGCGTGCGTTACTTCATCTACCGCTAATGAAAACTTTAACCCTACACAACCCCCTAGATATGCACTTGCACCTGCGCGAGGGCGATCTGTTGCAAGCCATTTTGCCCTTCAGCGCGCGTTATTTTAGCGCGGCGGTGGTGATGCCCAATCTCACAATCCCCATCACCAACACCGCCCTAGCCCTAGAGTATCAAGCCCAGATTGAACAAGTAGGCTTTGATTTTACGCCCTTGATCGCGCTTTATTTGACCCCTAATTTGGCACACCAAGAATTAGAACAAGCCAGAGAAGCCGGGTTTTTCTTGCTCAAACTCTACCCCCACAATGCCACCACCAATTCAGATCAAGGCGTGCAGGACATCTTAAGCCCCCAAATGTTGCGGATTTTAAGCGTGTCGCAAGATTTGGGCTTTATTTTATGCGTGCATGCCGAGAGTTTGGGCTTTGTGATGCAAAGAGAAGTGGAGTTCCACCCCATTTTAAACACGCTGGCTACCCGCTTGCCCCGCTTAAAAATCATCATCGAGCACTTGAGCGATCATAGGAGTATCCCCCTCTTAGAACAATATGAAAACCTCTATGCCACGCTCACCCTGCACCACATCGCCCTCAACCTAAATGATGTGCTGGGCAACCACCTAAACCCGCATTTGTTTTGCAAACCCCTTTTAAAAACCCCCCAAGATCAGCAAGCCTTGCTGGAGTTAGCCCTAAGCGCACACCCCAAAGTGGCTTTTGGATCAGATAGTGCCCCGCATTTATTGGCAAGCAAGCACGCTTGTTCTTGTAGTGCGGGCATTTTTAGCGCACCCATTTTGCTAGAAGCCCTCACAACCCTTTTTGATCGCCACCACGCCCTAGACAAACTCCCCGCCTTCATCAGCCACAACGCCCAACGCATCTACCACCTAGACCCCCACAAACTCCCCACTAAGAAAATCACCCTTGCTAAAAAACCCCCCAACCCCCCCAAGAGTTGCTATAACGATCAACTTAAAATCCCCTTTTTCTTTGATTTAACTTGGAGCGTGATCGCCCCTTGAAACGCCTTTTAGCTTTCTTGCTACTCTTAAGTCTTGTAGGGGCATGCTTGCTCTTTTTAGCCCCCAAACCCTTTAGCCTAGCCCCAGCCCCTAAACTAGAACCTAGCACAACACCCCTTTTTGTTAAAAAAACCCTCCCCCCTGCGGGCACTAAAAGCATGCATGCGGCTACCTTGAGCGTGCTGGATACAGATTATCTCATGGGGGCTTACTTTGGGGGGAGTGCGGAGGGGGTGGGGGATGTTAAAATCTATGCCCACCTTTACAATCTCAAAACCCAAGAGTGGGGACAAGCTCTGCCCTTGCTCTCAGCCCCCCTATTGAGCCAAAAAGCCCATGAGTTTGTCAAAATCTTAGGCAACCCCGTGCTGTATGCCACGCATAACACCCTGTATTTATTCGTGGTGGGGGCGAGTTTAGGCGGGTGGGCGACCTCTAAAATTTATCTGCTCTGTGCTCCCCTAAAGCGTGTCTTAGAACAGCTCCAGCACAACCAAAGCCCGCAACTCGATTTTATCCAAACCCTGCCCTTAAGCCCCTTTTTAAACATTAGCCATTTGGTGCGCACCAGCCCCCTGTCCACTGATGATGGCGGGTTTGTGTTGCCCATTTATCAAGAGCTGGCTAAAAAAACCCCCTTGTTACTCAAATTTGACCCCCACGCCCGCTTAGAGCGCGTGATCCAGCCTAATTTGCTAAAACAACAACTCCAGCCCAGCCTTGCACCCTACCAACATTGCGCTTTGATGGCATTTAGAAGTTACAAACGCTTTGATCTTTACACCCAAACCTGCCAAACCCCCCTAAAATGGAATCCACCCCAGTTGAGCAATCTCAAAAACTATGATGACTCGCTCAATCTCTTCAATGTGGATGGCACGCTTTATTTGATCTATAATGCCCCACTCCAAGAAGGCTATAATAGCCGCAGTGCTTTAATGCTGGCTCAATTTGCCCCCACACCTGATAAGCCTAGCTATTTTAAGCCTCTGTGTATCTTGGATTTTACACAACAGGGGGGCGAGGTGAGCTACCCAGCCACTTTTAATTTTTAAAGATCAGGTGCATGTGCTCTACACAAAGGATCGCCAGCACATCCAGCATATCATCTTTAATTTGGCTTATTTGAAAAGCTTGCCATGATCGCCCATTCTGTTTTGCCCTCCTTGTTTTTGAGCGTAGCGGTGAGTCTATGCGTGGCGGTGTTTGCCCGCAAATACGCTTGGCTAAAAGCTTTAGGGGTGTTTGGGATTTGCCATATCCCAGTGTGGCATGCCATGAGCCTATCGGCGTTACTTGTGGGGCTTTTTAGCACGCCTAGCCCCTTAAGCCTTGTGCTGTGCTTATGGGCTTTAATTGCCAAATACAAGAACTTAGAATGCTTCCCTTTTAGGGTGGCTTTATTTTTAAGCCTCTTTGGAGTCTTTGTTTTTTTAGACATGTTAGAGCTTTTGCCCTTTAGCCTCACGCATGCCAGCCCAACATGGGTCATTATGAGCTTGTGCTTGTGGAGCGTGCTCGCCTTTTTGGTGCATAGACCCTTGGGCGTGCTCTTTTTACTCACCTTGTTCTTAGCAACCTTAAACCAACTCAACAAGGGCGACTCTTTTGTTTTGCTCTATGTGGGCTTTATGGATATTTATTTGTGGGCACTGGCTTTAATCTGGCTACTCAAGGGGATGTCAAAAACCCTCATTAAAAATCTAAAACACCCTTGATCTATAGCACCTGTGCCAACAGCACAGCGTTTGCAAATGCGCTAGTGTTTTAATAGTCATACGGGCAAACAACATCAAAGGGCAAAAACCCGAAGCATTTTAATAGCCAAACGGGCAACCAGTATGAAAAGCCAAAGGGCATAACCCTAAGGGTGGGCAAAGGCTAAAAAATAAGCAAAGATGGGTTAAAATGGGGCGTGCCAGTAGTAGGGTTTTCTTAGGACGATGGGCGTAACTTTTAATAGTGGGTCAGGAGGCTGTAAGCGGGTAATCTCCTAGAAAGGAGACCCTACTATGAAACTATTCATGGTATTAGTGGTTTTGATGGAGGTAAAGCGTCGCTTTGCCCGTCCAACCATTATATTAAAAACCGCCCTCGCCCTGTTGGGCGGGGGGTAACCACTGATGCCATTGTGCCACATGTTGGCTTAAATTCCACAAACACACCAACTCAAATGCAATAACCGATTTTAAGTTCTTAGAAGGTAAAATAAAAACGCCCCGCAAGGGGCATATTCCACATAGGAGTTTTACCATGAAAAAGCATGGTAAAAACTCTACTAGGCTATTTTACCTAAAAATTAGCATTTGGGGGCTTAATTTTGAGCGCAAAAGGGTGAAAAAATCCTAGGGGGGTTTCTCCTAAGGTGGTATGTGCCACATGTTGGCTTAAAATGTGGTTATAGAGATTGGGGATCGCAAATTATTTGTGTCCGGGTTGCCCAAATAATCAATACAGCACAAAAAACGATCCTCTCAAAACTAAGCAAAGATTAGGTATAATTCTAAAAATTTTTTTAAGGAGAATGCGTGAAAAAGGGAATCCATCCGGAGTATGTGCCTTGCAAAGTAACTTGTGTTACCAGTGGGAAAGAAATTGAGGTTTTGAGCACAAAGAGCGAACTTAGGATCGATATTTCTAGTTTTTGCCATCCTTTTTACACCGGGAGCGACAAGATCGCGGACACCACCGGGCGTGTGGAGCGCTTCAAACAAAAATACAAAATGCAGTAGTGCTCACTCTCTTGCCGACACCCATTGGCAACTTGAAAGACATGACTTGGCGTGCTTTGGAGGCTTTGGTTGGTTGCGATGTGCTCTTGTGCGAGGATGTCCGCATCACCAAGCGACTCCTCTTTTTATTAGAACAACAAACATGGGCACGGGGCATCTTACAAACCAGTTCCAAACCCCTTAAACAGAAGCCTTTTATGTCTTTCCACTCCCACAACCAAGAGACATTTTTAAAGCAAATAGAGCCCTCTTTTTTTTCACGATCAGCATGTGATCTTTGCTAGCGATGCGGGCATGCCCTGTGTGAGCGATCCGGGGGCTAGGCTGGTTAGTTTTGCTCAAGAGCACAACATTGCTTATGAGGTGTTGCCCGGGGCGAGTGCATGCGTGGGTGCTTATAGTGCGAGCGGGTTTGAGTCGGCTGGATTTTATTTTGTGGGGTTTTTACCCCCCAAGCTCAACGATCGGCGTGCCAAAATTGCTAATTTGCTGGCTAGCCAGCCTCCCGTGTTGATCTTTTATGAGAGCCCGCAGCGCTTGCTAGACACCCTAGAGGATCTAGCACAGCTTGCCCCCCAAAGCGTGCTTTTTGCTATTAAGGAGATGACTAAACTCCATGAACGCTTTTTTAAAGGGGGGGTCTTGGAGGTGTCCCAACAAATTAAGGCTTTGGGGCGTAAGGCTTTGCAAGGCGAATGGGTGTTGGTGTTGGAGAATAAAGAGAAGCGCGAACCTAGTTTGCCTCTATCAAGCATTGAGCAGATGGAGCTACCCCCTAAGATCAAAGCCAAACTTGTGGCAAAAATGCTAGGAGTGAGTCCTAAGGAAGTCTATACGCCTACGCACAAAGAGGGTTAAATGGTGGTTTTTGGCAAACAAGTGGTGTTGCACATGCTCACGCATTACCCCCAGTCTATCTCCATTTTCTATTTGGCTAGAGAGGTGGATAGGAAGCTCTTTAATTTATTTAAAGCCCACAAAAGGCGTTATGCGAGCCAAATTGTTGCATTAGATTTTAAAAAAGCCCAAGCGATGGCTAAGGGGAATAACCACCAAGGTTTTTTAGCCCAAGTGGTGCCCCCCAAACTGAGCACTTTGGAGGAAATCAAGCAGTTTAATAAAATCTTGGTGCTGTGTGGTCTAAGCGATGTGGGGAATGTGGGCGCGCTTTTTAGGAGCGTGGCGGGTTTGGGCTTTGAGGGGGTGATCTTGGATACTTCTATGCCCTATGAGGGCTTGGTGCGCTCCAGTTTGGGTGCGCTCTATGATGTGCCCTTTTGTGTGCGTAAGAATGTCCTAGACACCATTTGTGAGTTGAAGGGGGCGGGGGTGAGTTGTTATGGGGCGCACTTGCAAGGGCAAGATGTTAGGGGGGTTGTCTTTGCTAAGAGAGTAGCGCTTTTTTTTGGGGAGCGAGGGGGAGGGCTTGGGCTCTAGGGTTTTAGACAAGATGGATTGTTGCGTGCAGATTAAAATGCAGGGCAAGATGGATTCGCTCAATGTGAGCGTAGCGGGGGCAATTTTGATGGATAGGGTGAGAGGATGAATGAAAAGGAAAAACTAGAGGCATTAGACAAAACACTGGCATTTTTTGCAAGAAAAGGATATTAAAGAAGTATCCCAAACGACACGCATTGCCATTAATAAATTAGAAGCCATTTACCAAAAGAAGTTTGACACCTTGCAACGCGTGCATGCGATGGGGTTTTTACAGATTTTGCAAAAAGAATACCAAGTGGATTTGAGCCACTGGATGGTCGAATATGACAAGCTATTTTTTTTGCCAAATCCTCCCCTGAGCTAGACAATACCCACACTACCAAACCCCAAGAACCCCAAACCCCGCTCCCTTCTCCCTTTTTTGGATTCTAGCCGTGTGAAAGACCCCGCAGAAATCCCCTCTTTTGAGCCCGAAAAAACGCCCAAATGGTATTTTATCCTCCCCTTAGTGGCTTTGGCGATTCTAAGCGTAGGGATTTACACCTATTATAAAACCTCTAAGACCTTTAGCCCCCAAACCCACACCCAGATCACCCAAGAAAACCCAGAGACTACCCCCACCCTAGAGGAAGCCCCCCCCCATGCTAGCACACAAACTCCCCCAAACCCACACCCCCCCCAACCACCCCGCCCGCAACTAAGCCTGAGATAGCCCCAACACCCCCCACACCTACCCCAACCACCCAAAAAGAAGAGACGAGCACTCCAGAGCCCCAAGCTGATAGCATTGTGATCACCCCTAAAGAAGAAGTGTGGATGGAACGCATTGACCTAAACACCCACTACAAAACCCAAGCGATCATCAAAGAAACCTACAGCTTTGAAACCCACGGGCATAAATGGCTCATAGCCTTTGGGCATGGCAATTTATCTATTAAAGCCAATGGGGAAGATTTGGATTCTAATCGGGATCGCCCCTTGCGTTTTTTATACACCCCTAAAAATGGACTCACCCGCATTAGCCTTTCAACCTACAAAAAACGGAGCCCCTAGTTGAATCCCTTAAAATACCTCATCCTCTCCATCAGCACTACAAGCCTTCTTTTTGGGGGCGCGCTAGAGGATAAGATTCAAAATCTCATCGGCGATCGCTTTTATCTGACTAACCGCAATTTTATCGATCGGGTTTTTAGTAACCCCAATAGTTTTTACGACCAACAGGGCAATTTGCAGGTCAGAAAAGTGTTGCAAACGCTTAAGGCAAATGGTCTCTTGCCCCTCAAATTCAAACAACCCGGGACCTTGCGGGTGAGTTTTGAAGCCCAAAGCTCCCCCCTCTTGCTCTTAAAGACCATCCAAAGCGTGCTGTCTTTAATGGGCTATTCGTATGTGATGGTGCTAGAGATGGAGCACAAACAAGACTGGAGCAAGGCGACCTTTGGCTTTAGCACCGAATACGCCCTAGACCCCACACTTTTGGGCGAATTATTTGCCAAAAAGGGCTTTGATTTTAGCGATGTCAAACGCGATGATTTGCAAAATTGGCATTATGCCTTCCAAGTACGCACCCCCAAACTGGCTAACGCCACCACCATTATCCCCACCGGGCATTTTAGAGCCCTCAAAGAAATTAGCGGGGAGTATTGGTTGGATATGGCTTATAGTGGCAAGTTAAGCATCATTGCCAATCCCGATTGGCAACCCCAAATTAGCTTTTTTGATTCCTCCTTGCAGATGCGCGACTTCATCTACGAGAAAAACCCCACCTCTAAAATCAGCGTCCCCATCCCCGATGGAGTCCGCTTTGTCAAAATCAGCGACATGCAAAACCCTATCGTGCTTAAAGGGGGGATCAAGGTTTTACTCGAATCCTCTAAGCATTAAGAATTTAATTTTTCTCTTAGCTCTAAAGCCTCATGCTCTAAAAATTCCAGCCATCTTTGCGGGTGGGCGTGTTTGGCGGTGATGAAAATATCCTTATCCCCACGCCCAGAAACATGGGCGATGATCTTTTTATTCTTAAAGTTTTTTGCTCAATTCCAACACCCCCGCTAGGGCGTGGCTGGATTCCAACGCCGCAATGATACCCTCATGTTTGGCAAAGAATTGCAGGGCATGTAAAGCCTCCTCATCTCTAGCACTCAAACAATGCAAACGCCCGATACTCTCCAAATACGCAATTTGGGGGCCAATCCCCACATAATCTAACCCTGCGCTGATCGAATGGGTCTTAGCCAAGTTGCCTTGATCATCTTGGATAAAAATACTCTGGAATCCATGTGCGATCGCCATTTTCTTATCCGCACGCATGCGCGTGGCATGTTCGCCCAAATTAGTCCCCCTGCCCCCGCCTTCCACGCCATAGAGCGCACACCCCCAATCCTCTAAAAAGGCACTAAAAAAAGCCCATCGCATTGCTCCCCCCACCAATGCATGCCACCAATATATCAGGCAAGCCCTCAAAATAATCCTTGATCTGCTCTTTGAGCTCTTTGCCAATCACGCTTTGCAAATCCCGCACCAAATCCGGATAAGGGTAGGGACCCACAGCCGAACCCAGCACATAATGAGTCGTCTCAATTTGCTTACTCCACGCCCCCAATGCCTCATCTACGGCATCTTTTAAGCCCTGATCGCCTTTCTCAACCGCATGCACATGCGCGCCTAAAAGTTCCATGTTAAATACATTGGGGCGTTGCCGCTTGACATCCTTAGCCCCCATGTAAATATGGCACTCTAAGCCCAATTTAGCGCATGCACTCGCTGTAGCCAAGCCGTGTTGTCCTGCCCCAGTTTCGGCTATCACTTTGGTTTTGCCCATCATCTTAGCTAGTAAAACCTGCCCTAGGGCGTTGTTGATTTTATGCGCCCCGGTATTAGCCAGCCCCTCAAATTTTAAATAAATTTCATTGCCTAAGATTGCCGAAGCGTTTTTAGCAAAAATCAAGGGTGTAGGGCGACCAATAAAATGCGTGCATAAGTCTTTAAAGGTGTTTTGGAATGGGGGTGTGGGTAAGATATTTTCATAAGCTTTAGCCAACTCCAGCAAAGCACTTTTTAGATTTTCGGGCACAAACATGCCCCCAAAATGCTCCCCAAAAAACATATTTTGGGATTTGAGAAACAGACTAGGTTTAGACATACAGACCTCTTTTTATTTTTATAATTCTTGCAAGGCTAGGGTGCGTAAATACCCATTTTCACTCAACATCACATACAAACGCCCCAAAACCTCCTTTTTTTCCTCGCTATCTAAAAGCGCGCTCTCCTCGATTTTTTGTTTTAAAATACGCTCCATCTCTTTAGTGTCATACTCCAAATCCTCTAGGGCATCTAAAATCGTCTGGGCTTCTAAAATGTGGCTGATTGAAAAAGGCTCAGGCGCACCTGCTGCATGCACATGCACGCAACACTCAGTGGGGTGGGTGAAAAGATTATGGTGCATGCCCAAAACCTCTTGATAAGCCCCCACCAAGAAAAACCCCAAAAAATACTCCTCTTGACGCACATCGACCTCATGCAAAAACAAGGGCTTATTTTTATTAAAGCTAATCTCCCCATCGCTATCACAAGTAATATCCCATAGACTCGCACTGCGGGTGGGCTCTTGATCCAATTTATGCAAAGGCATGACGGGGAAGTTCTGCCTCAAGCCCCAATAATCGGGCAAACTTTGGAAAAAGGAGCAATTCAACAAATAGCGTTCTTGGACTTGCTCTTGGATGCGGATAATATCGCTGTGATCCTTGTGTCTAAAAAACCCAATGGCTTTTTTGATGATCAAATGCCCCAAGACCTCCGCATTGCTGCGATCTTGCAAATCAATGTAGCCTAGATCAAAGAGGGTGAAGAGAGACTCCATGTGATCCAAGCTGTCATGCAGGTATTCAATGGCGTTTTTGGCATTGATATTGTGGTAGAGATCCTCCATTTCAGCCACTAGGGGCGGGTTGGTCTCTTTGAGGCGCAAAATGCTTTCATCATAATCTTGGGAGAACAACTCCAACACGGGAGCGACCAAGACCGCATGGCTAGCACTGATAAAACGCCCCGATTCGATGAAAATATTAGGCTCTAGCTCTTTTTTATTTTTCACAATCTCTTTGAGTAAAAAGACCACATCGCCGGCAAACTCCTCTAGGGTGTAATTGCGCTCGCATTGGTGCTTGTGCTGGGAATACTCAATGGCTAGCCCCCCGCCAATATTCACACTCTTAAGATTAAACGCCCCCATTTTACGCAACTCGGCATAAATATTCCCCGCCTCTTTGAGTGCCTTTTTTAAGGGCGTGATGTCGCTAATTTGGCTCCCAATGTGGAAATGAATCATGCTTAACTGCCCTAAGAGGGCGTGTTCCTCTAACAAACGCATCGCCTCTAATAATTCCGTGCTGGCTAGCCCAAACTTGGCGTGAATCCCCGTGCTCTTAGCCCAAATCCCCACCCCGGAGCTATGCAAACGCACACGAATCCCGATTTTAGGGCAGAGTTTGGCATTCTCCCCTGTGGTGTTATTCTCTAATGCCACTTCTAAGATACTCTTAAGCTCGCTTAGTCCCTCTATGGTGAGCGTAATATCTGCCCCCATGCTAGCAGCAATAAAGCCCAGCTCGATCATCTCTTTGTCTTTAAAGCCATTGACCGTGATGGGCGCGCCCTCTTGGACATAACTCATCGCTAAAATCAATTCGGCTTTGCTCCCCGCTTCCAAACCATAATGCCCCTTAAACGCCTTAGAAATCTCCACTAAGGGCAGGACAAAATGGGGCATGTGATTGACCTTCAAGGGGAAGACCGCCTTAAACGCCCCGCTGTAGTGGTATTGGTTAATGGCATTAGAAAACATGTTGAAAAGTTCTTTAACTTGTTTTTCAATCAAATGGGGGAAACGCAAGAGTAGGGGACCCTTAAAGCCCTGTTCGCGTAACTCCATCACAATCTCCATCAAGCTAGGCTTGCTCCCCACATTGAGCTTGACTAGCCCCCCCTCAATCACAAAATCCTCTCTGCCCCAATATTCTAAGCCATAAGTTTGCATGCCATCCCTTTAAAAGTGGCAGTATAACAAAAAAAAGCCTCTTTGTGTGCTAGAATCACCCCATGGAAGCACCCAAACACCCCCCCGCCATGCACACATTATTAAACGCCCCTTGTTTTGTGGGCTATGATCGTGCGATCTTAAAGGCTCTGGCTAATGCATTATTAGAGGAGTGTCGGCAAAATCCATGTGGCTATGAAAACCTAGCCCAGTGGTGTAATGCCCTCCAAGCACGCTATACAGCCCTGCTAGCCCCCCCCTTTAAAAAAGTCTATAACGCAACGGGGGTGTTGCTCTCGACTAATTTAGGGCGTGCGCCTTTGGAGAGTGGCGCGCTTAGAGAGTTAGAGATTTTGAGTGGCTATGTGGATTTAGAGGTGGATTTAGAGAATGCTGTGCGTTTTGAGCGCGCTTTTCAGGCACAAAAATCTTTTAAGGGCACTCTTTAACGCCCCGGATGCGTTGATTCTCAATAACAACGCCAGCGCATTGGTGTTAGTGGCAAGCGTATTTGCCCCCAAATCCAAACGCAAACAAACTCTGCTCTCTTATGGGCAGTTGGTCGAAATTGGGGGGGGTTTTAGAGCACATGAACTCTTAGAAAGTGTAACTCATCTTAAATTGGTGGGGAGCACCAATAAAACCTATTTGCGCGATTATAAGAATGCTTGCAATGATGCCAGCGCGCTAATTGCTAGCGTGCATTGGAGCAATTTTTCCATGAGCGGGTTTGTGGCTAGCGTGCCCTCCAAATCTCTTTTTGCTCTAGCCCAAGAAAGGGGCTTAATTTTTTATGAGGATTTGGGGAGTGTGCAAAGCGTGGAGCACACGCAAAAAAGCCCTTAAAAGCACACATCTTTTAAGTTTTAGTGCCGATAAACTTTTGGGGAGCGTGCAGGCTGGGATTGTGCTAGGCAGAAAAGAATATATAGAGCCCTTACGCACACACCCGCTTTACCGCGCCTTTAGGGTGGATAAGATCACGCTTTTTTTACTCACCAAGAGCCTACAAGGCTATTTGCAAGGGCAAAAAACCCCCTTACAAACTTTTTTAGAGCAAGATAAAGACGCACTGCTTAATAAAGCCCTCAAACTCCACCGCGCTTTAAGCCAGATAGCCGGACTAAAAGCCTTTGTGATCCCCACGCAGGCGCATATAGGCGGGGGCGTGCAGATGGAGGGCGTAGAGAGTTTTGGGGTGCAACTACAAGCTCATATGGATTGCAAAGCCCTTTATCACGCCTTGTATAAAAGGGGCGTGGCTGGAGTGGTGCGCTCTGATTGCGTGGTGCTCGATGTCTATGCACTCTTTGAAAAGGATTTTTCTGCCATCGTGCGCTTTGTGCAAGAGATTCTAAGCCCCTAACGGACTTTGCCACTAAGACTACCGTATTTTTTGCTATCATGGATAAAATCTACGATGAAAGGCTTTTTATGTTTGCACGCTTTAAGCACGCCTCGCTAAGAGCTAAGATAGTGGCGAGTATTGCGGTTGTTTTGGTGGCTTTGATGT
>CAGP01000106.1 GCA_000263275.1 Helicobacter bizzozeronii CCUG 35545 | reverse complement strand
TATTCCACAAAGTGCGCAAGATGTTTCTATCTTTGTAGATTTGCTTTTTTTGCGCATCTGTGAGTTGCTTAGCGTCTTTGACCTTTAAAATGCCTTGACGGGTGATCTCTGATTGGTATTCTAATTGCCCTTGATCCACGCCCTCTTGGTATTCCTTTTGATGTATCATCGCCCCTGTTAGCCCATAATCCACCACCCTACGGCGGGCTAAAAAGTGTTTTACATTCTCTGGTAACTTGCTATAGGGGATTTTATGCTCTATGGCTTGCTCCACCAACTCCCCATAACTGGCAATTTGTCGGCTGTGCTTAGCCGTGGGGCTTCCTGCAAACATCTCTAAAAGCTCTGAGCCTGCCTCTTTGAGCGGGTGCAACTCATCTGCTTTTAATTGCTGGGCTTTTTGCTTGATTTCTGTTAAAACCTCTTGAGCGGACTTTTTAACATTGGGGGGGGTTAGGGGCGTGCTTAGGGGGTTTAAAGTGGAGCTCTGGGCTTCTAAGAGGCTTGCCTGTGTGGGGGGGCTTGGGGGTTGTGTGTCTATGGGCGTGTTAAAAAGGGGTTTGGCAAGTTCTTTAACACTCTGCTTAGGGCTAACAAAGCTAAAGCCTTGCATATTGCTTAGATCGTGATAAAGCGCACGGGTGATCTGCTCAGAGTCTAGCCCGTTATCTTTGTAGTATTTCTCTAGGGCATCTAAATTAAAATTATGCTCTGTGCCTTTAAGGAAGTCTAACACCTCTTTGGGCTTGATTCCTTGTTGGGCTATTTTTTCAAAGTCTAGCGTCGCCATAGTGTGAGAATAGCCCAAAGAGCGGACTAAAACAAGGGTTAAACGCGTAGCGT
>CAGP01000105.1 GCA_000263275.1 Helicobacter bizzozeronii CCUG 35545 | reverse complement strand
TGATGCCCCAACCCCAAGGGTATTACCCCTTGATTGCACAAATATTAGCACAGCCATGCTGGTGCTAGCCTTATATCCCCATAGCTAAAGCTAGGGGCTTTACGGCGTGGTTGGTAAAAATCTGAACGCATCTGTACTCCGCCTTTATCTATCCATATTCTAGCAAGCTTTAGAGGTAACTCGACTTTAATACGCTTTTTCATTTGACTTTTGGAGGGGCTTATGCTACTCTTTTGTAGAGTTTAGGGGCGGACTCTTGCCCCTAGTAAAGCCTTGAGAGGAGATAAACTTCAAGGCTCTCTCTTGTCGTAATAAACTTGACTTTTAAAGCTTGTTTTGTTAGGCTCAATCCAATTAAAGGGTTCATCTGCAGAAGTCAGTGTAGGATTAAACTTAGTGCTATAAGCGGATAGGTTCGCACTATCGCCCTTTGATTTTTAAAACTCCTCTGAGTAAGATCGGTTCCATACTTAAGCCCTTTTGGGTCGTAACTTGGTCGGGAATCTGTGCGAGGGGGTTTGTTTGGTCATCTTTTTATCCCCTTGTTCGTTCCACCTCCTAAATAAACCTACTCTCTCTAAAACTTCCATCTTGGTTTTTAAAGCGGATGGTATAAATCCCCGCATTTTCAGGCACATACCCCTTCTCTATAATCTTTGTAATTCCTTTAGCTAACTTCTCTTGTATATCAGCCCCCTTAAAACTCTCAAAGTCGCTGGCGTGTTTTTCTAGGATTTTAGATAACCCATAAGGTTTAATGGGCTTGCCATTAGCCCCCCTCAAGCCTTTTAAATCTGTGGCATTAACTCCCCACACCAAATCAATATAGCCCAAATCCTCTCTATAAAAAGCCCCGGCAACTTGCCCTCTGCGTTCTTGTAGTAACTTAGCGACTGCTTCCTTGCCTTTGCCCTCAAATTCTTTAAAGTGTTCCCCAAAAGCGGGGTTAGGTTCAATATGGAGGGTTTTAAGGGGGGGTTTGGTAGGATTGTTCAAAGGAGTTTGTATGGATTTTCCACTATCCCCTGAAAAATTAGAATTTCGGCTTAACTCAGACTCGGGGCGGTTGTATGCTGTTTCGGGGTCTGAAGATAAAGGCTTTGAATTTGACTTTTCTAAAGGCTCTTGGGTGGGTTTTAAGTCGTCTGGCAATTTTCTCACCAATACAGACTTTTCGGAGTTTGATGCGCTGGTCAAGCTCACTTCATACGAAGCCAAATCGCTAATATCTAAATCAAAACCTTGAGCTAGGCGGTTACTCTCGGCTTCTAATTCTAAAATCCGCTGATAAGGCATACTGGCTCTAATATTGGGGTCTCTAAGGACATGATACATCGGGTCTAACCCTTTTTTAATCCCCCAATTGTTAGCCGTGTGCAATTGGATTTCGCTAGCCACCCCGTTATAATTAAACTGGATATGCACGCCTTTATATCCACTCTGGCGGTGGTGTAGCTCTATAGTAGGATTTATCCCTTGCGCTCTTAAGCTGTCCTCAATGCGCATGAGCTGGTTATTGAGTTGCCCCTTATGTTCCACCACAATTGCCGCGCGTAAAAAATCGCCAATAGCGGTTATATCCCCTTGCTTGCGTCTGATCTTGCTCTCAATGCTTTCTACACTCTTGAGCAAATTCCCCGCTTCTAGGCTGTGTTGCCCGGGTATGCTCTCTAATAACCCCCTAAAGCCCGCTTCTTGCTCTTTGGCGGTGTTGAAAAGCTCTGTGGCTTTTGCTGGAATCGCCTCTAAGTTAAGCGGGGTTGTGCTAGAGTCTGTTTTAGCGGTTTGTGGTGGCGCATCTAAGTTGGCACTAGGCTGGGGGTTTAGCGAGCCTTCGCTACCTTTGGGGGGTAGTTGTGAGCTCAAACCGCTATCCCTAAAGATGGGATTGTTTTCTAGCTTGCCATTTTCCCTATAAAGTGTTTTTAGTTTCAGCTCGTTTTTCTTGGTGCTAATGGTTTCCACCACCACTACATAGCCATTAATCTGTTTGCCACTGATTAAAACCTCTTGCCCGTATTTGTCTGTCTCTATTTTGTAGCGGTCTGCGTGATTAACCACTTGCGGATTTCCCCTGCTTTTCCACGTTGTTACTAATCTGAGTTTTGCTTTCTTGATTTTTAAATCCATTATGGTTTATCATCCTAGCGGTGCAAACGGATGCGTCTAAGTAGCGCCAGTATTAACTGAGCGGGCTACGCTATCTATCCTTAGATAGTCGCATGTAGGCACCATCTTTGAAATCTAACCCTTCCTCCAATTTCCCTTGTTCTTTATACATGGTCTTTAGCTTTAAGGTATTGTTCTTTTTACTAATAGTTTAAGTTAAGATCAAACATTTTTGTTATAGGGTTTATGTGGTAGCATCAACGATATGTCTAAGTGGCACCCGTATTGGACGAGGTGCGCCACGCTATCTATCCTTAATCCTTAGATAGTCGTATGTAGGTGCTATCTTTAAAATCCAACCCTTTTTCTACTTGACCATGTTCTTTGTATATTGTTTTCAGGCTTAGTTAGTTGTTTTTTCTTCCAATCGCCTCTACAACAATCGCATATCCGTTAATCCATTTCCCAATTACCAAGCGTTTGCCCGTGCTTGTATCCACTACCCTCATCAAATCCGCATGATTGACAATATCCGGGTAGTTTTGGATATCCTCCAATTTAACCGCTGGTTGCCCGCTGCTTTCCACCAAAGGACTCCCCTCTCCATGCTTTTTTTCAATATGGGTTAAAGCATCTCCATCAAAGTTAGTGGATTACTTCACGCCTCATACTCCTCTTTTGTCGCTTTTCTGATGGGGATAAACTCGGCGATGTCTTCGGCTTTATAGCATGTGTAGCCGTGCTCGTGTTTGATCATAATAACATCTTCTTCTTCAGGGTCATAGGTAGGACCATCATAGCCTACAAAAATACCCTCCTGCACTATGCCCTCTGGACTGCTCACTACCCGCACAAACCAGCCTACATATTCCTTAAGACTAAATATATCCATCAATCCCTTTTCTCTGCATACGGCACTAAGTGAAAACTATCATCGCCAAAATGCACTTTACTTTTATAGGTCTTAATTGCCTTGCTCATATCGCCATTAGGCACACACATGCCATAAAAATCGGGGTGTGTGATGATTATCTTTTTATCCCAGTTATTATTTTTAGTCCAAAGCATTTCACCATCTTTAAATAAAGGCTTCACTTGTTCTACATCAAAAGGTTTTCCATAATAGCTCCGCCTTGCAATGTACCCCTTTTGCCCCCACATGTGGCGTTCTTGTTTATTATCCAAACCTAAAATAGGCGATAAATCCATGACGACTTTCTTCACCCTTGCTTTTTAATTGTTCCTCACTCTCCCCCTCTTGGCGTTTGGCTAAAACCTCAATGTCTAACTTAGTCTTTGGTAACTCATCATCGGGTGGTAATCCCCCCTCAATCTCTCTAATGAGGGCTTTGGTGGCGTTGTCAAAGTCAGCGCGTTGGACTAGGTGCTTGAGCTGGATTTTAAAGTCCTGCACACTGGCAGACTTGTTTAAAGCGGCTTTGATGTGGTGTCTTAGAGCAGCTGCACTCACTTTGTTAAAGAGCCGATTAAAGCCTTGGGCAATCTCAATAAAATTTTTGAAGGCTTCTTGCACCCAACACGAGAGGGATAATCAACAAGCTTTACTTTGGTGTTTTTTGTTGCAATGCTAGCTGGACAAAAAGAGAGATAAAACATATCCTCCTGTGTTATGATCTAATAAACAATTAAGAGAGTCCATATGAGTCCATTCAATCTACACGCCCCCTATGCCATGAGTTTGGAGCAAGAAAAAGTCGTGCAAACTTTAAGTGAGGGGGTAAAGCAAGGGGCGCGTTACCAAACTTTAATCGGGGTTACGGGCTCTGGCAAGACCTTTAGCATGGCCAATTTGATCGCGCGCTTGCAAATGCCTACATTGATTATGAGTCATAATAAAACCCTATGCGCCCAACTTTACAGCGAGTTCAAAGGCTTTTTCCCCAAAAACCATGTGGAATACTTTATCTCCCACTTTGATTATTACCAGCCCGAATCCTACATCCCCAGACGCGATCTTTTCATTGAAAAGGATAGCTCGATCAATGAGGATTTAGAACGCCTACGCTTGAGCGCGGTAACTTCATTGCTGAGTTATGAGGATGTGATTGTGGTTGCTAGCGTGTCGGCTAATTATGGGCTGGGCAACCCAGCTGAGTATTTGAGCATGCTAGAAAAAATCCAAGTGGGGCAAGTGCGCCCTTATAAGCAATTTTTACTCAAACTGGTAGAAATGGGTTATGCACGCCAAGAAATTTTAGAGCGGGGTAAATTTAGGGTAGTGGGGGAGTGTGTGGATATTTTCCCCGCTTATAATGATGAAAACTTTATCCGTATCGAGTTTTTTGGCGATGAGATCGAGCGCATCACTAGCATGGACGCGCTGGAGAACACTCCCTTAAAGCAATTAGACTCTTACCCCCTCTATGCAGCAAATGCCTTTATTGTGAGCCCGGAGCGTTTGCAACAAGCTATTAAAGACATTGAGCAAGAATTGCAAACCCGCCTAGCCTTTTTCAAACAAGCCCAAAAGCCCCTAGAGTATGAGCGCCTTAAAACCCGCACCGAATTTGATTTAGAGATGATTAGTGCCACAGGCATTTGTAAGGGCATTGAAAATTACGCGCGCCACTTCACGGGCAAACAAGAGGGGGAGACTCCCTATACTTTGATGGATTACTTCGCCCAAAAGCAACGCCCCTTTTTGGTGATAGTCGACGAGTCGCATGTGAGTTTGCCCCAATTTAAGGGCATGTACGCCGGGGATTTGAGCCGTAAGCAAGTCTTGGTCGATTATGGCTTTAGATTGCCCTGCGCGCTGGATAATCGCCCGCTTAAATACGAAGAGTTTATCACCAAGCCTCCCCATTTCCTCTTTGTCTCAGCCACCCCCAATCCCCTAGAGTTAGAACTCTCAGGGGATCATATCGCTGAACAGATTATCCGTCCTACCGGCTTATTAGACCCTGAATACGAAGTGCGCTCTATTGCTAACCAAGTGCGGGATTTATACGAAACTATTAAAGAGGTGGTGAGCAGACATGAGCGCGTGCTGGTTACCACCTTGACTAAGCGCATGGCAGAGGAATTGTGCAAGCACTATTTAGAATGGGGCTTGAGGGTGCAGTATCTGCATAGCGATATTGATGCGATCGAGCGTAACCACTTGATTAGAGAGCTTAGATTAGGGGTTTTTGATGTGCTCATTGGGATCAACTTGTTAAGAGAGGGGCTAGATTTGCCTGAAGTGTCCTTAGTGGCAATCTTGGATGCGGATAAAGAGGGGTTTTTGCGCAGTGAAACCAGTTTGATTCAGACGATGGGGCGCGCCGCGCGGCATGTGCGTGGTAAGGTGATCTTTTATGCCGATAAAATCACAGCAAGCATGCAAAAAGCGATGCAAATTAGTGATGAAAGACGGGCCAAACAAAAAGCCTTTAACTTAGAACATGGCATTGAGCCTAAGAGTGTGCAAAGGCATGTCGAAGAAGAATTGATCGATAGCCTACCTGCCAAACCCAAGCGTTCCAAAGCCCTAGAAAAAATGCCTAAGAGCGAAAAAGATCGCTTAATCAAAACTCTAAGGGCGCAGATGCAACAACGCGCTAAGGTGTTGGACTTTGAAGAGGCGGCAAGACTACGCGATGAGATCGCTAGGCTTAGAGGGTTGTAGTGTGGTGAAAAACTTCTAGAAAAGTTTTGTGCAAAACCCCCGCACTTCTTGATCTAGGGCTAAAATGTCCTCTAGGGTGTGTAGATCTAGGGTGTCTCTCTCAAAGCACTCTAGGGCTTGGGTCATAAGATTAGCCATCTGCCCGAAGGCGATCTTTTTTGCCCTAAAGGCTTGCAAGGCGGCTTCATTGCTGGCATTGAGCACCACGCCTAGCTTAGGGTTGGCTAAAAGCGTGTCTTTCAAGCCCCATAATGGGTAGCGCGCTGTGTCAATGGGCTCAAATCTTAGGGGGGGTAGGCTGAGTAAGTCTAGGGGCTCAATTAGGGGGGTTTGGCAAGCCAAAGAGGGCATGAGCGCATGGGCGATGGGTAGTTGCATATTGGGGCTAGAGAGTTGGGCATGCACGCTGTGATCTTTAAAGCGAATAAGGGCATGCACGCTGGAGGTGCGCTCAATATAGGCATCAATGTTAGCCAGTCCAAAAAGCCAATAGGCTTCCAGCACTTCAAAAAGCTTATTAACCATATTGGCTGAATTGATTGTGATGGGCGCGCCCATTTGCCAGTTGGGGTGTTGCAAGACCTTTTCTAGGCTTTGGGTGGGAATATCAGAGAGTGGCACATCGCGTAAAGCCCCCCCGCTGGCGGTCAAATACAGCATTTGGACATGCTCTAAGGGGTGCTTTTGCAATAACGCCCACAAGCCAAAATGTTCGCTATCAATGGGTAAAATCTGTTTGGTGTCTAAAAGCCAGCCTGCCACCACTAGGGACTCTTTATTGGCTAGGGCTAATTTTTTGTGGTGTTGGAGCGCGCTGAGTGTGGGGGCTAACCCCCCAAAGCCCACAATTGCATTTAATACAAGGCTGGCTTGGGAGCAAGCGATCATTTCACAAATCCCTTGAGTGCCTACAAAGACCTCAACCCCTTGGGGCACTTGCAATAAAGATCGATCGCTAGGGTCTAAGATCGCCACTTGGCTGGGCTGGTGGGTTTTGATTTGGGCGTTTAAAAGGGGTATGTTACGCCCCGCACTCAAGCCTTTGATCTTGATATTAAAGCGTTGCGCCACCTTAAGGGCTTGCATGCCAATAGAGCCCGTGCTCCCTAAAATCAGAATAGAGGACATTTGTTGGCTAAAATAACAACAAAAAGTGTAGGGCAATCGCCCCAAAGAGCATGGCATCAAAGCGATCTAGCATGCCCCCATGCCCGGGTAAAATATGCCCGCTATCCTTCACACCCACCCGCCTTTTTTAAATAACTCTCATACAAATCGCCCAAGATAGAGCTAAAGGCTGTGAGTGCGCTAATGCCTAGTGCGGGTAAAAACTTCTCACTCCCAACACTCTCTAAACCCACAATCCCCCCAATCAAACTAGAAAAGACAAACCCAATCAAAGCCCCCTCTAGGCTTTTATTAGGTGAGGCAGCACTTAGAGGCGTGGTCCCAAAGAGTCGCCCCCCAAAATACGCCCCCACATCAGCCACCACCACCACCACCACAAGCCAAATCACCACCCCCACGCCAAAATCTTTAAAGAGGGCAAAGAGGCATAAAAAGGGCACGGCTGGATAGACCAAGACATAAGATTTTTGCATGTTGGAAGTGCGGTAGGCTAAAATCCCGGCTAAGAGTATGCCTACAAACAAGGCACTCTCTACGGGGCGTTGGTTAAAGTAGGCTAAGACCCACACCAACACAGCAATCAAATAATAAAACTTGTTGAAACCAAAATTATAGAGCTTTTGGTGCAGGCGCAGAGTTTCATGGAAGCAGACCAAAAAGATCACCCCCAGCACCGCCCAAAAAATCAACAGATCGTTGAGGTAAAACACCACAATGGCTAAAATAATGAGAAACGCCCCCGTGATGTAGCGTGTCTTGTCGGCTAAAACTTTCTCTCTAAAATTTTTCATGTCCGCCTCCTAGCGCACAAAAATTTGGGTTATTGCTGTGTAGGCAAAGAGGCTAATCAAGCCAATCCCCATCACATTGAGCCAAAAGCCCGCTTTGATCATGCCCTTCATTGGGATATAGCCCGAGCCATAGGCGATCGCATTGGGAGGCGGGCTACCGCCCCCCCCCCCCCCCCCCCAACTCGCGCGCACAGCAGCGGTGGGGGTGTTTAGAAACCCACATGGATAAAATAAGTCTAGGTTGGTTGGGGTTTGGGTGATGGACATGGCAAAATAGACCAGCAAGGCTAAGATCCCCCCCAAAAACCCGTCCATGGAATCCAGCGGCTATGCCTGAATGTATCTGTTTGTAGCATTTGTTTCCTCAAAAAAAGAAGTATAGGCAAATTGCATAAATACAAGGTTTAATGTTTATATGAGGCATTGCCCATAGGGAGAATTTACACACTCGCGCCGTAAAGCCCCTAGCTTTAGCTATGGGGATATAAGGCTAGCACCAGCATGGCTGTGCTAATATTTGTGTTGCAATCAAGGGGTAATACCCTTGGGGTTGGGGCATCAACCTTT
>CAGP01000104.1 GCA_000263275.1 Helicobacter bizzozeronii CCUG 35545 | reverse complement strand
CACTCTTTATTCATCCCCAAATTACTTGTCCTAGTGGGCTGTGTTTTTTTTTGCTATCTCTTTTTGTTCAATCAGGTCAAGCCCAATAATGCGCCCCTGCTCTCTTTCTTGCTCTCTATTTTTTTCTACCTAGCGTTTTTGGGTTTGGGGTTATGGCGTTTTTTGGCTAGATGGCATGCCCCCAACTCCGCTTGGATCAAATATTTGATCTTTTTTGCACCCTCCATGAATGTGTGCTTGATTATCTTATTTGCCTCTAGCTTCCAGCCCTACTTGCTCAAACACCATTGGCATGCGTGGGTGGATTTTGCCCTTTTTTGGCTCCAATCTTGCCTTTTTAATCGCCGTGCTCGCCAAGAGAAAAGAATATTTTGGAATCTACGAATACGCCAATTTATTGGTTCTCATCGCCGGCATTGTGGTTTTTATGTTGAGCGCGCATGTGATCTGGCAAGTGGATCGCTACAATGACGCTAGATGGGCTTTTTATTTGTTGGGCTTTTTGGGGTGGTATGGGGAATGGATGTATTTGAGCTTTAAAAACGGCGCACCTTCCTAATGCCCTTAAAAAGCAGTTGTCTGTAAAAAACAACGCAGCGAAAACTCTTCCTTAGCCCCCATTTTATAGGCGATGTGTTTGAGGTAGTGTAAAATCTGTTGCCGCTTAAGCTGGCTTTCTTGGACTTTTTGCTCTAAGATGTAATGGGGGATTTTTGTAGGTCTTTTGCAAAAGGCATGCGCTATTTGTGTGTAAAACTTGCCATGCGCTTGGTAGCAAAAACGCCCAAAGACAAAGGGCAAACCCGTTTTAGCATACCAGAGCGTGGCTAAATCCACAAACCCCGCCTTTTCTTGGTAATAAAAGCGTAAAGCCTTATCCCCAATCAGCACTTGCCCCTTTAGTCCTAAAACTTGGCAGAGGGCGTTAGAAGTTGCTGATTGTGTGTCAATCCCCTCATCTTGCAACACCACAAGCACGCTCAAAACTTGCTTATAGCCAATGATCGCACAAGGCGTAACTTGTTTTTTACGCCACGCCACAAAGCCAGCAATGGAGGAAATAAAGCCCGCATCAATGCGTCTAAAGAGAAAATCTTGATTGAGTTTAGCCGGGTAGGTTTTTCTGTGGTTTAAAAATTGTTTAAAACTAATAGGGGTCGGGTAGGCTTTGATAAAGACATCAAAGGGGAGCAAATTCAAATAATCAATCTTTCCAAAGCGCATTTAAGACCTTTTTAAAGCATTAGCAAATCTTACACAAAAAACACAGCAAAAAAAGGCAGGTTTCCATGTGTCTTGTCAAAAACATAGCCAAGTTATTATATACTAAAAGCCCATTTCAAAAGGAGTGATCATGCAAACATTTATCCAAGAATACAAAGAGATCGAGGCGCAACGCGCGCAAGAAAACATCCCCCCCTTGCCCTTGAGCGCTAAACAGGTAGAGAGCGTGGTGGATATTCTCTTGCACTCTAAAGATAACGCAGAATGCGCCTTTGTTAAGGAATTACTCATCCACAGAGTGAGCCCGGGCGTGGATGAGGGCGCACAGGTCAAGGCGGAGTTTCTAGGCAAACTTGCGCTTAAAAAGTTAGAATGCGCGCATTTTAGTCCCTTAGAAGCGGTGGAGTATTTGGGCACAATGCTAGGGGGCTATAATGTCGCCCCTCTCATTGAAGCGTTGCAAAGCAACGATCAGCAAACCGCTAAAGCCGCTTGTAAAGCCTTAAAATCCACTCTTTTAGTTTATAACGCCTTTGAGAGTATCGCTAACTTAAGCAAAACCAACCCTTTAGCTAAGGAAGTTCTAGAATCTTGGGCAAATGCCGAATGGTTTTTAAATAAGCCCGCTCTGCCTGAAAAGCTGGAGTTGTGCGTGCTCAAAATTGATGGAGAAACTAATACGGATGACTTGAGTCCGGCTAGTGATGCCTTCACCCGTAGCGACATTCCCTTGCATGCTAATGCCATGCTCAAAAACCGCGTGGAAAATTACCAAGAACGCCTAAAAAACATCAAATCTCAAGGCGTGCCAGTGGTGTATGTGGGCGATGTGGTGGGTACGGGGAGTTCGCGCAAGAGCGCGACTAATTCCATCATGTGGCATTTTGGCACGGATATTCCCTATGTGCCCAATAAGCGCAGTGGGAGCGTGGTCATTGGCGGGGTGATCGCCCCCATTTTCTTTGCGACATGTGAGGATAGCGGCGCGTTGCCCCTTGTAGCCGATGTAAAAGATTTACACGAGGGGGACATCATTGAGGTTTATCCCTATAAGGGCGAAATCCACAAAGGGGGTCAAGTGGTGAGCACCTTCAACTTAGAGCCCACCACCCTAGCCGATGAATACCGCGCGGGGGGGCGTATCGCCTTGATTATTGGGCGTGGATTGACCAATAAGGCGCGCAAATTCTTAGGGTTAGAACCCTCAGAAGTCTTTGCCAAACCCAAACAACCCGCCCAAAGCCAACAAGGCTACACTTTAGCCCAAAAAATGGTCGGGCGTGCGTGCGCCCTTGAGGGGGTGCGTCCGGGCACTTACTGCGAGCCTATGACCACCACCGTGGGTAGCCAAGACACCACCGGAGCGATGACACGCGATGAGGTTAAAGAATTAGCTAGCTTAAGTTTTGAAGCCGATTTTGTGCTGCAATCCTTTTGCCACACCGCAGCCTACCCAAAGCCCTCCGATGTGAACCTACAAGCCACTCTGCCCCAGTTTTTCACCTCTCGGGGTGGGGTCGCGCTCAAGCCCAAAGATGGAATCATCCACTCATGGCTCAATCGCATGGGCTTGCCCGATACTCTAGGCACAGGCGGGGATAGCCACACCCGCTTTCCCATTGGGATTAGTTTCCCTGCTGGTAGCGGTTTAGTGGCTTTTGCTGCGGTTACGGGGACTATGCCCTTGAACATGCCCGAATCTGTCTTGGTGCGCTTTAAAGGAGAGATGCAGCCGGGCATTACGCTTAGGGATTTGGTGAACGCTGTGCCCTACTACGCCATTAAACAGGGTTTGCTCACCGTAGAGAAAAAGGGCAAGAAGAATATTTTCAATGGCAAGATTTTAGAGATCGAGGGCTTGGGGAATATCAAAATCGAACAGGCTTTTGAGTTTAGCGATGCGAGCGCGGAGAGGAGCGCGGCTGCGTGCACCGTGCGTCTGGATAAAGAGCCCATCATTGAGTATTTGAGCTCCAATATCCAGCTCATCGAACAGATGATTGCTAGTGGGTACGAACACAAAGAAACTTTAAAAAGGCGTGCCCAAAAAATGCAGGCATGGATTGATAACCCCGTGTTATTAGAACCCGATCTAGACGCAGAGTATGCCGCTATCATTGAGATCGATCTCAATGAGATCAAAGAGCCCATTTTGGCATGCCCTAATGATCCAGACGATGTGGCGACCTTAAGCGAGGTGCTAAACAACCCCAAACGCCCCCAACAAATCGATGAGGTCTTTATTGGCAGCTGCATGACTAATATTGGGCATTTTAGAGCCTTTGGGGAGATTGTCAAGGGGGCGGGGGCATCGCCTATTCGCCTTTGGATTGTGCCCCCCACTAAAATGGACGAACAACAACTCATCAAAGAGGGGTATTTTTCCATCTTTGGGGCTGCTGGGGCGCGCACAGAGGTGCCCGGGTGTAGCTTGTGCATGGGCAATCAAGCACGAGTGCGCGATAATGCAGTGGTGTTCTCCACTTCTACGCGCAATTTTGACAACCGCATGGGCAAGGGGGCGCAGGTGTATTTGGGCAGTGCGGAATTGGGCGCGGTGTGTGCGCTCTTGGGTAGAATCCCCACTCCAAAAGAGTATTTGGATTTGGTGGCTAGCAAATTAGAGGCGCGCAGGGAGGAAATTTATCGTTACATGAATTTCCACCTGATGGAGCCCATGGCACTTTAGGGGGCTTTTAAGCGCGACCTTAGCTTTTTTCTTTAAGATAGGGGCTTTTAGCAGGCTTTAAGGCTTGTGAAAGGTTGCGGTTTGGATTTAGATTGGGATTTTATGCGCCACGCCTTGCCTCTTTTTGGGCGTGGGCTTGTAATCACTCTTGAGATTTCCTTTTGGGGCATTTTGGGGGCAATTCTTTTGGGTTTTGGTGTGGCTTTGTGCCTATTCTTTAAGCCCAAGTTTTTAGCCAGTCTTGCAAAAATCTACACAGAATTAGCCCGCAACACCCCCTTAATCATCCAGCTTTTCTTTTTATACTATGGCTTGCACGAGGTGGGGCTCTCCCTGAGTGCCTTGCAATGCGCCGTGCTGGGCGTGATCTTTTTGGGCGGGGCGTATATGGCAGAGAGTTTTTTACTCGGGTTAAAGGCTCTAAGCAAAGTGCAATTTGAGAGTTCATTAAGTTTGGGGCTTTCTAAGTGGCAGAGTTTGTATTTTGTGCTCTTGCCCCAAAGTTTGGCGATCTCTTTGCCCTCGCTGGGAGCCAATACGATTTTTCTGCTCAAAGAAACTTCTGTGGTGAGCGCAATTGCTCTAGCCGATTTAATGTTTGTGGCTAAGGATTTGATCGGGATTTATTATAAAACTGATGAGGCTTTGATACTATTGGTGCTTTTTTACTTGATTGTGTTATTGCCTCTAAGTTGCCTATTTGTGGCTTTAGAAAAACATTACAAGAGAAAAGCATGCTAGAGGCTTTGCAACTTTTTAACCCTGACAACTTAGCCCGCTTAGGCGAGGGGTTGGCAACGACTTTAAGTCTTGCTCTGATTTCCATTGTGATCGCTTTAATAGGTGGGGTGGGCTTGGGGGTGGCGATGGCTTTTGGAGGACGCTTAGTGAAACTCTTATGCCGGGTGTATTTGGAGAGTGTGCGTATCATTCCGCTATTAGTGTGGCTCTTTATTGTCTATTTTGGGCTAGCCTCTGTATTTGATTTACACATTGGGGCGTTTGTAGCAGGGGTGGTGGTCTTTGCGCTGTGGGGGGTGGCTGAGATGATGGATCTAACAAGGGGGGCTTTAAGCGCCATTTCTAAGCACCAAAGCCAAAGCGCCACCGCTCTAGGTTTAACACCCTTGCAAACTACCTTTTATATTCTCTTCCCCCAAGCCTTTTTGGCGTTATTGCCCTCCAGCGTGAATTTATTCACCCGCATGATCAAAACCACCGCCCTAATCTCCCTCATTGGCGCAATTGACTTGCTCAAAGTGGGGCAACAAATTATAGAAGTGCATGTCATCAGCATGCCCCATGCGAGTTTTTATGTCTATGGGTTAATTTTTATTCTCTACTTTGCGCTATGCTACCCCCTATCTTATCTTAGCCAGTATTTAGAGAAAAAATACCAACACAATCGGGGTTAAATGGCGATTTTGCAAACCATCAACTTACAAAAGTATTATGGCGATCACGCCGTGCTAAAGGGCATTGATTTTAGCCTTAGCAAGGGGGAGGCGGTGGTGATTTTAGGACCTAGTGGGTGCGGGAAGAGCTCGTTTTTAAGGTGTTTAAATGGGCTAGAGGAGATTCAAGGGGGGCAGATTCTCTTTAATGGAGAACAAATCGCCCACAGCAAGGATTGGACGAAAGTGCGCCAAAAGATCGGCATGGTGTTTCAAAATTACGAACTTTTTCCCCATTTAAGCGTGTTGCAAAATATCTTACTCGCCCCCTTGAAGGTGCAAAAGCGCGCCAAAGAGGAGGTTACACAGCAAGCCCAAGCCCTCTTAAAAAGAGTGGGGCTAGAGCATAAAATGCAAGCCCACCCTAGAGAATTAAGCGGGGGGCAAAAGCAGAGAGTTGCCATTGTTCGGGCTTTATGCATGCAACCTGAAGTGATGCTCTTTGATGAAGTTACGGCTAGCCTCGATCCAGAGATGGTTAAAGAGGTCTTAGAGGTGATCTTAGAGCTAGCTAGCGAAGGGATGAGCATGGTCATTGTAACCCATGAGATGAAATTTGCTAGAAAGGTAGCCCATCGCATTGTGTTTTTCGATCAGGGCGTGGTGGTGGAGGAAAATAGCCCACAAGGCTTTTTTGAGAACCCGCAATCTGAGAGAGCGCAAAAATTCTTAGAAATTTTTTAATTTCTTGGGGGGTTGTTTAAATTTTTTGTTGCTAAAATAAACCCTTTATTTTAGAATGTGAGGAATGGTCATGCGTAGCTTGAAAATTGCGGGTGTTTTGATGGCGTTGGTGGCGTTTTTTGTGGCGGGTTGCTCCGATCACAAAGCCCAAGCCAAAGAGGATGGTTTGGCACTCATTAAAAAACGGGGGGTGTTGAAGGTGGGCGTGTTTAGCGACAAACCCCCCTTTGGTTTTATGGATGAAAAGGGGCAGTTCCAAGGCTTTGATGTTTATATCGCCAAACGCATGGCTAAGGATTTGCTAGGCGATGAGAAAAAGATCGAATTTGTCCCTGTGGAGGCGGCCGCACGGGTGGAGTTTTTAAAATCCAATAAGGTCGATGTGATCATGGCCAATTTCACCAAAACCAAAGAACGCGCGGTGGTGGTGGATTTTGCCAAGCCTTACATGAAGGTCGCTTTGGGCGTGGTGTCTAAAGATGGGGTGATCAAAAAGATTGAGGATTTGAATGGCAAACAGCCTTTAATTGTGGATAAGGGCACCACAGCGGATTTTTTATTTCTCCAAACACTACCCTAAAATCCCCTTACTCAAATACGACCAAAATACCGAGACCTTCCTAGCCCTCAAAAATAACCGTGGAGTTGCCCTAGCCCATGACAACACGCTTTTATTTGCTTGGGTTAAGAAAAATCCCGAGTTTAAGGTGGGTATCCCCTCTCTAGGCGATCAAGATGTTATTGCCCCAGCGGTCAAGAAAGGCAATAAAGCTTTGTTGGACTGGCTCAACAAAGAGGTGGATACGCTCACCAAGAGTGGCTTTTTCAAACAAGCTTACGATGCCACTTTAAAGCCCATTTATGGCGATGATGTCGATCCTAAGAGCGTGATCTTCGAGTAGGTTTTAGCCCCTTTGGGGCAAGTGTTACCCAAAATTCTTTGCGTATTAACTTCTGTCTGCGTTTAAAAAAACTTAAGCTATTGTGGGTATCATTACGGCTACTTTGACTTTGAGGAGTGCTCATGTTGTTCATGAAAAAAAAGGAGGATGATTCCACCCGCCTTTTAAATCAAGAGAATGAGGAGTTAAAGGCAGTCTATAAAGCTATGAGTCGTTCAACCGCTCTGATTGAATTTGATACGCAAGCACAAGTCATCACCGCTAATGAGAACTTTTTAAAGGTGATGGGTTATTCACTAGAGGAGATCAAGGGCAAATCCCACGCTATTTTTTGCGATGCAGAGTATGTCAATACCCCCGAGTATCGCAAAAATTGGGATCAGCTCCAATCAGGGCAATTCTTGCGGGGGACTTTTAAACGCTACACCAAGCAGGGCAAGGCAGTTTTTTTAGAGGCAAGTTACAACCCCATTTTTGACACATCGGGCAAGGTGTATAAAGTCATCAAATTTGCTCAAGACATCACAGCGCGATCTTTGGAATTTAATGACTTAAAGGCTATTTATGGTGCGGTGAATCGCTCAATGGCGCTAATTGAGTTCGATCTCAACCTCCATGTCCTCACCGCTAATGAGAATTTTTTTAACGCTGATGGGTTACACTCTAAATGAGATTGTGGGCAAACACCATTCAATATTTGTTGAACCAGAGTATGCCGCCAGCTCCACTTACGCCCAAAATTGCAAGAAGGTTGTTTCAGGGGATTTTATCAGCGGCACCTTCAAGCGTCTGACCAAGAATAAAGATGTTGTCTATTTGGAGGCGACCTATAACCCCGTTTTTGATGAGAGTGGTAAGATTTATAAGATTGTCAAGATCGCCCACGATGTAACGCACAAAGAGGACAGCACCCAAGCAAAATTCAACATGATTGTGGATCTCATCAAGGAGAGCCAACAGCTTACCAGCAATGGGAGCGCGATGATTAGAAAAAACGACAGATAATATCCAAAATGTAGCCGATGCCATGAAGAACAACACGCATTTGGTGAATACCTTGAGCACGCAATCTGAGTCTATCTCTAGCATCACCCAGACGATCAAGGACATCGCCGATCAAACCAATTTATTAGCCTTGAACGCCGCCATTGAGGCCGCCCGTGCGGGCGAACATGGCAGAGGCTTTGCGGTGGTCGCTGATGAAGTGCGCAAACTAGCCGAGCACACGGGCAAATCAGTTGCTGAAATTGGGGCGATCATTGGCTCGATTCGCGAGATCACTTCTCAGGTAGTGGTGAATATCACCGCTGGCATGGCATCTGCAGATAAAACTGCGGAATTATCCTACCAGAGCAAATCTTTAATGGATCAAATCAAAATCGCTAGCGACAATGTCGCGCAAAAAATGGGTGTTTAAAGGAAAAACATGGCAACTTCTCAAAAACCACTGGCCGTAGTCTTAGAAGCTTTATCTTTGGGCAAACGCAATAAATTAGATGCGTTAGGGGAATTTGTTGATTTGGTCTCTTATCCGGGGACTCCTCAAGAATTAGTCTTGGAGCGCGCCAAAGATGCCGAGATCATCATTTTAAATAAAGTTAAGCTGGATGGGGACACACTCAGAGCCCTTAAAAAACTCAAATGTGTTTGCATCACCGCAACGGGCATGAACATGATCGACCTTGAGGTGGCTCAAGAGTTGGGTATCCAGATTAAAAATGTGGTGGGTTATTCCACCCATAGTGTTACCATGCACACCTTTGCACTCGCCTTTAGCTTGCTCTCTAACATGCCCTATTACGATCATTATTGCAAGAGTGGGGAATATTGCAATAGCGAGCTTTTTTCGCATTTTAACAAGGATTTGATGTCCCTAGAAAATAAAGAATGGGGGATTGTGGGGCTGGGCAATATTGGCAAAAATGTCGCTAGGATCGCTACAAGCTTTGGCGCGCATGTGAGCTACACCTCCACCAGTGGGCGCAACCACGATGACACCTACCCGCAAAAGTCTTTAGAAGCCCTGCTCCAAACTAGCGATGTGATCAGCATCCACGCCCCCTTAAATGCCCAAACGCATAATCTCATCCACGCCCAACACTTCCCCCTACTCAAAAATAAAGCGATTTTGATCAATGTCGGGCGGGGGGGGATTGTCAATGAAGAGGAGCTAGCCCAAGCCCTTAAAACCCAGGACTTTTATTATGCTAGCGATGTCTTTGAGCAAGAACCCATGCGCGCCAATCACCCCTTTTTAGACCCCACAATACAGCCTAAACTCTTGCTCACCCCCCACATCGCTTGGGGCTATGGCGACACCATTAAAAAACTCATCGCCGCCACGATTGAAAATGTCAAGGACTATTTAAAAGGGCGTGCTTAGTATAACTTGCATAGCCCAACATCTGCCATATTACCCTTAATCTTGTTCTTAGTGCCCTTATACTATACTCTAAACTAAGACTGAATGCGAGAAAGAGAGTGCGGTATTTTTCCAAATTTTTAAGATTTATTTTAGGGCTTAGTGTGGTGTTAGCAGTGGCACAAGGGGCGGACTCTAAAGTGGAGTCTGTAACCGGTCAAGGGGGTTCTAGTGCTAAAAACCTAGACAAGTACATTAAAGAAGCTCTAGGGAAATCTAAGAAAGAATTACACCAAGAGTCTCCCAAACGCTCTCAAAAACAAACACAAGAGGAGAGCAAACAGGCTAACAAGTTAGGCTCTCCTAAAACACCTAGCCCAGAAACAGAGGGCAGGGCAGATAACATTGTGGGCGGGATTGCCATCACGGTCAATAACGATCCGATCACGCTTTATCAAATTGAGACCCAAGAGAGAGAACAGCATGTCAGCCGCCAACAAGCCATCAATGCCTTGATTCTCCAACGCATCCAAGCCCAAGAGATCAAACGCCTAAAGATTGATATTGAAGATGACAAGATCGATGCTGAAATTGAAAATATCGCGCGGCACAATGGCATGGACACCCAAGATTTTATGCGGACATTAGCCGGGGAGGGCATTAACCCAAGTGCCTACCGCGCCCAGCTCAAAAAACAGCTCGAAACTAGGGAACTTTTGCGTAATATCTTGCTCTTCAATGTCAATACCAATAGCGAAACCAAAATGCGTGAGTATTACAACGCCCACAAGGACGAGTTTAGTATCCCTAGCGAGATCATCACGATCCGCTACATGGCTAAGGACACCAAAACCCTCACCCAAGCCCTTGAGAATCGCAATGTGGAAATTCCCGGGGTAACCCACAATGAAGAAAAAATCCATGTCAAATCTTTAAACCCGCAGATCGCCCAAATGTTCCTTTCGACTAAAGAAAATATGTTCACGCCGATTTTGAATGCGGGCGGGGGGAACTATGTTTCCTTTCTCATTAAGCAGAAACTGGGCAAAGAGAATGTGTCGTTTAGCCAAGCAAGAAACTTCATTGCCGGCAAACTCATTGAAGACCAACAAGATAAAATTCTAGCCGAATATTATGAGAAGTTGCGGGTCAAGGCCAAGATTAGGTTTTTGCGCCAATAGAGTTAGCTTGTGGAGCAATTAGCGTTCATCTATAAAGACTCGCTTTTTAGTGTCGCCATCTTGGTTTTCATCATTGGGAGCGTGATCTTGATGGATTATTTGCGCTCGGCTCTAGCACACCGCCGTAACCTCAAGACCCTCAATGCGCTTTCACGCTCCTACTCCCAAGTGGAATTAGCTTACGAAGTCCAACAACTCTTAGCCAAAGAACAAGAAAATGCTCTAGAGGTCTTGGGTTTTAAAACCTGGATGTTTTTAGCCAAACACTATGCCAAATACGGCAGTAGCGAACAGGCGATTAAAATTTACTTGGCTTTGTTGCCCAAATACCAAAATGATCGCATCGCTATTTTGGAGAGTTTAGCCAAAGCCTATATTGATATGGGCTATGTGCAAAAGGCGCGCGATATTTTAATTGAAGTGTTACGCATCGATCCGGGAAACACGCGCGCCCTGCACGCCATGGTACAAGCCCATGAGATCATGTGCGAGCCTCAAAAAGCTTTGCAGGTCTTGGAATGTTTAGATGAACTGGGAACCAGCGGTTTAGCCGACACCTATTATTACTTGCAAATGCAAATTCTCATTGAGCAGGATTTGGGTTTGGAGGATAAAAGCTTTGCCATTCTCACACTGGGACACCAACAACCCAAACTCTATAAACTCGCACTCAGGCATTGCAAAAACCACCACAAACCCCTATTCTTACAAGAAATCACCTACTTAGAAGAGGCAATGCCCTACATAGACCTTCTATGGGATATTAAAAAAGAGGAGATTCAACCTTTTTTAGAAAGTTTGCACCCCAAGCTTTTAGAAGTGTTCGTGGCTAAAGGCTATGTGGAGGGGGTGTGCGATACGCTGGAGCTAGAGATTTTTAAAACTTTCCATGCCAAATACCAGATCAATTTGAATTTTAGCTACCAATGTTCTTTTTGTAAGAGTCTCTCCCCCTTTGAGAGTTATCGTTGTTTGGTTTGCGCCCAGATTGGACCTAAGGAAGTGGTTTTGGGCATTGAGAAACACCCCAATGATTACAGCAAGAATAGCAATTTGAATTAGGAGGATTGATGAAATGCATTGAGCTTTTTTGTGATGGATCGTCTTTGGGTAATCCGGGCTTTGGGGGGTATTGTGCCATCTTGCGTTATCAAGGTGTGGAGAAGATCATTGCCGGATCAGAGAGCCACACGACCAATAACCGCATGGAACTTAGAGCCGTGAATGAAGCCTTAAAAGCCCTTAAAGAGCCATGCCAAATTGCCCTTTATAGCGATTCGACCTATGTTTGCTATGGGATTAGCCATTGGTTAGAGGCATGGGTGCTTAAGGACTTTGCTAAGGTCAAAAACGCCGATCTGTGGCGTGAATTTGTGGGCTTACGCACCCCCCATGAAATCACCACCCATTGGATAAGGGGGCATAGCGGGCATGCTGAAAATGAAAAATGCGACAAGCTGGCTAGAGAACAAGCCTTGCAACACAAAATCGCCAATAAGGGGCAATGAGATGTTACAAACACTTCAAGAATGCTTGGGTTATGTCTTTAAAGACCCTGATTTGCTCCAACAAGCCCTAACACACAGGAGCGCCAAAGCCCATAAAAATAACGAACGCTTGGAGTTTTTAGGCGATGCGGTGTTGGACTTGGTGGTGGCTGAGATTTTATTTGCGCGTTTTGGGGATTTGCAAGAGGGCGATCTCTCTAAAATGCGCGCCTCGTTGGTCAATGAAAAGGCTTTTTTTAAACTAGCCTTGCTTTTAAATTTACAAGATCACATTTTGATCTCGGCAGCTGAAGCCAATAACCACGGACACACCAAGCCCTCCATTCTTGCCAGTGCATTTGAAGCTTTGATGGGGGCGATTTACTTAGAAAGTGGGCTAGAGCCCATTAAAACCCTGATACAAAGGCTTTTTAAGCAAGCCTACCCCAATCTCTCGCTTCAAGAGCTTTTCATGGATTATAAAAGCGCGTTGCAAGAACTCACCCAAGCGCGTTTTAAGGTCGTGCCCACTTACATGCTCAAAAACGAGAGCGGTCCTGATCATGCCAAACAATTTGAGATGCAAATTTTTATCTTAAACAAACTCTATGGCACCTGCAAGGCCAGTAGCAAGAAGCAAGCCGAACAACTTTGCGCCCAAGTGGCTTATGAGCAGTTAAAGCAAATGCCATGAATACTTTGGGTCGGATCTTAAGGCTAACCACCTTTGGCGAATCGCATGGGCCTATGGTGGGGGGGATTTTAGAGGGCGTGCCTGCCGGGCTGGTGTTGGATATGGATTTGATCCAAGCTGAGGTCAATCGGCGTAAAAGCGTGCATGTTTTCACCACACCCAGACAAGAGCCAGATAAAATTGAATTGGTGAGTGGGGTTTTTGAGGGCAAGAGCACGGGCGCGCCCATCGCTTTATTGGTGCATAACCACAATATCAAAAGCAAGGACTATGACAACCTCAAGCAGAGTTTTAGACCCGGGCATGCCGATTTCACCACTTGGGCTAAATACGGGCTTAGGGATCACAGAGGTGGGGGGCGTAGCTCGGCTAGAGAGAGTGTTATTAGAGTGGGGGCGGGTGCGATTGCCAAACTTTTATTACAAGAGTTGGGGCTAGAAGTGGTGGGGGGGGTTTTTAGCATAGGGGGTATTGGGGCTAAGGTAATTGATTTTGATTTTGCTAGACAGAGCGTGATTTTTTCTTTAAGCCCTGAGATGGAGGCACAACAAAAACAAGCCATTCTAGAAGCCAAACAAAGAGGGGATAGTCTTGGGGGTGTGGTGTTGGTGCAAGCCAGAGCGCATGCCAATTTGCTAGGTTTGGGGCAACCCCTGTATGACAAGCTGGATGCGCGCATTGCAGGCGTGATGATGGGGCTTAATGGAGTCAAGGGGGTTTTTATAGGCGACCCGCTAGTCTCTAGCATGCAAGGCAGCCACTATAATGACCCGCTCAGCCCGCGAGGGTTTAAGAGTAATCATAGTGGGGGGGTTTTAGGGGGGCTTGGCAGTGGATCGGATTTGGTGGTGTGGGTGCATTTTAAACCCACTTCCAGCATATCAACTAAGCAAGAGAGTATCAACACACAGGGGCAAGCTGTGCATTTGGAGCTTAAGGGCAGGCATGACCCTTGTATTGCCATTCGGGGGAGCGTGGTGTGTGAGAGTTTGCTAGCCTTGATCTTGGCAGATTTCTTGCTTTTAAACTTGGGATCGCAACTAGGCACACTCAAGGGCTTTTATGGCAAGGCTTGAGTTTTGTTGTGGATTTTGTGCTACAATAGATCAAACCATCCAAAAAGGGGATCGCATGCAAGAGATCAATTCCCAAACCGCTAGAACAAGGAGGACCCGGACTAGAAACAACCAAACTAGCACGCAAGGCATGTATCAGAGTTTGGAGTCGGGGAAAAATCGTGTCCAAGCAAAATCTCTTGATTCTAAGCAAATGCTCTTAGAGCTAGAGGAGGGGGCATTTGATCCCAAAGAGGCGTGGTTTATGCAAGATGAGCAAAATCACCGCTATGTGGTGATCCCAGAGGCTTTGCTCCAACACATTGTGCGCGTGATCCAAAAAGCTTATGAGGATAAAATCGTGGTGGAACTTGAAAGGGATATGGCAACCCTCACCCCGATTGATTTTGCCGATGCGATGGCGGTGGTCTTTAAAAAGCTAGAGGCGATGCGGGGGAGCGATGGGAGCTTGCCTAAGATTTCCTCGCTTGATTTTGTCAAACAGGTCAAAAAACAACACCCCAACCTCTTTTTTAACTTCTCCGACTTTTTAGAAGAGAAAAAGCAAGAGGGCTTGGACTTGGATAATCTGCAAATCCCCTTTTAAAATGCCAGCCCCCCAAACCCTTGACTTCCAAAAATACGCCTCTTACTCCAAACCCGGACCCCGCTACACCAGCTACCCTACGGCAGTGGAGTTTTCTAGCCAGTTTCAAGAAAAGGACTTGATCCAAGCCTTCCAAAGAAGCGATCCTAAAATCCCCCTATCACTCTACTTCCATTTGCCCTTTTGCAAGAGCGCGTGCTATTTTTTGTGCGTGCAATGTGATCTACACCAATAGCCAGCGCAAAAAAGAACGCTATATTAGCTATCTTGAGAAAGAATTAGCCCTTTTAGGGCGGTATTTAGACACGCATAAAGAAGTGGTGCAATTACACTTTGGCGGGGGCACGCCCACTTTTTTTAGCGCCACGCAGTTAGAACGCATCATCAAAAACATTTTCCACACCTTTCCCCATTTTGCCCCCCATGCCGAATTGGCATGCGAGATCGATCCACGCCATTTTGAGCGCACCCAAATGGAGGTTTTGCACCAACACGGGTTTAACCGCCTAAGCTTTGGGGTGCAAGATTTTGATTTGCAGGTGCAACAAGCGATTAACCGCTTACAAAACTTTGAGTTGGTGCAAGAAAAAGTCTCTTTGGCTCGGGAATTTGGCATCAATTCGATTAATTTTGATCTCATCTATGGTTTGCCCTTCCAGACTTTGGCTAGTTTTGAGCAAACGCTATTAAAAACCCTAGAGCTCAACCCCGATCGCTTGGCAATTTTCAATTATGCCCATGTGCCTTGGGTCAAGCACACCATGAAAATTGACCCCGCCACCCTGCCCAGCCCCAAACAAAAATTAGAACTCTTGCAATTTTTTAATTGGGTTTTTTAAAGGCACAGGGCTATGAGATGATTGGCATGGATCATTTTGCCAAAAAGGACAATGAACTCTACCTTGCCTTGCAAAACAAACAGCTCAGACGCAATTTTCAAGGCTACACCACCCAAAAATTTTCCCAGACCATCGGGGTAGGTGTTACTAGCATTGGCGAAGGGTTGGATTATTACACCCAAAATTTTAAGGATTTAAGATGCTACGAACAAGCCCTAGATAGCGATCATCTGCCCGTAGAGCGTGGGATTAGATTGAGCAAAGAAGATGAACTCAGAAAAGAGGTCATCATGCACTTGATGAATAATTTAGAGCTCAATTTTAGTGCCATTGAGAAGAGTTTTGGGATTGATTTTAAAGAGCACTTCAAGCAGGCTTTACAGGCTTTAAAACCCTACGAGCAAGAGGGCTTGGTCATTTTGGATCAAGAGGGGCTAAAAACCAGTGCCACTGGGGCGATGCTGGTGCGCAATATTGCCATGCTCTTTGATGCCTATCTAGGGGATCAACATAAAGACAAACGCTTTAGCCAAACCCTTTAGCATTGCGCCCACAGAGCTATTAGAAGAGATCAAGGGGGTAACCCAAGCTTGCGTGAAATGTGGCAAATGTGTCCCTAGTTGCACGATTTATCGCATCCATAAGGACGAGACCACCTCCCCGCGTGGGTTTTTGGACCTAATCGCCCAAGTCAAGCAAGAGAGTTTGGAGTTTAGCCTAGATGTGAAGGGCATTTTTGATACTTGTTTTCTCTGCACCACTTGCGTGCAAGTCTGCCCCTTGCATTTGCCCATTGATGTGATGATTGAAAAGGTGCGCTATTTGAGCACCGCCAAACACCCCATCAGCTGGCATAAAAAACTCTATTTTTTCTTATTACGCCACCCCAAGCTGATGGATTTTGTTTTTTTCTTTTTTGCCATGTCCTAGCCCCCTGTGCTTTCAAACAAGAAAATGACAAACTCAAATGGCGTTTCAAATGGCGCGCTAAAAACCCCAGCTTAAATCTCTTGCAAAAACGCGCCTTTTTCCCCTTTGCCTCCAAGAGTTTTTTAAACAGCCACCCAGCACAGATCATGCCCCAAAACCCAGCAGATCAGCCTACTAGAAAAGTGGGGATTTTCATTGGGTGCTTGGGGAATTACAATTACCCCAATGTGGGTAAAAGTTTGCTCTCTTTGCTGGATAAACTAGGAATGGGGGCGATCTTGCCTAAACAAGTTTGTTGTGGTGCGCCCGCTTATTTTAGCGGGGATGCCAAGAGCGCGCTTTTTTTTAGCCCAAAAAAATATCACCTCTCTAGCCAACATTGCCCCCCAAGTGGAAGCGATCTTAGTCCCTGAAGCCACTTGCATTAGCATGCTCAAAAAAGATTACCCCCATGTGCTTAAAAATATTCCCGATCTTAAAGAACGCCAAGAGTGGCTAGACAAATTTAGCACCATTCAAGATAAATTGCAACTCGCCTCTGCCTTTTTAGCCCAACACACCGCCCTAATAGATTTGCTCAAACAGCGCCCCAAAAGCCCCTTGAGTTTGACCTATCACGATCCTTGCCATGCCAAAAAGGTTTTAGGGGTCTATGCAGAACCACGCATGCTTTTACAGGCTAACCACCAGATTATTGAAATGCAGGAGAGCGATCGCTGTTGTGGTTTTGGGGGGGTGAGCATGCAAAGCGAGCATTATTCTTTGACCCTCCAAGCTGGTCTGCCTAAAGCCTACGATATTGTGAGCACCCACGCCCAAATTGTGAGCGCGGAATGTTCGGCATGCCGGGTGCAACTCAATAACGCCCTAGAGCAAATTGACGCGCCCACGCAATTTTTGCACCCCTTAGAACTCTTGGATCGGGTTTTGGCATAAAATTTTTCTCTTTAAACGCCAAATACCCAAATCTTAAAAAAAATATGCTAAAATAAGAGGAAATCATTAACATTCATTGAAAAGAGGACTATATGAGAAAAACATTCTACGCCTTAGTATCCAGTGCTGTAGCACTGAGCGGTTCGCTCACGACTCTGAGTGCCGAGAGGAATGCTTGGTATGTGGGTGCGAGTTACCAAGTCGGGCAAGCAGGGCAGACGATCACCAACAAGAGTGGTCCCTTGAACATCCCCACCCTCCCCACCGGGACTTACCACTATCTAGCCGTGATGCAGGGGTTGGGTGTTAGTGTGGGCTATAAGCAGTTCTTGGGCAAGAAAAAATGGTTTGGTCTGCGTTATTATGGGTTTTTTGACTATGGGCATGCCGTTTTTGGGGCCAATGCGCTGACTTGCCCATCAGGCACAACGATGAATAGTGTTAATACTGCTGTTGGTGGTGCCTCGCCTTGTCCAGCTGTTGCCAACCTCTCAGATATGTTCACCTATGGTGTGGGGATCGACACGCTTTACAATGTGATCAATAAAAAAGATGTTACTTTTGGCTTTTTCTTTGGAGCCGCCATTGCGGGCAACTCTTGGGGCAACACAACGAAACACTTCATGGTCGAGAAGGGTCTAGGGGGCAAAATCGATCCAGCAATTTTCCAATTTTTGTTTAACGCCGGTTTGCGCACCGCCATTGGCAAACACCAAGAGTTTGACTTTGGGATCAAAATCCCCACCATTAACGACTACTATTTCTATAGCAGACCGGGGGGCAATTTGGCTTTCACTTACCGCCGCCAATACAGCCTCTATGCCGGATACCGCTACAACTTCTAACCCACTCTTGGCTAGCCCTTGCTAGCCCCCCCACCTTAAGACCTTAAAAATCTGGAACGATAAAAACGCTTGCTTGCGTAGAAGTGATGCTAGGATCATCTGTGCTGTAGGCTTTGATCGCGATGGGTAAAATCCCGCGTTTGGCGTGGGTAACATCGTGCTTGTCATAAGCCTCTTTGGCTGCTTGCATGGGCATGCGCAAGACCACCACAACCTTCATCTTACCCCGTGCGCCAATGGAGAGGGGGTTTTTAGGGCGCACAATGCTAATATGGGGGTCATCGACACTAAAAGTGTAGGTGTGGGTTTTGCTACTGGTGTTTTGGAAGAGAAAAATATAGGTGTTTTTGACAAACCCATTTTGGACACTATACAAACGCCCGCCATGCGTGATGTCTAAAATCATCGAGGCTTTCTCTAAAGAACCCACAATCAAAGCCCCAACCACCAACACCAAAACCCCGATGTAGGCGATGGTTTTGGTGCGCCACAATCTGACTTTTTGCTTGGTGCTTGTGGCATTGCTTGAAGACCAATTAATCAGGCTGGGCTTGTTTAATTTCCCCATTGTCATGGTGCAAGCATCCACGCATTCCAAGCAATTGATGCATTCTAATTGCATGCCCTTTCTGATGTCAATGTGGGTGGGGCAGACCAAGACACAATGATTGCAGCTCACACATTCATTGGCTGGATCGCGTTTTTGGGGGAGGGTGGGGATTTTCATATCCCTTTTGTCATAGATGAGCCCCCCACGCTGGGTGTCATAAACAGGGTTTAGGGTGTCATCATCAAACAACACGCTTTGCACCCGCGCATAAGGGCATAGATAAATACAAAAGCGCTCTTGCACCACCACAATATCAAAGAACACCACCGCGCTCAAAGCCGCCCAAATGCCCAGTAACAGCATGTGCTCTTTGGGCGCATTGATCCCCTCTAAAAACTCATAGGGGGGGACAAAATAGAACAACAACACCGCCATCGATGCAATCGGGACGGGTAAAAACAAAAGACAACCCACAATCTTTTTAAACCAATTTGCCAAGTCTGGGCGCACGGGGCGTTGTTTATTGCCAATCTGGGCGCGCAAACCTAAAATCTTGGTTTCAATGAGATCGCGATGGATTGTCCTAAAGATGGTTTGTGGGCACCCCCACCCACACCACACCCGCCCCAGCATAGAGGTCATAAAAAAGATAAAGACAAATAGGAAAATCACCAAGAGGGGCAATAAATACATCTCTTGCGCACTGTAAATATTGCCTAACAAGTGGATTTGCTTGTGCTCAAAAGAGATGAGGAACACCTGCCCCTCGCCCATATGCACGAAAGGCAAGCCAATGGCTAAAATGGTGATTAAAATATAGACGATGTAGCGTTTAAAGCGGAAAGATTGGTAAAAATAATAGCTCTTGTCTTTGATTTTCTGAAAACCATGCGTGTCCATAAACACCCTTGTATGTTGGATGCTGGCATGGTAGCAAATTTTATTTAAGGCTCTTTAAACCCTACAGCGTGATAAAATCCATCTCCATAGGCCGTTGGTGTTGCAAGATAAAAGTCTTGGATTTTTCCACGCCCTCAGAAGTGCCAATCATCAATAACTTAGACTCGCTAGCAATGATGGCTTCCCCATCGGGCATGGGGATATAACGCCCGTCCTTTTGGATGATCCCGATGATAAAAACTTTGGTGATCTCTCTAAAATGGGCTTCCTTGAGCTTGCGTTGCACTAACCAACTCTCTTTGGGTACGATCACTTCTTCTAAATCTAATAGCGTGTCTTTTTTATAGATGAATTTTTCCAAGATATTTTCCATATCGGGGCGAATCGCCATCGCGCTCACCCGTTGTGCCATTAGCTTTGTGGGCGAAACCACGCTATCTGCCCCCAGCTTTTTAAGCTTTTCTAAGCCCTCATCGCTATGCGCGCTAGCAATCACATAGTAGGGCTTGCGTTTGAGTTCCTTTTCAAAGAGGCGCACGCTCACAATCAAGGCGACATTCACGGGCAAAATCTCTGAAAAGGTCACCACGCCTTTAGCGCTGCTCAAATGGGTTTTGAGCATGGCTAGGTTGGTGTGGGGATCGCCCGTGATGTAGTAGGGGTATTTGTGCTTGATGGCTTCTTCTTCAAAGTTGGGTGCATTATCCACCACCACAAAGGGAATCTGCGCGCTTCTAAATTGCTTGCTAAGCTCGATGGTGTATTCATTATGGTAACAGATCACATAGTGATTTTTGAGTCTAGCTATCTTGTAAATCATTCTCTTCTCCCGAATTAATCCTGCTAACACGCCCTTATTGATGACATTGATCAAGATAGCCACGCTAAAGGTTACCACCCCCGTCCCGCAAAACATGATAATGGAGGTGAAAAAAATACTAATGGTATTAAACTCATGCTCGTTGAGTGCGCCAAAACCCGTTGCGGTGAAAGTGTAGGTGGTTTGGAAAAAAGCCTGCATAAGGCTGTAATCTTGCAATGCCAAATAGCCCAAAGTGCCTGCCAAGATAAAACATTGAATCAGCACTAAAGGCAGTCTAAAAACTTCAAATTGGGCGTAAATCTCAGCGTTGAGATTGTAGTCGGCTTTAACCTTTTTCTTTTTAACCGAAAATAAAAATGCCTTGATCTTTTTAAACATCACGCGGGCATAAAACCCTACTTGCTCTTACGCATCGTCCTTAGTGTGGAAGCTGCCACCTTGAGTTTTTTGCGTGTGCCATCCTCTAGGCGGATGTGGATGGTGTGTAAATTAGGTAACAAACGCCTTTTACTTTTGTTGTTGGCATGGCTTACGCGGTTACCCACCATCGGACCTTTATTGCTCACCAAACATCTTCTTGCCATAAACTCTCCTTGTTTTAAAATAAAACGGGCATTATACCCAAAAACTAATGCGAAGGAGCTTTAGGCTGGGTATCGCTTTCCATGATCCCCTCGGGTCTAGGCGTGGTCGCTGTGATGGTGGGTAGATCGGGATAAACGATGGTGGGTTTTTTGCCCGTGAGCGCACCAAAGAAAGTTTCAATCTTTTTAGCCTCTTCATCATTGATCGTGATGCCTAACTGGATTGCCCCCATCTCTTTAATCGCATCCTTGACATCCCAATACTGCCCGTTGTGGAAATAGGGCATGGTTTCTAGGATATTGCGTAAAGTGGGCACTTTGACCATGCCATCTTTATTCCCCTTAAAATCGCCCACATTGGCAAACTTGTAAGGTGCTGCCACTTGGAAGGGTTGCATTGTCCCCCCTAGATTGATTCCATTATGGCAGGCAATACAGCCCTTATCTAAAAAGAGTTTCAAGCCCTCTTTTTCTTGTGGGCTTAGGGCTTTGACATTGCCTCTTAAGAAGTCGTCATAACGGCTAGGCGTGTTTAAAGTGGCTTCAAACATGGCAATAGTATCGGTGATGAGGTTAAAATCGATCTTGACATGGTTGCCATAAGCCCGTTTAAAGGCCTTGACATACCCGGGCATGGAATTGATCTTAGCCTCCACCACTTTAGGATCGGCATTCATTTCAACAGGATTGCTAATAGGTCCTTTTGCCTGATCGCCCAAGTGTGCCGCGCGCCCATCCCAAAACTGCACCGAATTAAAGACAGAGTTATACACGGTGGGCGAATTGAGAAAATGCGGGTTGGGTTTCCAGCCCTCACCCACTGCCCTAGAAACTAAATCCACACCCGCTAACCCCAAATTATGGCAGGTGTTACAAGAGATCAAATAGGAAGTGGAGATTCTAGGGTCTAAATAAAGTTTCTTACCCAATTCAATTTGCGCCTTGGTCATCACGGGACCTTTATAAGAGAGCCCCAAATCAGTAACCTTTTTGATCAAATATTTTTGCAAATCCTTACCTTGGGGCATGGGCACTAAATTAGCCCCTAATGCCCGTTTGATCAAGGCAAAATCCGCTTGGGTGTTGTTTTTAGCACCCAAACCTGCCACAGCCAACGCCCCCACCAACACACCAGACAAAATACGACTTTTTTGGAACATCTAGACACTCCATTAATAAAAAATAAAAGCTTATTCTATAGCTAATTGGCTTACTATTAGTTAATTAGGATTAGATTATAAATGAGAGGGCAAGGAGACAACATGGAGCATCTAAAAAGATGTATCTGCGTTTTCGCGATTCTAAGTATCGCCCATGGGGATGTGCGGGATGGTTTTTTTGTAGGGGGGAGATTTGGGGTTAGCAGTGAAAGCCCCTCTTACAAGCAAAACACACCCACAAGTGCCGGTGCGACCCGTTCTGTCAGCGCAACAGAGTTAAGCCAAGATGCCAAACAGGATATCCAAAATGCTTTGCAACTGCTCAAAAATCTTAATGGATCGCTTGTCCGTGCCAAAGATGGCAACCAAGCCCTCAATGATTTATCTTCTATTAGTCTTTCTAGTCTAAATGGCATGCGGGCTTTGCAAGCTAATATTGCCAATATTCTCCAACATCTCCAAGCGGCTATTGACAATTCAACCAACAACGGACAAAACCAAGCGATTATGTCCCAGTATCGTGCGATCGTTAATGAACTCCAAACTTTGCAAACCCAAATCACACAAGAGGTGAATAACTACAACCAAGAACTCAACTCCCAAAAACAAAACTACGACACCAAGCATGCCGCATACCAAAAAGCCGAACAAGAGTATCAGGGTAAGGTGCAAGCGTATAACACAGCTAGGGATTCGGTGACTAATATCATCAATAATGCCCCTTCAATGACTTGTGGATTCAATGCAGGATGTAGTTCTAATCAACTCACAACTTTCTTGAACGACACAGCGGCTCTTGTCCATGATTTACAAATTTTAGCACCCCTAAATCCTAAGTTTTCTCAAAATAACCCACAACAAAACTATAACAACGCCTATTCCAGTGGGTATAATCAAGCTGTGAGTGTGCAAACACTTGAAAATTTGGCAGGATACTCGGTAAATAGTGCTACCAATTATTTTACAAATCTCCTCCAACAACTTGGCATGTATCCTAACCTACAGACACAAACAAATTTAAATCTTAGCAATCTTATTTCCCTAGCTGCTTGGTTTAACCATCAAGCAGATATTATTGAAGCATTAAAATACTCTAATCCCACTCAGTTTTCCAATTACATGCAGGGCTTGCTCAATAACTATCAAGGTGTATTTCAAGATCTTACAATAAACGCTCCTAATTTAAACGATGCCGTTCCTCCTGCCACGCAAGCCTTAGGGAATGGACCGCAATTCAGCCTATCTAATCAGTTTAACTTCCCCTACCAAAACTTTGCGCCCCAAATCCAAGCCACTTACCACCAACTAAATGCGATCCCCAACATTGCACTCCCACATACTATACAGATCAAACCCAGTTTAGCCCCCCTAGCCAAGGGCATCAACCAATCTTCTAGCCTTTTCTCCAACATAAGCTATAATGTAGATTTGTTAGCCGGTTACCAATATTTTTTTAGCGGACATTTTGGCTTCTCTTTCCATGTATCTGTGGGTTATGGCTATATCCATAGCCCCATTTTTAATAGCTTGTCTTTCTTTAAGCATTTGCAAGACATTAAAATTAATTTTGGGGGGCAAATTTGATCTATGACTTCAATACACCCACAGATTATAAATCTCCTGTTTATTATGGTGTGTTTGCTGGGGTGCAAGGCGGGAACACTAACTTTGTTCTCAACACCAACAACCGAGCTCTTTGGCGTGCTTCTTATAATCTAGGACTCGATCTAGGGCTTAGATTCCAGTTTTCAAGCAATATTATCAAAGTGGGTGTTGATATTCCCTTAGTCCCCTACAAGGTCAATTGGCAAACAGACTTGGGATCTTTCCAACTCAACAGGAGTGCTAAAGATATTGGATTTTTTATTACTTATGAAAAGTTAATCTTTTAGCAACTCACAAACACTGCAACAATCTTTGTTGCTTGAAGCCCATGTAGTCAGGGGTGGCGTAGTTGGCAAAGGGGGTGATGGTGATCCCTCCGCGTGCGCTAAAATGGGCTTGCACTTCTAGGTATTTGGGTTCTAAAAGGGTAACCAAATCGTTTAAGATTTTTCCCACGCAATCCTCCCCAAAAACCCCCTCATTGCGGAAACTAAAGAGATAGAGTTTGAGCGATTTGCTCTCTACCATTTTTAAATGCGCGATGTAGGCAATACGCACGCGCGCAAAATCGGGCTGGGCGGTGATGGGGCACAGACTGGTAAATTCCGCACTCTCTAGGGCGGTAAAAATGTCCTGCCCCGGGTGGGGGTTCTCAAAGGCTTCTAGCAAGTGGGGGTTATAGGTGGTCGGGTAGCTGGTTTTGCCCCCCAAATGGCTCAAACTCTCAAGCATGCAAGACTTCAGCGCAACGCCCGCAGAGTTCATCTTGGGGAGCTAAAAAACGCCAACAACGCGGGCATTTTTCCAAAGAGGCGCGCGCTAGGACAAAATCGGGACTCTCTAATAAAATGTCCTCCGTATTGCCCTCCCACACGCCTACCGCGCTCACCATGAGCCACTCCACATAATGGGGGAACTCCAAATCTTGGGGGTTTTTAAAGTAAATTTGCACCTCCAAAGAGGTTTTAACCTGCTTATCTTTTTTAAGTCCGTCTAGTGCCTCGCTGAAGCGCGCGCGCAAGGCTAGGGGGCGTTCAAACTGATCTAAGATACTTTGAGCCTGTGCTCCTTCCAATAAAAAGGGCATTTTCAGATCAAAGACCCCGCCCCCTGCTAAAGCCACCTCTTTAAATAAGGGGCTGGCGTGTTCTAGCACCTCCTCAATGGTGTAGGTGAGAATGGGGGCGAGTGCAAAGCTCAAATGGTGGGCTAAATAAAGCATCGTGGTTTGAATCGCACGCCTAGCAGGATCATTTTTGGCATCGCAATAGAGGCTGTCCTTGCAGATATCCATGTAGATTCCGCTCAGATCATTGGCAATAAAGGCAAAGAGTTTTTGCAAGCCCTTGACAAAGTCATATTGTTTAAAGTGCTCTTGCACTTGGGCAAAGACCTTTGAGCTTAGGGCTAAAATCCAGCGATCCACTAGCCCTAAATCTTGCAGAGGGGTTAAGCCCTCTAGCCCGGCTGTGTTAGCTAACAAAAAGCGTAAGGTATTGCGCACCTTTTTATACCCCTCAGCGGTTTGGGCAAAGAAGGCATGCGAGACACTTAAATTGTCTTGGTAGTCATTCATCACCACCCACAGGCGTAAAATATCGCTCCCATAGGTGTTAAGCACCTCATCTAAGGAAAAGACATTCCCCTTAGATTTACTCATCTTATGCCCCTTAGCATCCACGGTGAAGCCATGTGTGAGCACGCCTTTAAAGGGCGCGCGGGAGTGCTTGATACAGCTCAAGAGCAGAGAGCTTTGAAACCATCCGCGGTGTTGATCGCTCCCTTCTAGCACTAAATCGCTAGGATAAACCCCCAAGCGTTCCTCGCACACCGCCTTAAAAGTGCTCCCACTATCAAACCACACATCTAAGATATGGGTGTTTTTCTCTAAATTAGGGGCTAGGTGCTTGAGCTGTGCTGGCAAAAGCTCCTCTACACTCTGCTCCCACCACGCATTACAACCCTTTTCTTTGAAGATGTTATAGATGTGCTTTAAGACCGCTTCCTCTAGTAGGGGCTCTTGGGTTTGTTTATCTAAGAAAAACGCCATAGGCACGCCCCAGTTGCGCTGCCTGGATACACACCAATCGGGGCGTTGCTCTAGCATGGCTTTGAGGCGGTTTTTTCCCTGTTTGGGGTAAAAGGCGACATCCTCAATCGCCTCTAGGGCAACTTGGCGCAGGGTTTTAGAACTGCCATCTTCTTGTAAAAAGGGCACATCCATCATGATAAACCACTGCGTGGTGGCGCGGTATAAAATGGGCTCATGCGTGCGCCAACAATGCGGGTAGGAGTGCGTGATAGTGCTATGGTGCAACACAGAATCGCCCAATAACTCGATGATCTTAGGCTGGATTTTGAGTACATGCGTGCCTAAAAACTCTTCGGGCAAGAGTTTTTTATGCAAGATTTCCTCATTGTAACGCCCATAGTCATCCACAGGCACCAACACTTCCAAATCGTATTGCAGGCACAAATGGTAGTCTTCCTCACCATGTCCGGGGGCGGTATGCACCGCACCACTCCCCTCCTCCAAGCTGACATGATCGCCTAAGAGCACCACCGAATCGCGTTGGTTTAATGGATTGGTCGCTAAAGCCTTTTCTAACAACTCACTTTCAAAGCTCCCCACAATTTCCCCTCTAAAATGCCCTGCTCTAGCAGTTTTTGGGCTAATTCTAGCGCAATGATATGCCCCTTAGAGGTGATCGCATAAGTAGTCCTAGGCTTGAGCGCGATTCCCACATTAGCTGCTAGAGTCCAGGGGGTGGTGGTCCAGATCACAAGGGCAAATTCTTGAGGACACTCCTGCGTGCTAAAATGCGCCTCTTGGGCGAGTTTTTGCGCACTGGCAGGCTGGAGGGGGAAACTCACAAAGATCGAATCGGATTGTTTTTCTTTATATTCCACCTCCGCTTCAGCCAGCGCACTTTGGCACGCCCAACTCCAATAGACGGGCTTAAAGCGTTGCTTGAGCAAGCCCTTTTGGGCGGCAATGCAGAGCATTTCATAGATACTAGCCTCAAACTCGTATTTATAAGTTTCATAGGGCTTTTCATAATCCCCCACCACGCCCAAGCGCAAAAACTCTTCGCGTTGCACGCCGATAAATTTCTGGGCGTGTGCGTAACAGCGATCGCGAAACTCTAGGGGGTTGAGGGTGTGGCGTTGCTCGGGGGGTAGCCTGTGCTGGGACTCCTTAAAATCCTTTTCGACTTGTTGCTCAATGGGCAAGCCATGGCAATCCCACCCGGGGACATAATCGACCTTTTTGCCTAAAAAATAACTGGTGCTTGACAATCACATCTTTTAAGATTTTATTGAGCGCGTGCCCGATATGCAAATGCCCGTTAGCATAGGGGGGACCATCATGCAAGATAAAGCCCTCTGGCGCGTCTTGGCGTTTGTCCAACATGTGGGCATAGACTGCTTGCTCACGCCAACGCGCGTAGAGCTTGGGGGCGTTGGCAATGGCGTTAGCTTTCATGGGGAAGGAAGTTTGGGGGAGGATGAGGCTGTCTTTATAATCTTGCATCAAAAACCTTTCTATTGGGATTTATTCTAATTCTTGCACGAACAAATGGCTTTGGGTTTTAGGAATGGTTTTAAGCGTGGGGATAGCCAGCACGCGGTAGGACTTGGAGCGATCCAAATACTTAATTTGGAGCACATCGCCTATTTTAACCTCTTTACTGGGCTTGACAGGCGCGCCATTTAAAAAAACCACGCCCTCTTTGAGCATATCCAGCGCGATCGCACGCCGTTTAGTGATATTGGTTGCATTTAAAAATTTGTCAATACGCATGCATCATTGTAGCATTATGCGCTTTAATTTAGGCTAAGTCCAAAACGGATATTTTAAGACATATTGCCCAAACCACACATCCTTGTATTATAATAGACAGAGTTTCATAGCAATTAACCTTTAATCTAGCATACAATTTAAAACAAGAAATTGAGGAGAAATTCATGAGTAAATTAAGTGTATCCCAAAAGCTCTATGGGGGTTTTGGTGTGATCATTTTTTTAATGGTGATTGTTACGATTGTGGGCGTATCTAGAGTGCATAGTATCAATCACATTTTAACGGAACTGACAGACTTTAATGCGGTCAAGCAACGCTATGCGATCAATCTCAGAGGCAGCGTGCATGATCGATCCATTGCGATTCGGGATGTGGTGTTGGCACAAGATGATGCCTATATGCAAAAGCAAATCGATTTGATTGACAAGCTCTATGGAGATTATCAGAAAAATAAAGCCCTCATGCAGGGGATTTTTACCCAGCTAGCCGATCATATCAGCAGCCAAGAAAAAAAGTTAGTCGAGAATATCAACCGCATAGAAGCCATCACTCTCCCCCAAATCGAAAAAACCATTGCGTTAAAACGCCAAGATGAAAGAAAGGCGGCGCAGTTTTTGAGCCAAGAAACAGGGCCTAATTTTGTCAAGTGGTTAGCCGCTGTCAATGCCTTGATTGATTATGAAGAATATCTCAACAGACAACTCACACCGATGGCGCGCGATATTGCCAGCGGTTTTAGCACATTGATGATCTTTTTAACCTTGCTGGCTGCACTTGCGGGCATGGGACTTGCCTTTATGATTGTGCGCAATATCATGCGCGCTTTGGGTGCTGAACCCTTGCAACTCAAGCAGATCATTGCTTTGGTGGCAAAGGGCGATCTCTCTAAGCCCGTCCAAACCAAGTTTGAAGGCAGCGCACTGGACGCACTGGGGGACATGCAACATTCCATGATTGAGATCATCACGCAAATTAGCCAATCTTCTAGTGATATTTCTGATAAATCTAGCCTCATTGCCAATTTGTCCCGCCTCTCTCAAGAAAACGCCAACAAGCAAGAGGACATGACAAACCAGCTCACACAATGCATGCAACAAGTCCAAGAGAGCGTCAAATGCGTGCGTAACATTGTCGAGCAAACAGAGGCCAATTCGCTCCAAAGCGTGGAATTGAGTCAAAAAGGCAAGGAGGCTATGCAGGAGACCGCCCAAAGCATGGTGGGTATTAGCCGTGGTGCTGCAGATTCGGCCACCCAAATCCAATCCTTAGACCAGCATGTGCAAAATATTGGCAATAGTGCTGGGTTGATTCAAGACATTGCCGATCAGACCAATTTATTAGCCTTAAATGCCGCTATTGAGGCAGCACGCGCAGGCGAGCATGGGCGTGGATTTGCAGTGGTGGCTGATGAAATTCGCAAGTTAGCCGAACACACGGGCAAAGCCACCCAAGAGATCAACCACATCATCCAGCTCATTCAAGAGGAGACCAAAAGATCGGTGGGCAGTATAGAAAACATGGTCGCTGAGATCAAAAAAAAGACAAGGACAATGTCGATGGCGCATCCTATGCCCTAGAAGCCATTTATGACAAAGCCACCCATTCCTTAAAAGATGCCAAAAAATGTCGTGTCTTACTCCAAAGATCAGCACCAAAGCATTGAGAACATCGCTGATAAGGTCAATCAGATCGCCCGCATGGCGCACGAGGTGGCGGCATCGATGTTGGGCAACACCAAAGAAATTAGCACCCTAGAGGTTACTGCCCAAAATCTCCAAAAGATTGTCCATAATTTCACACTCTAAGCCTTTGGGCTTTAAACGGGAGTTTTATGCTATAATGACCTCTTTAATCTTTCATTTGGTAAGGAGAATGGCATGAAAATTTTGGTGATTCAAGGACCTAATCTTAATATGTTAGGGCACAGGGATCCTAGACTCTACGGGCCCATCACTTTGGATCAAATCCATGAGAACATGGAAGATTTTGCCAAACAAAATGATTTGGAATTGGAGTTTTTTCAAAGCAATTTTGAGGGCGAAATTATTGATAAAATTCAAGAGTGCGTGGGGAGCGACTATGAGGGCATTGTGATTAACCCCGGGGCTTTCTCCCACACTTCAATTGCCATTGGCGATGCGATTATGTTGGCTGATATGCCCGTAATTGAGGTGCATTTGACCAATATTTTTGCGCGTGAGGACTTTAGGCGCACAAGTTATACTGGCATGGTGAGTGCGGGCGTGATCACGGGGTTTGGGGCTCTTGGTTACCACATGGCTTTAATTGCGATGAAACAAATCCTCATTGAATTTAAAGCCCTTAAGGAAAGCCAAGGCAACCAAAACCCCTCACTTGAGTCTAGAGGGCAGTAGTGGCGCATTTCACCACCAATGAGAGTGCCCAATATTTTGCGTGTGGGTATAGCTGTGATCACGCAATTTTTTTTGCAACTTGAGGATCGCGCGTTTTTTATCACGGACTCCAGATACACCCTAGAGGCGCGCGCGCAAGTGCAAGGGGGGGTTGAGGTGGTGGAGGGTTCAGACTTGTGGGCGCACATGATCGATTTGGTGCAAAAAACCCCGCCTAACAAACTCTATTTTGACCCCGCCCAAATCACCTTGCAAAATTACCAACGCCTAGAGGCGCATTTGGGGGAGAAGTTGGTAGGGGAAGTTGATTACCACCGCAAACAGCGCGTGGTGAAGACTCCCGAACAGATCGCTTTGCTCAAGCAATCTCAGAGTCTTAATGTGCGGGCATTAAAGGAGTTTGCTAGCTGTGTGCAAAGCTTGTCTGAGCCTAGCGAGGCGTTTTTGCAATTCAAGGTCAAGGAATTTTTAACCCAGCAAGGGGCGTATGATTTGAGCTTTGAGCCCATTGTTGCCATCAATGCCAATGCGGCTAAACCCCATGCCCTCCCCGATTTACAAACCCACCTTAGAAAGGGCGATTTGCTTTTAATGGATATGGGCTTGAAATACCAGCGTTATTGCTCGGATCGCACCCGTTGTGCCCTTTTTGATGGGGATTTAGATTTTGAGAGAGCCCAACGCTTTAATGAGCCTGAGTTGCAAAAGATTTATGACATTGTGCGCCAAGCCCAAGAGAGCACGATCGAGCAATTACGGGCAGGCATGACAGGTCAGCAAATCGATGCCATCGCGCGGGGCGTGATTGAAAAAAGCGGGTATGGGCGTTTTTTTGGGCATGGCACCGGACATGGGATTGGATTAGACATCCATGAATTGCCCTTTATTTCGCCCAAAAGCCAAATGGTGGTTGAGGAGGGCATGGTTTTCTCTATTGAACCCGGGATTTATATTCCGGGCAAGTATGGGATTAGAATTGAGGATCTCGTGGTCGTGCACGATTCAAGGGCACAGATTCTTTAAGAGTGGATGCGTACGCTGGTATATTCTCCGTTTTTCCCACGAAAATGCGGGCGTGTGTGGGATTTGAAGAATACAGCAACGCTGGGCATAGGGAGCAATGTGGGCGATTCTAAAAAGATTTTTGAGTGGCTTTGGTTGTGGTTTGCTAGACACCGCGCTTTTTCTTTATTGACCTCTTCACCCCTCTATCTCAACCCGCCCTTTGGTTACCACCACCAAGCCCATTTTTACAACGCAACCCTTTCTTTTAAAACCGCATTGAGCGTCCTAGAATTATTCAGCCTCATCTTTTACTTAGAGAGACGCTGGGGGCGTAGCCGTAAGCGTGCCTTTAAAAATGCGCCCCGCACCCTTGATATTGATGTGATTTTTTTTAACCGCCTCGTATCTAGGCAAGCACACCGCATGTTACCCCACCCTGAGTGGAGTCGGCGTGAATCGGTTCTTGTGCCCTTGATCTTGGGGCATTTGGCTTGGAGAGAATCATGAAACTTTACACTTATAGCGGGGAGACCACCGCTGAAGCACTCAAATTAGCCCAAAGTGAGCATGGGCACAATGCTTTGGTGGTGAAAGCCAAAGAGATTCGCAAGAAAACATTGACAGAGCCCGGGCTGTATGAAGTGGTGGTCGCTGTGGATAAACCTGCCGAGGAGAACAAACCCCCTAAGAGCAATAACATGCAAGAACGCTTGGATCAAGCCTTGCAGAGTGTGCGCCCTGAGTCCCCCAAAGCCCCTCCCCCTCAAGAAGCGGTAGATTTGGAACTCTCTGAAGCCATTAAGGAGATGCGCAAGTTAGCCGGTGTGGAAAATCAAGAAGAATCCCCGCCCACACTGAGCGTGCCTAAGGGCTTAACCCAAATTGCCCAAAGCAGCTTAAAAGATGCCCAAGCCAGAGAGCAAGCCAAAAGCCCCCCCGCCCCCAGCTAACAAACCCGATGAGGGCTTGCACTCCATTAAAGGTGAGTTGAATAAGATCAACGATAATTTGAAGCTGATCCGAAACATGGTGTGGAGCGAGGAAAAGGAGCAAGGGCTCTTCATCCCCCAAGAGTTTGCCGAGATTTACCGCTTGGCTAAACATAGTGGCATGCATAAAATGCACCTAGATGAGATCATGCGTTTGAGCTTGGAGCTGATGCCCGTTAAAATGCGGGAAAACTCTGTAACGGTCAAGCGTTATTTTAGAGAGGTCTTACGCAAAATGATCTATTGCCGCCATGAGGGCTTGGACCCCAATTACAAAAAGATTTTAATGTTGGTGGGCCCTACGGGTGTGGGCAAAACCACGACTTTAGCCAAGCTAGCTGCGCGTTACTCCAAGTTGTTAAACCAAAAGTATAAGGTGGGGATTTTGACCTTAGACACCTACCGAATCGGGGCAGTCGAACAACTCATGTGGTATGCCAAAAAGATGAAAATTAGCATTGAAACCGTGATGGATTCGGAGGATTTTGCTAAAGAGATGGAGGCTTTGGAGTATTGCGATGTGATTTTGATCGACACCACCGGGCATTCCCAGCATGACAAGAAAAAGATTGAGAATTTGAAGAAATTCACCGAACATGGTTATAAAATCGATACGACCTTAGTGTTGTCGCTCACCACCAAATACGAGGATTTAAAGGACATTTACAACGCCTTTAGCCCCTTAGAGATTGATAGCCTGATTTTTACAAAGCTAGATGAGAGTCGGGGGTTTGGGAATTTATTTTCATTGGTCTATGAGAGCAAAAAGCCCATTAGCTATCTTTCTATTGGGCAAGAAGTCCCAGCGGATTTATTGGTCGCCAGCAATGATTACTTGGTGGATTGCATGTTGGATGGGTTTTCCCACCCGGGTAGGAAAAATCCATGAAGCATAATCAAGCAAGCGGCTTAGAAAACATCATGGAGCCCAGAAGCATTTTTAACAACAAGGGCAAGACAAAGTTTGTGGCGATCACGAGCGGTAAGGGGGGGGTGGGCAAAAGCACCATTAGTGCTAATCTAGCCTATTGTTTGTTTAAGGCTGGCTACAAGGTGGGCGTGCTGGATGCCGATATTGGACTAGCCAATTTGGATATTATTTTTGGGATCAAGACCACCAAAAACATTTTACACGCCCTAAGGGGGGAGGTGCGTTTTAGCGATGTGGTCTATCCCATTGAAGAGGGGTTTTATTTGGTGCCCGGGGATAGCGGGGAAGAGATTTTTAAGTATGTCAGCCAAGAGATTTTAGATAGCTTTGTGGATGAACAAAACATTTTGGACGATCTGGATTACATGATCATTGATACGGGGGCAGGGATTGGGGAATTCACCCAAGCTTTTTTGCGCGCCAGCGATTCGGTGGTGGTGATCACCACTTCCGATCCAGCCGCCATCACCGATGCCTACACCACGATCAAGGTCAATTCCAAGACAAAAGATAATGTCTTTGTTTTAGTCAATATGGTAGACTCGGCTGAAAAGAGTTTGCAGATTTTTGGAGGAATCCAGAGAGTGGCAAAAGAAAATATCCCCAACATGACCTTAAACTACTTGGGCTATATCCAAAACAACAACGCCATCAAGCAATCGATTAAAAACCGCAAACTTCTGTGCAAAAGCGAGCCTTTTAACGCCTTTTCATTTGCCATGAACCAAATTGTTAAAATTCTAACCCTAAAATTGGAACAGGGCGTGCTGGAAACCCCTAAAGATAATTTTATTGGGTTTTTTTAGACGCTTGTTGCGCTATTTGTGAGGTGCGAGATGAAATTAGAAAACTTTATCAACTTCTCCATTGTGGGCGGGTTTTTCATCGGCTTGATTCTTTCTTTGTTAAAATTCGATCAGCCCGAATTTGTGTTATTTGGGACTTTGGTCGCCACCGTGGGGTTTTATCTCATCATTTTATTCTTTGCGTCCATTTATATGGGCTTTGTCAATCCGCGTAAGAAGTTTTTAAACAAAGCAGAATTAGAACGCCGCTTGGTTTATTTCAATAAAGAATTCACCCAACGCGAAAAAGAAATTGACGATTTGTTAAAGTATGTCCATACTTACGAGTTTGATGAGGGGTAACCCGTGAGAGCGATCCGCCAAAAGGGGTCTTCTTACGATGACCAGATCCAAAACTCCCAAGATGAGTTAGCGATCCAATATTTGCCCGCCGTGCGTTCGATGGCTTTTCGACTCAAGGAACGCTTGCCTAGCTCAGTTGATTTTAATGATTTGGTGTCTGTGGGCACAGAGGAGCTCATCAAACTCTCTAGGCGTTATGACATCTCGTTAAACGATTCGTTTTGGGGGTATGCCAAAACCCGCGTGAATGGGGCGATGTTGGATTATTTGCGCTCCTTAGATGTGGTTTCGCGCTCCTCTAGGAAACTCATTAAAAACATTGACTATGAGATCTCCAAATATTTTAATGAGCATGGCGAAGAGCCCGATGATGTCTATTTGGCGCAGGTCTTACAAGAGGATGTTAGCAAGATCAGAGATGCCAAGATCGCCTCTGATATTTATGCGCATGTGCCTATGGACGAGCAGTTTAACGCCATTGAGCAAGACACCATCACCAAAAAGTTAGAATTTGAGGAGTTGGTGGGCGCGATTCAGGCGATCTTAAAGACCATGTCTAATCGCGAACAACTGGTTATCCAGCTTTATTTTTTTTGTAAGAACTCAATCTCAGTGAGATCAAGGACATCTTAGGGATCACCGAGTCGCGAATCTCACAGATCATCAAAGAGGTGATCAAAAAGATTAGAAAATCGCTAGGAGGCGTGCATGGCTGATATTCTAAGCCAAGAAGAGATCGATGCGCTTTTAGAGGTGGTCGATGAGTCCGATGATGTCAATACCCTCCAAAAGCATGAGATTCTCCCCCAAAAACAGATCACCCTCTATGACTTCAAACGCCCTAATCGGGTGAGCAAGGAGCAGTTGCGATCTTTCCGCAGTATCCATGACAAAATGGCACGCAGCCTCTCTAGCCAAGTTTCAGCGATCATGCGCTCCATTGTGGAGATTCAATTACACAGCGTGGATCAAATGACTTATGGGGAATTTTTAATGAGTTTGCCTAGCCCCACAAGCTTTAATGTCTTCTCCATGAAACCCGTGGGGGGTAATGGGGTTTTAGAGGTCAATCCTAGCATTGTTTTTCCCATGATCGATAGGCTTTTGGGGGGCAAGGGGAGCACCTACGATCAAACCCGTGAATTTAGCGATATTGAATTGAATTTGCTAGACACGGTTTTAAAACAAGTGATGCAGATTTTAAAGGACATTTGGAGTCCGGTTACCGAGTTTTTCCCCACCATTGATGCCAAGGAATCAAGTGCCAATGTCGTGCAAATTGTGGCGCAAAATGAGATCGTGATCATGGTGGTGATGGAGATTGCAATCGGGCATTCTAGAGGGATGATGAATCTGTGCTACCCGGTCATCTCCATTGAGGGGATTCTCTCTAAAATGGGCAATCGCGATGTGATGCTCACCGAGACCAGCTCTAAAAAAAAGCCGCAATAAAGAGTTGCAAGCCCTAGTGGGGGGAGCAAGCGTAGATGTGTCGGCATTTTTAGGGGGGGTTAAGCTCACCTTGCGCGAAATTTTAGATTTGAATGTGGGGGATACGCTCCGCTTAAATAAGGTGGCTAATGATGTCGTGGTGGTGAGTATCGACAACAAAGAGCGTTACTTGGCAACCGTGGGCTATCGGGGCTATCGCAAGACGATTCGCATTAAAGAAGTGATCCAAACCGAAAAAGACCGCGTCAAAGAGGTCTTGGAAGTCTTGGAAAACCAAAGAAAAGTCAAAATTGGCAACATTAAGGAGGAAGAAGAATGATTGCAGATTTTTTAAAACTCTTTGTGCAGGAATTTACCTCAACCGTGGGGGGGTTGCTAGGCAAAACTCCGGAAGTGGCGTTAAAAAGTGAAATCTCCGTGGGGGATTTTATCTTTATCGAACATGCCTCTGTTACCATCCAAATCAATTCAAAAGCCAATCTCACCATCACGCTAGCTATACCCGTGCCCATGGCGACCGCTCTAGCGGATTTGATGGTGGGGGGGGAGGGGGTGAGCAAAGAGGCTTTAGAGGCTGATGACTTGGATGCCATTAAAGAAATTGGCTCCAATGTCTTTGGCGCGCTCACCACTGCCCTAAGTTCTCAAGAGGTCATGCCCAAATTGAGTTTTGAAGCCAAACAAGCCGTTTTTGCCCACGATGCTGCCCTGCTCGATCCTTATAGCGATGGGTATGAATTTAGTTTTGCACTCGATAAGATTGAATCGAGCTTTTTTATTTTCTGTGGGGGAGTCTTCATTGATATTTTCAATAAAAAAGAAGCCCCCCAAAATGTCCCTAAGGGTAGACCCGCTCCCTCCATGCCCAGTATCCCCGTGGTGCAAAGAAGCGAGCGCATGGAGGGGGATCACCCCTTAGAGCAAGTTGAGGCGCGCAACATCAACATGCTTTTAGATGTCAAGCTGAATGTGCGGGTGCGGATCGGGCAAAAAAAGATGATCTTAAAAGATGTCGTGTCCATGGATATTGGCAGTGTGGTCGAGCTCAACCAAATGGTCAATGACCCGCTTGAAATCTTGGTAGATGACAAGGTGATTGCTAAGGGAGAGGTGGTGATTGTGGATGGTAACTTTGGTATCCAAATCACCGATATTGGGAGCAAAAAAGAGCGCTTAGAGCAACTTAAGAATTCTTGACTTTAGGGGTCGCTGGTGCGCCTCCTCTCTTTGGCATAGAGAGGAAAACAGATCGATCTGTCTTAAAGATTCCCAAAACGCCCTGAGCGCATGTCCTCTATGGCTTGTGCAATTTCTTGTTGGGTGTTCATCACAAAGGGCCCGTATCCAGCGATGGGCTCATCCAAGGGTTCGCCTGTGAGCACAAGCACCTTAGCTTTTTCAAGGGTAGAAAAATTGATCTGTGATCCCCCTTTTTGGAAGGTGATGAGTTGTTCATGGTGGGCTTGATGCCCTTCTAATGCCAACACACCATCCAGCACCAACATCAAGACATTATGCCCATCTGGAATATCCAAGCGCAAAGTATCGCCCTTGTGTGCTTCTAAATCCCATAAATTGATGGGAGAAAAGGTTTTTGCCGGGCCTTTAACGCCCCTTAACTCCCCTGCAATGACTCGTGCTTTGCTTGCGCCCTCTAAGGGCACACTTGGGATATCCCGTGCGCTAATTGCTTGGTATTTGGGCGGGGTTAATTTATGGGCTTTGGGCAAATTCACCCAAAGTTGCACCACTTCAAACACCCCGCCCTCTTTGGAAAATTTTTGGGAATAAAATTCTTGGTGGATGATGCCAGAACCTGCCGTCATCCACTGCACATCCCCGGGGGTGATAACCCCGCCTCCCCCATGCGAATCGGCATGTTCCACTTCGCCACTATAGGCAATCGTAACCGTCTCAAAGCCCTTATGCGGGTGTGATCCCACACCAAACTCCCCTCCACCCCCTTTAAAATGGTAGGGCGCGTTGTAGTCTAAAAGCAAAAACGGGTCGCAATTTTTGTGTGTATCGTGGTAACTAAACATGGAGGCGACATAAAACCCATTACCCACCCAATGTTTAGAGGGTGCATCATAAATCTTATCGACTTGTTTCATCTGTTCTCCTCGCAACAAAACTAGTAGCCATTTTAACCACTCCCAAAAATCAAGACCCTACCCAAGACAACCAAAACAAGACACGCCACCCCCCCTACTTTGCCCCCCGTTCCCTATAAATGCGCGATAATTACCTCGCCAAATTCTGAGCTAGATACCTCTGTTGCGCCCTCCATCAAGCGCGCAAAGTCATAAGTTTACTTTTTTTGCTCTCAATGGCTTTTTGCATGCCTTTGACAATCAAATCGGCTGCTTCTACCCAGCCCATGTGGCGTAACATCATCTCTGCGCTCAAAATAATCGAGCCCGGATTGACCTTGTTAAGACCGGCGTATTTGGGCGCAGTCCCGTGCGTGGCTTCAAACATCGCTACGCTGTCATTCATGTTAGCTCCCGGAGCAATCCCAATCCCTCCTACCATTGCGGCTAACGCATCTGAGATATAATCCCCATTGAGGTTCATCGTGGCGATCACATCGTATTCAGCCGGGCGCAGTAAGATTTGTTGCAAGAAAGCATCGGCAATCATGTCTTTAATCACAATTTCTTTACCGGTTTTGGGGTTTTTAAGCACACACCAAGGACCCTTGTCTAGCACTTTTGCCCCAAATTCTCTTTGGGCTAGGGCATAGCCCCATTTCATAAATGCCCCCTCCGTGTATTTCATAATATTGCCCTTATGCACGAAAGTGAGGCTAGCGCGATCATTGTCGATAGTGTATTGGATCGCCTTGCGCACGAGCCGTTCTGTGCCCTCTAGGCTAATGGGTTTAATGCCTATGCTACTGGTTTGGGGGAAGCGGAATTTTTTTGACATGCAACTCCTCTTGTAAAAACTTGATGAGCTTTTTAGCCTCTGGGCTATCTTGGTTAAACTCGATCCCGGCGTAAATATCCTCGCTATTTTCACGGAAAATCACCATATCTACTTTTTGCGGCTCTTTCACCGGGCTAGGGCTTGAATACCAGCGCACGGGGCGCAAGCAGACATACAAATCCATTTTTTTGGCGCAAAGCGACATTGAGCGACCTAAAGCCCTCACCTACGGGCGTGGTGAGGGGGCCTTTAATAGACACCTTAAAATGGTTGATCGCCTCGATGGTGTCGGGCAGTAGCCATTGTTCCTCAAGGCTCAGTTCTGCGTGCTCCTTAAATTTGTTGTAACATTTTTCCCCCACAAAGACCTCATACCAAGCGATCTTTTTTGCGCCCTGATAGGCTTTTTGCACGGCGGCATCCACCACTTTACGCATTACCGGGGTAATATCCACGCCAATACCATCGCCCTCAATAAAGGGAATGATGGGGTTATTGGGCACATGCAATTTGCCCTCCTTAACACTGATGGCTTCCCCCTCTGTGGGCAAAGACAAATACTTAGGGTTGTAAGACATAAAAACTCTCCTTAAAGATTTTTTAACATTCTAGCACAGAAAATCTAATATTGCATGCAGGTCATTTTTACACATTAAAACACGCCTAAGGGGGCAAGCATTCTTGGTGTGTGGGGCTACTTCAATGTTTAATAATATTTGATCCTGTATAATGGAATAAAAAGGAAATCTATGTCAATCACACTAACCAATAATGAAACCGGTCAAAAGTTTGAGTTTGGCACGATCGCCAGCACAAGGGGTCCCCTAGCCATTGATTTTTCTAAACTCTATGAGAGTGCGGGGATGGTCTCTTATGATCCGGGGTATTCTTCAACGGCGGGGTGCAAATCCACCATTAGTTACATCGATGGCAAAAAAGGCGAGCTCTACTACAAGGGATATCCCATTGAAGAGCTGGTTGCCAAGTATAAATATGTCGATGTGTGTAAGCTTTTGCTCACTGACGAACTGCCCAAAAATGAAAGCGAGTCGCTGGAGTTTGAGCTGGAATTGCGCCACCGCAGTTTTATCCACGGGACTTTGATGAACATGTTTGCTGCCTTCCCCACCAATGCCCACCCAATGGCAAAACTTTCTAGCGGGGTGTCCATCCTCTCCACCTTCTATTTTGATCATGCCGTGATGAACACCGAAGAGGATTACCAAACGATGGCTAGGCGCATTGTCGCTAAAATGCCCACCCTAGCGGCTATTTGTTACCGCAACGAGATCGGTGCGCCCATTATTTACCCCGATGTGGGGCGTAGCTATATTGAAAATATTTTATTCATGCTCAGAGCCTACCCGCATGGGCGCTTAAAACACGAATTGCATGGCGAAAGTGAAATCACCCCCTTAGAGGTCGAAGCCTTTGATAAGATTTTGACCCTGCATGCCGATCACGGGCAGAACGCTTCTTCAACCACCGTGCGTAATGTCGCCTCTACAGGCGTGCATCCTTATGCGGCTATCAGTGCGGGCATTAGTGCACTTTGGGGGCATTTGCATGGCGGGGCTAATGAAAAAGTCTTGCTCCAAATGGAGGAGATCGGGGATGTTAAGAATGTTGAAAAATACATCGCCCGCGTAAAAGACAAAAATGATCCCTTTAAGCTCATGGGCTTTGGGCATCGGGTCTATAAAAGTTACGATCCCAGAGCGCGGATTTTAAAGAAACTCAAGGACGACCTACAAGCCAAGGGCATTAAAATGAATCCTAGACTCGATGAGATCGCCGCTAAAGTTGAAGAGGTCGCCTTGAAAGATGAATACTTTATCTCCCGCAACCTCTACCCCAATGTGGATTTTTACTCGGGCACGATCTTAACGGCTTTGAAAATCCCCACGCGGTTTTTCACCCCCGTGTTTGTGATCGGGCGCACGGTGGGCTGGTGCGCGCAACTTTTAGAACATGTGAAAAACTCCCAAGCCCGAATCACAAGACCCAGACAAGTCTATGTAGGCAAATAAAGGGGATTGTTAGGAATTTGATGGGGTGGGGCTTTAGGAGTTGGTGTTGTTAAGATTTTTTAAAAAGCCCTTACCCTTTTTGACCACGCTTTTATTTTATAGTTTTATCTCTTTCTTGCTCTTCCATAAGCCTCTTTTGGATTATATTTTAAAACATGGCGGTGGGTGGGGGGTTGTCATCAGCGTAACGATCGCCTATATTTGCACCACCAACATGGTTTTAGCCGCGCTTTCCTTGTTGGGCAATAAATGCATGCAAGCTGTTTTTGCTTTTTTGACTCTGTGTAATGCCCTTGCCTTTTATTTTATCCACACCTACCATGTCTTTTTGACTAGGGCGATGATGGGGAATGTCTTTAACACCAACACCCACGAGGCGGGCGCATTTTTGGGGGGGAATTTATGGTTCTATGGGTTGCTAGGCTTGGGGCTAGCTGGGTTGTTCTATGCCATCCCCATTGCCAAACCAAAACTAAAAACCCAAGCGGGCATTTTTCTAGGCTCGGCACTGGTGTTTTTCATTTGGAGTTTCACGCATGCCAAACAATGGCTCTTTTTTGGATCACCATGCCAAAAATATCGGCGGGTTGGCTCTGCCCTATAGCTATAGCATCAATGCCCTGCGGGTTGCTCTGCATGCGATCCAGCAAAGCCCCCCCAAACTCTTAGAAAATACCCCCATCCATGCCCACAACACGATTGTGGTCTTGGCTATAGGCGAGAGTGCTCGGCGGGCTAATTATGGCATTTATGGCTATCCTAGAGCCACCACACCCAAATTACAAAAACGCATGGATAACCATGAAATCCTAGCCCTCAAAGCCACCTCCTGTGCCACCTACACCACCGCCGCGCTGGCGTGCATGCTCGCCCCCAAAGCCGGCTATGAAAATCTGCCCTCATTTTTACACAGACAGGGGGTTAAGGTGGTGTGGCTCAGCCTCAATGATGCCGAACCGCCCATGAAAATTGATTGGAAACCCCCCTTATCCCTTTGGCAAGAGTGGCTCAAACAAAAGGGCATTGATCCCCAAATTTTTAAGCTTTGATGGAGCCCTAGCCCTTGCCTTGCCCCATGTGTTGGAGCGTTACCCTAAGGATAATGTTTTGATCATCTTGCACCTTAAAGGCTCGCATGGACCGCTGTATGTGGATAAAGTGCCCCCCCATTTTGCCCCCTTTAAGCCCCTTTGCACCCATAGCGAACCCAATGCATGCAGTGTAGAAAGTTTGGTGAATGCCTATGATAACACCATTGCCTATAACGACCAAGTGCTCGATCGCATGGTGGATACCTTGCAACACAGCCCCAAACCCGCATTGTTGTTGTATATGAGCGACCATGGGGAGAGTTTGGGCGAGCATGGCATGTATTTGCATGGCACGCCCTACCTCATTGCCCCGGATTTGCAAAAACAAGTCCCCTTTATTGTCTATGCTAATAATGCCTTTAAAGCCACACGCCATTTTAAACCCATTAAGCAAGATTACCAGCAAAGTGTGATTTTTTCTAGCATTTTGGGGGCTTTTGGCGCACAAAAGCCTTGTAATGCCTATACCCCCGATTTAGACATTTTTAAAGCCCATGAAGAACACTAAATTTAAAACCCTCTACCCCCAAAGTTTCCCCCAAAAACTCCCCCTTAAAAGCATTGCCCTTTTTGTTTTACTCTTTATCATCGGGGCGATCACCCCTTTTCCCAAGATCGCCAAGCAACCCCAAGTCCCCCTAGTTTTTGACACCACCGAACATTATGCCCGTTTTGTGCCCACTCTTGCCTCTTTTGCCCTGCCCTTAATCAAACGCGATCCGATCGGTCTGATCCAAATTATCCATGTGAGTATCGCCACCACCATCGCCACGCATTCCTTTAAATGGGGCTTAATAATGTGGTGATCTTTAGTAGGCGTTTGGGTGAGCGCCCCAATGGGAGTTCTAAAAACATGCCCAGCGGGCATTCCTCGATGATCGCTTGTGCCCTAGCTTTTTTGGTGCGCCGTTATAGCTGGGTGTGGCTGATCTTTTTGCCCTTAGCCTTTTTGACAATGGGTGCGCGCATTTATTACAACGCCCACACCATCGGCGCGCTCATTGCCGGCTTTAGCGTGGGTGTGCTGTGCGTGCTGTTTTTAACCAGCCCCTATCAAAACCAAAAAAAGGATTTTTGATGTTTAGACGCTTAAGACGCTTGCGTGCCACAGAAAATTTACGGGCTTTGGTGCGTGAAACAAGACTGCATGTTGCTGATTTTATCGCGCCTTTATTTGTGCTTGAGGGGGTGGGGGTGTCTAACCCCATTGCCTCCATGCCCGGGGTGTTCCAAATGAGTATTGATATGATCTTAAAAGAATGCGCCTTGTTGCAAGATTTGGGCATTCAAGCCGTGCTGTTATTTGGAATCCCCAGCCACAAGGACGCTCAAGGCTCAAGTGCGCTTAATGCCGATCATATAGTGGCTAAAGCCACGCGTGCCATTAAAAAAGAGTTGCCCTCTTTGGTGGTGATTGCTGATCTGTGTTTTTGTGAATACACCGATCACGGGCATTGTGGCATTTTGCGCGATCAAAGCGTGGATAATGACAAAACCCTAGAGATTTTGGGCAAGCAGGCTGTTATCCTAGCCCAAAGTGGGGTGGATGTGATCGCCCCTAGTGCGATGATGGATGGCATGGTTTTAGCGATTCGCCAAGCCTTGGATCAAGGGGGCTACCCCCACACACCGATCATGAGCTACTCCACTAAGTTTGCCAGTAGCTATTATGGTCCCTTTAGAGATGTGGCGCAATCTGCCCCCAGTTTTGGGGATCGCAAGAGTTACCAAATGGATTATGCCAACCCCAAAGAGGCGATCTTAGAGAGTTTAGAAGATGAGATTCAAGGGGCAGATATTTTGATGGTCAAGCCCGCTTTGGTGTATTTGGATATTGTGCGTAGCATTAAGGATCGCACGCTCTTACCCCTTGCTCTTTACAATGTGAGCGGGGAATATGCGATGTTCAAACTCGCCCAAGCCCATAATTTAATGGATTATGATCGCTTGCTTTTAGAAACCATGATCGCTTTTAAGCGTGCGGGGGCGGATATGATCATCAGCTACCACGCTAAAGAAGTGGCACAACTCTTACAGAAAGGATTTTAATGGGACGTGCTTTTGAATACAGACGAGCAGCCAAAGAAAAACGCTGGGATAAAATGAGTAAGGTTTTCCCCAAATTAGCCAAAGCCATCACGCTGGCAGCCAAAGAGGGTGGGGGCGATCCAGCCAGCAATGCCAAATTACGCACCGCCATACTCAACGCCAAAGCCCAAAACATGCCCAAAGACAATATCGAGGCAGCCATCAAGCGCGCCAGCAGCAAAGAGGGGCAATTAGTGGAGGTCAATTATGAGGGCAAGGCTAACCATGGGGTTTTGCTCTTTATGGAATGCATGACGGACAACCCCACCCGCACCATCGCCAATCTGAAAAGTTATTTCAACAAGACCCCCGGGGCTAGTATGGTCCCCAATGGATCGCTAGAATTTATGTTTGCCCGCAAAAGCGTTTTTGAGGGCTTATTAGCTAATCTACCCCTCTCTTTGGAGGACATGGAATTAGCCTTAATTGATTATGGCTTGGAGTCCCTAGAGATCATCGATCAAAGCTTTTTGGTGCTGGGGGATTACCAACACTTCAAGCAATTACAAGAGGGCTTTGAGAGTTTGCAAATCCCCATCCAAAAGGCTTGCTTGCAACGCATCCCCACCTCGCCCATTTCTTTAAGTGAGCAAGCCCTAGCCGAGATTGAAAAACTCTTGGATCGCATCGAAGAAGATGACGATGTGATCGCACTTTATAGCAATATTGAGGGCGTGCAAGCCACATAACGCCTGAGGATTTCACAAGCAGCCAAACTATCTAGCATGCCATTTTTGCGGGCTTGTTGGCGTTGCTTGTGGCTAAGATGGGCAATCCCCTCTAGGGCTAGCTCGCTGCTGCTGCTCTCATTGACATAGACAATGGGCGCAAAGTCAAGCAAGCCTACAAAGTGCAAAATGCGCGCGCGCGTGGTGGTGTAGTGTGCATCGGGTAAGCCCACAATGAGCGTATCGGGCTTTTTGAGCTCTAAAAGCGTTTGGAGTTGCTGGCTGGCTTGTTGGCGGTTATGGCGTAAAATGGGCTCTAGGGGCAAGATCACCCCCTGCACCCACATAGCAAGCCCGATTCGTTTTAAGCCAATATCTGCTGCTAACAAGATCATTAGGCTAGAATCACCCGCCCATCTTGGCGTTTGATCACCCCTAAAAGCTCTTGTTCTAAGAGAAAATCCCCATAGATCGCATAAGCCTCTTCAAAACTGGGTCTTTGGCTACAAAAGCGCAAAAAAATCACTTGTTTTGGGCTCTCTTGGGGGCTTTAGATCATAATCTTGAGCCAAGCGGGCACAAAAGCGTTCCACATCATAGATCGCTTGGGCTTTACCCTGCTCTAAGAGCTCTTGAGTGCCCAAACTCTCGCCTAAGCGTTGGGGCAAAACAAAAAGGGGTTTTTTGTTGCTCTAAAGCCAGCCTAGCACTCACCATCGATCCGCTGTGCATGTCTGCCTCAGCAACCACCACCACATCGCTTAAAGCCACTACCAAGCGGTTACGCTCCAAAAAAGAATGTCTGTAGGGCAGAAAATTTTTTGGCATATTCGCTGATAATCAAGCCCTCCTTGGCGATTTGGTGGATAATGGGCGCATTAGAGGGCGGGTAGATGTAATCCAAACTACAAGGGGCAAACATGATCGTGGCGGGTAGGGCATTTTTTTTGGGCAGTAATATCCACCCCCAAACGCCCCCCCGCCTCACCACCACACCCCCCATGCGTGTAATGTGTTTGGCAAGCTGGGCGGTGGTGTGGCGGGTGTAAAGACTGGGTTTGCGCGTGCCCACAATGGCGATCTTGCAAGGTGCGTCTAATAAACGGGTGTTGCCCACATAATAAAAGACTTTGGGGGCGTTTTTAAGCCCCTTGATCTCTAAGGCTAATGGCTCAAAAGCAAAACCGCTAGCAAGAGCCATCGCCCTGACCTAGCACAATTTCGACTTCTAGGGTGTTGGTGTTGTGGCTAGAATTGGTGCGCACATTGATACTGGTGCTGTGGGTGTATTTTTGCACAACCGCTAGGATTTCCTTTTTCATCTCCTCAATGTAGGGCAAACGCATGCTGCGCTCATAGGCTAGCACCAAAGTCAAGCGATCCTTAGCGACATTGGCACTATTGCCCCCCTTAAACCACTTATCCAAAAAAGCGCTCATGCAAACCAGCCCTTGAGCGTGCCCACCAAGCCCTTTTTACTCTTAAATTGCCCAAATTCCACTTCTTGCCCCAAGAGTCTTTGGGTGATCCGCCTAAAAGCCAGCGCGCTAGGGCTTTGGGTGTAGATGATGGGTTCGCCCGTGTTGGTCGCTGAGATGATCTTATCATCTTCGGGCACCAACCCAATCAAGGGCAAAGCTAGGATTTTGAGCACATCCTCATTAGAGAGCATTTCTTGTTTTTCGACCAAATCAGGCTTGATGCGATTAATTAAAATATGTTTAGGCATCTCCTGCCCCTCTTGAATCCTCTGGCTTTTGGCATCCATAATGCCAATCACCCGATCGCTATCCCGCACACTGCTCACCTCTGGGGTTACCACAATAATAGCGCGATCGGCAAAGAGCATGGCATGCTCAAACCCGCTTTCAATGCCTGCAGGCGAGTCGATCAAGACAAATTCAAATTGGGTTCTTAGCTCTTGGATCAAGGCTTGCACCTTGCTTTTATCCAAGATATTTTTATCCTTGCTTTGCGAGGCGGGCAAAAAAGTGCAGGTTTTTGGTGCGTTTATCTTGGATCAAGGCTTGGGGCAACTTGCAATTCCCTTCCATCACATCCACCACATCATAGACAATGCGGTTTTCTAAGCCCAAAATCATGTCCAAATTACGCAAGCCAATATCAAAATCAATCGCCACGACTTTTTTATCTTGCTGGGCTAGCCCGATGGCTAGATTGGCCGTTGTGGTGCTCTTGCCAACCCCTCCCTTGCCGCTTGTGATGGTGATAACCACAATATCTCCTTATGCCTTGAATAAATGCGCGCGCAAATGCGCCCCCACCTGTTCTAAGAGCTGGTTAGTTAGCTGGTTTTTATGTTGTGCTAGCATTTTATGCCCCCCTTGTGCCTCTTGCATGAAGGCACGCGCAAATTCCCCGCTCTCAATTTGGCTCAAAAGTTCTTGCATGCGCGCTTTGCTCTCTAAGCCAACGAGTTTTTGGGCGGCGAGCAAACCGCCGTATTCGGCGGTGTTGGAGATATGCTCTTGCATGCTGGCTAGGCCCTTGCTATAAATTAAATCCGCAATGAGCTTGATCTCATGCACGCATTCAAAATAAGCTAACTCTGCGGGGTAGCCCGCCTCCAGCAAAGTATTAAAGGCATTTTGCAACAAGCCCACTAATCCGCCACACAAAACCGCTTGTTCGCCAAAGAGGTCCGCACATGCCTCATGTTTAAAAGTCGTTTCCAAAATCCCCACCCGCCCCGAGCCAATGGCGATCGCATAGCTTAGAGCCAAATTACGGGCATTGTTTTGTTGATTCTCTTGCTCCACCCCAATTAAGGCAAATAAACCGCTATTTTGCTGGTATTTTTCTCTGAGCGCATAGCCCGGACCCTTAGGCGCACACAAGATCACCCCCACCCCCTTTGGGGCTTGAATCTGCTTGAAATGCACGCTAAAGCCATGCGCAAAAAGCAAGGTTTGGTTAGGTTTTAAAAAGGGGGCGATCTCTTGGCTATAGACTTGTTGGTGAATCTCATCAGGGAGCATCATGGCGAGCAGATCGCACTCTTGAGCGCACTCAGAGACAGCGCAGACCTTAAAGCCCTCTTGCTTAGCTAAAGGGGCACTTTTACTGCCCGCATACAGCCCGATTTTGACATGAACGCCACTATCACGCAAATTGAGCGCATGCGCACGCCCTTGTGCGCCATAGCCTAAAACACCCACGCATTGGGATGTAATTAGACCCAAATCGCCATCTTGATCCGTGTAAATGGGTAAAAAACCCCCAAGCCCCGCCATGCATTACCTTATTTATATTATAATGGGTGCTATTGTAAATAAAAACAACTTAAGGTTTGTTTGTATCGGGGGCGTAGTGAATCAACGAGTCCATCAAGAATTAGCCTTTTTAGATCGCATGGTATTAGAAATTCTCCAAGAGTTTAGCCCCACCACCACGCATTATTTTTTGACCCTCAAGAGTCTATTTGAAGGCAACATCTCAAAGGGGCAAGAGCAGATCACCCAGACATTAGAAAAAATCGCCTCCTCAGAGCAGATTTTGGGCGTGATCAAAGCCTTTTCGCTTTATAACATTTTGATCAATATCCTAGAAGATCGCCACAAAATCCCCGCACTGGGCGTGTATCAAGCTTATAGGGCACTTATGCAAGAGGGTTTCCAAGCAGATTTATTAAATCAAAATGCCACCCACACCACCTTTTACCCCGTCTTCACTGCCCACCCCACCCAGTCCATGCGCCGCACCTTCTTAGAGGCGATCCAAGAGATTTACCAAGATTTGGCGATGATTTTTGATCGTGCTTGTAACCCCACCAGCACGCATGGGGCTAAAGCCCGCCTAGCCTACCGCTTGCGTTTGCTGTGGAAAAGCCATCTGGTGCGCCAAGAACGCCTAGAAGTGCTCTTTGAGCTGGATAACTTGCTCTATATCTTGGAAAACTCCTTTTTGCCCAGTTGCCAAGACCTTTTCCAAGAAATCCAAGACATGCTAGGCAAGCCCCTAGAGCGCGCGCCCATTTGTTTGGGGAGCTGGATTGGAGGCGATCGGGATGGTAATCCCTTTGTGAGTAACGCCCTCTTGCACCAAGTGGTGTTGATCCAACATGAGTTTATTATTAATCTCTATCTCAAACACACCGCCCAACTTGTGCGCGAACTCTCTATCTCCAGCGATTTTTTGCACAATCTCTAAAGCCTTGCAAGCCGATTTGCAAGCCCACTACCACAAGCTAGACCCCACCAGTGCTAGGCTACACCCCAAAGAGCCCTTTAGAGCTAAATTAATTTTGATGCAAACCAAGCTTAAAAACCGCCTCATCGCCCTTAATTCCCCCTTGCCCATAGATTTTGCCTACCACAACGCCCAAGAATTGCTCGCTGATATTGATTTGCTATTAGATAACCTAGAACCCAGTTTGCAAGCATCTTTATGGCACTTCAAGCACTTGGTTTTGCTCTGTGGTTTCCATCTGTTGCGTTTGGATTTTCGCGAGCACCGCGAGGTGTTTTTGCATAGCCTCAGTGAAGTCTTTTGTCTGTTGGGGCTAGCTACCAATGATTTTCACCGCCTAGATGAATCCCAAAAGTTAGAGATTTTAAACCACGCCCTTAATTTAGAACCCGTGCATTTGTTAGACCTAATTCCTAAGGTCAGTGAAAGCACCAAGCGGCTATTAGAGGCGTTTTTAAACATGGTTTGGGCTAAATCCCAAATCGCCCCTGAGATTTTTAGCTCTGTAATAGTCTCCATGACAACCCAAGCCAGCGATTTATTATGCGTGCTGTGGCTGGCTAAACAAGCAGGCTTGGCGATCAAAAAAGGGGTTAATACCTTAAAAATTGCGATCACCCCCCTTTTTGAGACCATCCACGACTTGCAAAACGCCCCAAATATCATGCAAATCCTGCATGCCAACCCCCATTATAAAGCCTACCTAGAGGGCATGGACTCCCAACAAGAGATCATGATCGGTTATTCTGATTCAAGCAAAGATGGGGGGATTTTTGCGAGCAATTATAATCTTTACGGGGCTATTAGCAATTTGATAGCCTTAGGGCAAAAATTGGGTATCCGCTTTTTGCTCTTCCATGGTCGGGGGGGGAGTGTGAGTCGGGGTGGGGGGAATTTAGAAGATGCCTTGCTGAGTGCCCCCGTGCAAAGCGTGCAGGGCGCATTGAAAATCACAGAGCAAGGCGAGATGATCAGCACGCGTTATCTGAACGCCACCAGCGCGCGCCACAACCTCTCTAGCATGGTGGGTGCGCTACTCAAAAAAAGAGCCTACGATCACAATAACCCCAGTGTGGATCACCCCCAAAACCCCATCATGCAAGCCATTTCCAATACTTCTTATCAAACCTATAGAGAACTCTACACCCATCCGGATTTTTTGGATTATTTTAAAGCCGCCACGCCCATTTAGTTTTTATTCAAGAACTCAATTTGGGCTCACGCCCCTCCAAACGCAAGGAGAGTAGCCACATTGAGGATTTACGCGCCATCCCTTGGGTCTTTGCTTGGACGCAAAATCGGAGCATTTTGCCGGCATGGTATGGGGTGGGTAGTGGGTTAGAGGGTGTGGGGGATTTGCCCCTTTTGCGCCACCACTACCAAAGGGGCGGGTTTTTTAAGGTGGTGCTGGATAATATCTCCCAAGTGCTTTTAAAAGTAGATTTGCAAATTGCCTCCCAATACCATGTCTTTGCTAAAGATAACCCCAGTGCCTCCCGTATATGGGAAAAAATTACAAGTGAATTTGAAAAAACCATGCACTGGATTTTAGCGGTGCGCTCAGAAGAGAGCCTTTTAGAGAGCGATGGGGTCGTGCAACAAAGTATTTTATTGCGCAAACCCTATATCGATGCGCTCAATTATCTCCAAATTGAACTCATCAAGCAATTCAAGCAAGCCCCACAAGCCAAGCACGCCCAACTTAAAACCTATATCCAAAGCACTTTAATTGGCATTGCCCAAGGCATGCGTAACACGGGGTGATGATGAAAAACCTTTTATTTTTAATCCTTTTAGTGGGTTATTTACAGGCTTTGGTGGTCCAAACCTCTGCAGATTTGGATTTAAAAAAAGCGGTGGGGACTTTTCAGGGCGTGGTGTTTTACAAAAACGCCCCCCAAAAGCATTTGATTATAGAGGGCATATACAAGATCCAAAACTCAAAACTCATCTTAGAAGCAACCCACCTTAAAAAAATCCCACCCAACAAAAAGAGCAAACCCACCACCCACCCCCTCTTGCAAGTCCAAGCCACGCAAAATTTAGGCACCATGCGTTTAAAGAAAATTGCCAAGGGGAGCAAGATTTACTTTAAAGAACCTAATGTGCAAAAAATGGCTACCCTTTTGGGGGTGGATTATGCCCAGTATGTGGCTAGCCAAAATGTTTTAGGCGTGCTAAACCCTCCCAACTCAGCTCCCACCCCACAAAATCTAACTGCGGCTAACCCCCAAGCTACCCAAACTGACCCAACTAGCCCCACCAACTCCAAGGCTTTAAGCAACACCCCTAAAACCAGCACCCCTAAAAGTTACCAACGCACCACCCGCACCCCCAGCACCCGCACCACCCGCACCACCCGCAGGCGGACTTCTACCCCCCGCTCCCACACCACCAGCAAAGCCCGCACCGCCTCTAGGCGCACTAGCACGCCTAGGCGCAATAGCCAATCAATCAAAACCACCACCTCCACGCACTCCACCCGCTCGCGCACCCCCCGCACCCCCCGTTCTAACCGCACGCAGGTAGCCAGCACGCAAAACACGCCCCCAACCCAAAGGGCCTACCCCACTCCAAACCAAAGCAACCCCCCAATCTCTACAAACCCTAGCCCATCCCCCTCTAGCCCCACCTATGCGCCCAGCTACATCCCCATACCTGAGAGCAATTTTATCCCCCCAAGAACTAGCCCCACCCCATCCCAACCAACCCCCAACACAACTAAACCCGCCCAAAACCCCCAAGCAACCCTTGTAGCCGAAAATAAGGACAAGAAAGAAAATGTGGTTAAAGAGGCAGACAAACAAGCACCCCCAAGCCAAACCCCTAAAACCTCTATGGAATCCCCCACCATCCAGCATGGAGCGGGCATGGGAGAGATGCAAGAGTTTGCATGTGGGCATTGGACTTATGATGATGACAAGCTAGAGGCTTACCGCCCTAGTGTGATGCGTGGTTTAGACAAGGCTAGCGGGCAGTATTTGGATTTAAGCCCGTGTAATTTGGAGGCTGACCCCACAAGTGGCAAGAATGGCAAGATTGTGCTTGCTTATACCCAACTTCCCGACAAAATAGAGGTGTTAGGGCCCACCACAACCATGCACACTTTTAAACTCAGCAGGGCCAATTATTCTGAGGGGCGTTGTTATAAGGCACGCACACGCCAATGTTTGCATATTGAGCCCAACAGCAACCAAGAATGGAGCAGCACTTATAGCACCACCACAACTAAGATCACCAAAACCTACAAACGCCCGCCCCAAGTGGGGAGTGCCCTTTCTACAGAATATATTAAAGTCCTAGAGGAAAACAAGGCAGAACGCAAGAGTACCATTAAGGATAATGGATTGGGTTTAAGCGATCAATTCATGGAGTTTGTGGAAATCTATCAAGGGCAGTATTTGGATGATCAGATCAAAAATTCACCCGAATATGTGGCGTGGAAAGAGCGTTTTGTGCGCCCCGGTCATGGCACATGTAGCCAATATGAAATCGAAAAACTCATCACCAATAAAAAAGTGCTCCCCAGCATCCACAACACCCGCATTATATGTGTGAAAAGTGGGGATTTTTTGCTAGAAAACAAACAACCTTAGCAAAACAGCCCCCAAGTTTATTTCGGGGTGTTGTTGGATCATTTTTTACAGAGTTATATCAAAGGTTACCATTTTTTTTGCTAGAATACTCTACCTGATTTAATCATTCAGGAATATTTTTGTTTAAGGAGACAGCATGTCAGGACATAGCGAAGAATGTTGCCACGGGCACGAAAACGAGTGTAGTGAACACCACCATCATCATCATCACCATTATCATGGTGGCACACACCACCATCACCACCACCATCATGGCGAACACCATCACCACCACCATGATGGAGATCACCACCACCACGAAGGTTAAGGTGCATCAGCCCCGGGTGTCCCGGGGTGTTTTATCTGCAATCCCCCATACCACGATTTTTAGCCTGGTTTCTTAACATTAGTTTTTTGCCCTAGAAGGTTTCCCCTCATACAGCCGATCTCCACAATAAATTCTTTTTCTGTGCGTGTCAAAGGCGGGGCTAAAGAGGTTTTTAGATTCTAGATTGTCTTTGGTGTGAATCCCCACAAGGGGCAAGAGGGAATGAATCAGATCATCGGCCATAAAGGGTTTATCCACCGCCCCAGCAATAGCCTTGACTTTATCGGGGTGTTTTTGCTTGAAAATGTCGGTAACATAGATCACAAAGGGGATTTCAACCCCGTAAGCAGAACAGCGGTGCCCATAGGTGTTAGCACTCTCAAACATATCTTGAGCGTGATCGGAGAGATAAAAGATGATCGCATCTTTGTTTTCAAAGAGTTTAAATATCCCCTCTAAAACATGATCGGTGTAATAGAGCGAATTGACATAATCGGCGACAATTTGTTTTTCTTTGTCATTTTGGACATGCAAACCTTGATAGGGGATGTCTTTAATGTGGAATTTGGCAAAGCTTTTAGGGAAACGCCGGTTATAAACGGAGTGGCTACCAAATAGATGGAACAGGATCAGATTTTTAGCCCCCAGTTTGGGCTGGACTTGTTGGGTAAAAATGGGGATCACCCATTGATCATGGTGGGATAAAATAGCCTTGTAGGGCGTATCTGTAAAATACTTGTGATCAAAGTTATAAGCAAGGACGTTGTAAAGATTGCTTGCTGCCATGCTTTCTTGGTTGTCAATCCAAAAGGTTTGATAACCTGCTAATTTAAAAACACCGCCCAAATCTCTTTGGCGATACCAAGGGATGGTGTGGTTTTCCACATCCGAATAGTTCAGTAGGGTTTGAAAAGTGGGCAGGGTGCTAGCAAAAGCTGAGATGGTGTTTTTAAAGACAAATAAATTTTGCCCCCTCTCTTGCAGATCGCTTAAAAAGGGGGTGTTAGGCACAGGGTAGCCATAGACTCCCATAAAATTTTTAGAGGCACTCTCGCCCACAATCAAAACCACATTATCCACGCTATTAGAATCGGCTTTGAGGTAGTCTTTGGGGTAGGCTTGCTTGAGGCTGGCATAGATGGTTTTGATTTGGGAATATTCATGCAGGCTGGCAACCAAGGCATAGACCTCTTTTACTAGGGGCATGATTCGTGTTAAAATGTTGGGGTTGATCAAAAATCCGCGCCCACCCTGCCCATAAAAAGCCCCTAAAGTGTGCACCCAAAAGAGCGCAAAGAGCGTGGCTAGGGTTTTGAGACTCTGTTTGGGACTTAAAGACAACTTAAAACGCACACAAAATAAGAAAACGGCACAAGTTGCCCAATAACCCAAGATAAAGCCCATATGGGGGAGCACCACACCCATTAAAAACTCTTGGCTCTCCCTTGTGTTGGTGGTCTAAGAGCGTGCCGACCAAAGAGGTTGTAAAGCCCATGTGAAAATAATAGGAGGCAAAAAAGTCGATGAAAGTTAGAACCAAGCTTATAACCAGCATGGTATTTGTTAGGAACTTGGCTAGGGCTTGGTGTGGAATCAGACTCCATAAAAGATAAAAGACATAGAAAACCAAAAAGCTATAAAAAGCCACCTTGAGCACATGCCAAAACGCCTCACCCCACACCTGCACTTCTACAGAGAAAAAGCTCGCCACCACAGGGACTAGCCAGCACAGCCAAAAGCGGTTGTCTAAAACCATGGGAAACTCTTTTGTGGATTAAAAGAAATATCCTACACAAAAGAACTCAGGTTTGTCAAGTCAGGGTTTTTTCTCATAGAGCCGATCCCCACAATAAATTCTTTTTCTGTGCGTGTCAAAGGCGGGGCTAAAGAGGTTTTTAGATTCTAAATTGTCCTTCGTGTGAATCCCCACCAAAGGCAAAAGCGAGTGAATCAGATCATCGCTCATGAAAGGTTTATTGACCGCTTGGGCGAGGGCTTGCACCTTGTCGGGGTGCTTGTGTTTAAAGGTATCCGTAACATAGATCACAAAGGGGATTTCAACCCCGTAAGCAGAACAGCGGTGTGCGTAGGTTGTGGTGCTCTCAAAATTATCTTGGGCATGGTCGGAGATGTAGAAAATAATCGCATCCTTGTCTTTAAAAAGATCAAAAATCTCTTTTAAAATATGGTCGGTGTAGTAGATCGAATTGACATAATCGGCGATAATTTGCTTGTCTTTGTCATTTTGGACATGCAAACCTTGATAGGGGA